>JBBRMQ010000017.1:0-32323 GCA_038230775.1 Thermoanaerobaculia bacterium
AAGCAGTACTGGTCGAAATGGCCGGGCATCTACTTCACCGGCGACGGCGCCAAACGGGACGACGACGGCTACTTCTGGTTGTTAGGCCGGGTCGATGACGTCATGAACGTCGCCGGCCACCGCATCGGGACGATGGAGGTGGAGTCCGCGCTCGTCGATCATCAGTCCGTGGCGGAAGCGGCGTGTGTCGGCATCAGTCACGACATCAAAGGCACGGCGATCGCCGCCTTCGTCATCGTGAAGGCCGCGGATGCCGAGCGCGCTCGGCAGGATCCCGCGAAATTCGAAAAGGAATTGAAGGACCACGTCGCCCAGAAGATCGGCGCCATCGCGAAACCGGAGAGGATCATGATCACCGCTGACCTGCCGAAGACGCGCAGCGGCAAGATCATGCGCCGTCTCCTGCGGGACATCGCCGAAGGGCGCGCTCTGGGCGACGTCACGACGCTCGCCGACCCGTCCGTCGTAGCCTCGCTCAAGGAGCGCTACGAAGAGAGCGAGGGATAGTGCCCGCAGCGGCGCGCGTCGCGCTCATCACCGGCGGCGCGCGCGGCATCGGCCGCGTCACCGCGATGCGGCTGCTTTCGGACGGCTATTCGATCGCCTTCACCTACACCCGTTCTCATGATGCGGCCAACGACTTCAGGAACATCGACCCGAAGAGAATCTTCGCCTGCCACGGCGACATCCGCGACGACTCCCGTAATCGCGAGATCGTGCAGGATGTCGTGGACAACTTCGGCGGCATCGACGCGCTGGTCAACAACGCCGGGATCCGCCGCGACGCGCTGATGCACACCATGACGCACGACCAGTGGGACGAGGTCCTCTCCACCGACCTCGGTGGCACACACTCGATGACGCGCGCTGTGTTGCCGATCATGCTGAGGCAAGGCGAGGGCGCGATCGTGAATGTCGCTTCCATATCAGGAATGCATGGCGCCGTCGGTCAGACCAATTACGCCGCGGCGAAGGGCGGGATGATCGCGATGACCCGGTCGCTCGCGCGCGAGGTGGCGCGGAACAAGATCCGCGTCAACTGCGTGGCGCCGGGGTTCGTGGACACCGACATGGTCGCGAAAATGGATTCCGAGGTGAAGAGACATCTCATTCAGTCGGTGCCGATGCAGCGCGCGATCGCCGCCGACGAAGTCGCGGCCGCGATCGCATTTCTCCTGAGCGACGACGCGAGCGCGATCACCGGTCAGGTGTTGTGTGTCGATGGAGGATGGTCTGCTTAGCGGGAACGCCCCTCACCCGGCCTTCGGCCACCCTCTCCCCGCGTGCGGGGAGAGGGGCAACGGCAAAACGGATTTGGTTGGCCCTCACCCCGTAAGTGACGAGCGGGACAACAGTGAGCAACCGGAATTCATGGGCCCTCGCCCCGCGCAGCGGGGAGAGGGTGGCCGAAGGCCGGGTGAGGGGCGGTGACCTATTTCTCCGTCGTGATGCCGACGTTCAACCGGCTCGACACGCTGCTCATGGTTCTCGACGCGCTCGACGCGCAGAACGATGCGCCTCCATACGAAGTGATCGTGATCAACGACGGCTCGACTGACGAGACGGACCGCGTGCTGGCCGCTCGCCGCTCACCGCTCGCTGACCGCTTCCGATTCCAGACGCAGAAGAATGCCGGTCCCGGCAGAGCCCGCAATCACGGCGTCAAAATGGCGCGCGGACGATTCGTCGTTTTCCTCGGCGACGACACCGTTCCGGAGCCGCGCTTCCTCGCTGAGCACGCCCGCATTCATCGCGAGGCTGGCGACGACCCGCTCGTGGCCTGTCTCGGCTACACCGGCTGGCCTCGCGATACACGCGTCACCTCGTTCATGGATTACATCAACGACTACGGCTTGCAGTTCGGCTACAAGTTGATCCGCGACGGCGACATCGTTCCCTTCAATTTCTTCTACACCTCGAACATCTCGATGGATCGCGAGCTGCTCCTCGCCCATCCGTTCGACACGACCTTCCCCGCGGCGGCGTGGGAAGACATCGAGCTCGCGTACCGGCTCGATCGCGAGGGACTGAAGATCCGCTACAACGCAAAGGCGGTGACACGGCATCATCACCGGATGAGCGTCGACTCGTTCGCTCGCCGGCAATACACGGTCGGAAAATCCGGCGCCATCTTCTACCGCAAGCATCCCGACCTCGGCCACTTCCTCGGTGTGCACGAGATGGAATCGCGCAAGCCAGCCACGAGGCGGCATCTGGAGCAGTTGCGGCGCCGCGCAAAGCTGGGCGAGCGTTTTCGATTTCTCTCCCAGCCGCGCGTGTTCGAACAGCTGATGCGCGAGCACTACCTGCGCGGCCTGCGCGACGGACTGGCGGAGTAGATGTTCATCACGTTCGAAGGCATCGAGGGTTCCGGAAAATCGACGCAGTTGCGACGGCTGGCTGAGCGCCTGCCCGACGCCGTCGTGACGAAAGAGCCTGGCGGGACGCCGATCGGCGATCGCATCAGGGCGATCGTTCTCGATTCCGCGTCGACCGTCGAACCGATCGCGGAAGTGTTTCTGTTCGCCGCGTCCAGAAGGCAATTGGTCATCGAGGTCATTCGTCCCGCGCTGGCTGCCGGGCGGACCGTGCTCTGCGATCGTTACGGCGACTCGACGCTCGCCTATCAGGGTTTCGGGCGCCTGATCGATCTCGACCGGCTGCGTGCGCTGACCGATTGGGCGACGGACGGCCTGCGGCCCGACGTTACGCTGCTGTTCGATCTGCCGGAGGAGATCGGGCTCTCTCGCGCGCGGTCGCGCAACGCGGCGCAGCAACAGGACGAGGGACGTTTCGAGACGGAAGACGTGCGGTTCTTCCGGCGCATTCGCGAGGGATACCTGGCGATGGCAACAGCGGAGCGCGACCGCTATCGTGTGATCGATGCGAACGGAACGCCGGATGAAGTCTTCGACCGGATGATGAAGGTCATCGGAGATCTGGTTTGAACGAGGCAGCGGCTCTGCTCCTCGACACCGCGCGGCGCGGAGAGCTGCATCACGCGATCATCCTGCACGGACCCGCGCACGACGAACTGCGGGCCATCGCGCTACAGATCGCGAAGACGCTCAACTGCATGAATGGCTCGACGGGTGACGATTGCTCGATCTGCCAGCGCATCGAGCGGCGGCTGCATCCAGACGCACACTTCGTCGAGGTGGCGGGCGACCGGAAGATGATCAGCGTCGAGCAGATTCGCGACGTGGTCGCCGCAGCCACGCTGCGGCCGTACGAAGGTCGCAACAAGGTGTTCATCATCGACCCGGTTGACACCGTGAGCGCCAGCGGCGCGAACTCGCTGCTGAAAACGCTGGAGGAGCCGTCGCGCGACACCGTCTTCATCATGATCACGCGCGCTCCGGAACTGTTGCTGCCGACGATTCGCTCGAGGTCACAGTCGATCTACGTCGGTGGAGTCGCCGCTCGCGACGAGAAGCTGGTGAGCGACATCGTCGACGCGCTGCGGCGCTTCGGCGACAAGGGCGAGAGCGTGACGCTGCTGACGCTCGCAGCGATCGTCGCCGATCAGGAGAACGTGTCGGACGCGATGGCGCTCACCGCCGACGTCCTCTGCGATGGCGTCGCCGGCCGCATCGACCTGCCGATCGAGAAAGAGCGCATGCTCGCGGCGGCCGACGCCCTGGTCACGGGAATGCGCTGGCTGGCCGTGAACGCCGACGCGAAGATGCTGGTGGAACAAGCGCTGTCCTGCTTGCTCGCTGACGCTCGCGTTGACGGGTGACGGTTGACAGTCGCGCGGCGAAGGGGACTCCGTCGACTGTCCACCGTCCACCGTCAACGCGCCGCGTGGAGCGGCGCAAAAAGAAAAACCCCGCCTTGCGGCGGGGTAGGACTTTCTTACTGGATGTGGCGAGGCGAGGCTGCTCGGTGGCGGGGCTTGGTACCGGTAAGATTCAAAGAAGCGTTTTAGAGGTCGTTACTAGGCGGGTTGAAAATCGGAAGCAGGTCCCGCCTGCCCATCCAGTAATTCCTTGCTATCTAGTACGTTTGAATTATCGCATACATTGTGAAAATTTTCCCAATGTTACACGAATGTGACAACCGTCGTGTTTGCTTATAGATAACAGTCATTTTCGGTAACGCTGTAACCGTAACTTAGAACAAGCGTTCGGTCAAGAAAAGTTGGGACCTTGGGACGCCAGGAAGTCCCGCTCAACCTGCTTCTCAACTTCCTAACGGCCCAACATCCCAACTTCCCACTCACCGTTCAGCCACCATCCCCTTCAGCGGCGTGAGCGCGCGCTCCAGGCTGATGTGGCCGGCCAGTGTCTCGGCGGGCTCGCCGTTCACCAGCAGACGCACCCGCTTCGCCTCGGGGAAGTTCGCCATGACGGTCTCGACCACCGCGTATATGGCGATCAGTTCCTGGTGGCTTCCCGCGCCCCATCCCTGCGTCACGGTCGGTCCGCCGATGTCGACGAACGCCGTTCCATCGGGGAGCAGATACGCGCCGCGCACGATCGTGTCCGGCGGAAAGATCCGTGGGACGGCGGCATTCGCCGATCCATTGAAGAGCTCGCGGACGACGATCGACAGCGCGCCGGCGGGATTCTCAGGCAGCGCGAGGTTGCGCCGCTCGGGAACGAGTTGCATGTCGGGCGACTCGTAGTAGAGGAGCACGATGCGCGGAGCCACCTTGTTGGCCAGAGCCAGATTCGGCGAAAGCGGCTCCGGTTTACTGCAGCTCGCGGTCGCCAGGAGCGCGATCGCGAGCGCGGCACTTCGCTTCACTTACTGTCCTGCCTTCTTCGGCGCCGGCGCGATCGTAGCCGTAGGCGTCAACGGCGTGGGGGCCAGCGGTGGTGCAACGTGTGCGGCAACACCGATCCGCGCCTCGTAATCGTTCTTGTAACGTTCGATGGCCGTCGTCAACGCGGCGACGACCGAGTTGACGAACGCGTCGTTCTTCAACTTCGCTTCTTCATCGGGATTGCTGATGAATGCAACTTCGACCAGCGCCGCCGGCATCGTCGCGCCCACCAGCACCTTGAAGGGCGCCTGCTTCACTCCGCGGCTCTGCACGTGCGTCGCGCGGTTCATCTCTTCCTGGATGTCGGATGCGAAGCGGCTCGATTCGGTCAGGTACTCCTGCTGCGCCAAATCCCAAAGGATGAGTTTGAGATCGGTCCCCGCATTCGCCCCCTTCGCCGGCGCGTTCTCCACCTCGGCCGCCTTCTTTGCGAGCTCGTCGGACGCCTCGAGGGAGAGGAAGTACGTCTCCGAGCCGTGCGCGCCCTTCATCACCGCGGCGTTCATGTGGACCGACAGGAAAAGGTCGGCCTGGTACTGATTCGCGATCGCCGGGCGCTGATCGAGGGGAACGAGGCTGTCGTCGCTGCGCGTGAGAATGACGCGCGTCTTCAACTTCGCCTCCAGTGCGTCGGCCAGCTTGCGGCAGACCGCGAGCGTCGCGTCCTTCTCCAACAATCCCGCGGCACCCATGGCGCCAACATCCTTGCCGCCGTGTCCGGGGTCGATGACGATCGTGTGAATCCCCGGCCTTTCCGACGGCTTCGGTCGAGCGACGGCGGGCAGCGACCCGGCCGGCGGCGACGATCCCTTGTGGATGTCGAGCACCACGCGGAACGGATTCTCGAGCTTGTACGGATCGGCAACCACATCCGCCGCCACGAGATCGACGCGCATGTCGGTCCCGTTGAAGGTCACCTTCGTCACATTCGGATCCTCGTAGGTCTGCTCGGCAAACGGAGCGGTGATCGGAGTCTTGAAATGGATGGTGTAGGCCTGCGCTTCCTTCACGATCGTGTAGTCGGAAGGTCCGCTCAACGTCACGACGACTTTGGAGATGCCCTGGACGTTGGCGATCGAGACCTGCGCGTTGACCGCGATGTGCTGCGCCGGTTTGATCGACAGAAGCCTTCCGGTCGGATCCCACGTCACCTCGAAGTCGTTGGTCCTGGCCAGCAACCCCTCGAAGAATTGCGACGTCACGAACGGGCGGTTCTCGACGGTGATCGGCGCGACAGGCATCTCGATCAGGTCCTCACCGATCACGGCGAAGCGGCTGTCCGGTCCGAACGCCGCGAGTTTGCCGTTGATGGTGGCCTTGAAGCCGTTGCCTTCCGGCGTCACGTTCCCGCCGATCGCGCTCAGCACCTCGTCGGCCGCGAACATCGTGGTGGTGCCGAGGTGGGTGATGGTGATGGAGCGGTCGCCGGTGGTCGTCCGCAGCGTCGCCTGATTCGGCGATTGCGCGAGAACGATCGAGGTGATGGCGAGGATGAGGATGGGAACGAGCCGTTTCATCGGGACGGCAAGAATTATCGCACGCCGCTATCCGCTATCCTTGTTTTCGTGATGCGACCGCTCGCCGTGCTTCTTCTCCTCGCCGCCTGCGGCGGTCATGAAGCCACACAACCGCGCGTGAGCGCCGAGCCGATCAGCGTTCGGGGATGGATCGCGGACGTCGACGAGCCCGCGAACGCACCGTACCGCACGCGGGAGACCGAGATCGCGCGCAAGATGCAGCTCTTCCGCTCCACCAACATTTGGATCGAAAACGCGCCGTATGTCTCCGGCGGCGTCGCCGAGAACGGCTCCTTCCTTCTGCTGGACGTGCCGCCGGGCAACCTGACCATCACGTTCAGCGCGCCCGGCGCTCCCGCGGCGTGGCTCGTTCTGCAGAATGTGCCGGGAAATGCCGACGTGTTCGTGCCGGGCCTCGTACTCCGCCGCGACTCGGTCGCGCTGCTCGATCCGAAGCTCGTTCAGGTGCGTATGGCCGCGCAGGTCTCGAAGCCGTCGCCGACGGGAGCGAAAGCCATCATCGCTGGGACGACGGTCGCAGTAACGAATACTCCCTACAACGCCATGACCGATCGACACGACTATCCGAATCCCCCCGGCGACATGACGCCGCTGGCAACCGTTCGATAGGAGGTCTAACGTGCCGCGAGACAACATCTTCTCCCGCTTCGCATCCTTCGTGACGCGATGGACAGGCTCCACCTACGCCTTCATCGTCGCGCTCGCGATCATCATTGTCTGGGGCCTCACCGGCTCGATCTTTCACTACTCCGATACCTGGCAGCTCGTCATCAACACCGGCACGACCGTCGTCACGTTCCTGATGGTCTTTCTGATCCAGCGCGCGCAGAACAAAGAGTCGCTCGCCGTGCAACTCAAGCTCAACGAGATCGTCGCGGCGATCGAGGGCGCGAGCAATCGACTGATCTCAGTCGAGGATCTGACCGAACGCGAGCTCGCCGTCATCCATGCGCACTACCGGAAGCTCGCGGAGATGGCGAAGAAGGATCAGACGATCACGCAGTCACACTCGATCGACGAAGCCGAGGCGCGGCACGAAAAGAAGCATCAGAAGCATCATCACCCTCGCTAGCCGCCTCTCGTCTCCCACTCTGATCCGTTCTGATTATGCTGTTTGAGCACAGCCGCGCTTGCATTATGACAGGATCAGACGCATGCTTTATGACATAACAGCATAGAACGGAGTCTTGATGCGCGTCCTTGGTTGTGCCCTCGCATGCATCATCGGAATGGTCTTCACCGCGCAGGCGCGCGTCCTCTCATACGCACCCTATAGCGATCGTGCTTCCATTCCAGCCATCCAGAGCCGACTCAATCGGCACTTCGTCCTCGCCGAACAGGCGCCGGCGCCGGCGTTCGGGACAACCGCTCCAACGGGACCGCTTGGTCCAGCTCAGGTCGTGCTGTACGACTCCAAAGGATTGGAAGAGCCTCTCGTGATCTACCCGCAGGACGGAAGCTATGCGCCTGTGATCAACGCGATCAGCCAGGAAGACGATCGCGAGATTCCGACGATCCTCATCGAGACGATCGTCGCCGGCCAGCCCGCCTGGAGGCTGACGAACGACGGCGGTAAGACGTGGATCAACGTCGCTCTTCCCGCCGTCAACCTGTTTCCCTCGAACGGCGTCGATACGGGTGGGCCTTTCGTGCGAGCGCGCTACAGCCCTCTGCTCGTCGGCACGCGTGAGATGCCGTTCTTCGTTGCGATGAACGCCAACGGAAACGTGACTGTCTACGGCGTCACATTCGACGGGACCGTGAAGCAGCTCGTGTCGGTTCCGGTTTCTACGGTGTCGTCGATCGCGTTGTTAGGCCGGGACGCGACGGGCTCGCGTTTGCTCGTTCAGGGCGGCAACGGCGTCTGGATCGTCGATCTCGACGGCAAGGCGACTCTCGCGGCTCCAAATGCGTTCCGCGGACTCTCGTACGGCTGGATCACGCCGGTGGGCAGCGCGTACGTCGAGCAGACCACGAGCTTCGGCAACGTCGTGCTCTTGTATACGCAGAACGGCACGGTCACGCCGGTTGCTGCGTCGTGGGATGGCGCGCCCGATGTGACTCCAACGATCAATGCCTCCTGGGTTTTCTACGCGCTGCCGACCGCCGACTACGGAGGGGCGTGGATGATCCGCCGCGGCGGAAGCCGGCCGACGACGTTCCTTCTGCACACGCCAGCCGCAGGGGTTCAGACACAGTGGCAGGACGTCTCGGCGCCCGAGGTCGAGGCACTGCATCCGGCGCCGTCCGGGAAGAAGGTATTGATCCAGGTTCATCGCCCGCGGCAGACCATCGACAACCTGTTGTTCAAAGATCCGGCTCTCGCCGTGTGGCACGCCGGGGACGGCGCGCCAAAGGCGTACGACGAGCTGTTTCTCAGCGAGACCCTGTCGAAGGGCTTCGTGCACCTCGATGCAGACAAAGTCGAGAGCGGTGAGCCTTTCGTGTTCGACTCCGGAGTCCCATCCAGCCTAGGTTTCGGGTCGCCTGTCTCCGCGGGTGGCGGCGGCGGTGGCGACGTTGTGCAGGAGTGGGGCGTGGTGCGCGCGTCGCTGCAGCAGAAACTGGTCCTGCCGGCTGTCGGTCGCATCACGGGAGCCTTCGGCAGCAAGTGGGCCACGGACCTGACGCTGTACAACCCCGGAGCAAATCAAATCACTGTGACTCTGACGTTCGCTCCGAGCGGTACGACCTCACCACGGATGGCTCCGGTCGCGCTGAATCCGCGACAGATCCGTCTGATCACCGATGTGATCGATACATTGTTCGGCGCCGACAACACCACGGGCGCTCTGTTCGTTACGCCGCCCGCCGGTATCAGCATGAACGTCACCGCACGGACGTACACCACGAGAGCACAGGGAACCTACGGCTTCACCAAGAACGGCGTCGACTTTCTCAACGCCGCCGGCCCTCGATTTCCGCTGACATTCTCGGGCGTGTTCCAGGGTGCGAGCTACCGGACGAATCTGACGATCGCGGATGTCTCCGGGCGCGGGACAACGGTGAACGCGAGCGGAGCGGGACCCTACGGCCAGATGACGACGACCGGGATGCTCTTCAACGCCGTTCCGAACGGGCAACAACAATTCAACTTCCTTGGCTTGACGCTGGGAGTGGGAAACGACACCGGCGCGCTGATCCTCCAACCGAGTCGCGGCGAGGCCATCGCCTCGGTATTCGTCGTCGACAACCGCACGAATGACCCCACCTTTTTTCCGCCCGACATCCCCGCGTCTGTGGTGCGCGTCATCCCCGCGATCGGCCATCTCGACGGCGCGAACGGATCGAAGTTCCGCAGCGATCTCTTTCTGTACAACAACTCGCCCGTCGCGAAGCTGGTCACTCTGCAGGCGAAGTCGTGGGACGTCCCGGAGAGTCCGGCGTTCCTTCCGCTGACGCTTTTGCCGTATGAAGCGCGTGTCATTCGAGACGTGCTTCTGACGGCCTTCGGGAAGACGGGCATCGCGCGCCTTCGATTCGTCGCCCAGGGGTCGGCGACCGACGCGAGCGTGCGGGTGACCTCGCGCACGTACACCGTCAATTCCGATGGCGGCACCTACGGCTTCCTGATGCCGCCGCTGAACAGTTTCCAAAGCGCCGCTGCGGGGGACACGCTCGAGATTCTCGGTGCGGCTCTCGATCCGCAGTTCCGCACCAATCTCGGCCTGGTCGAGTTGAGCGCGTTTCCGAATCAGACAGCGGCGCGTGCCCGCGTTGAGATCATCGACGATGCCGGCGCCTCGCTCGACAGCTTCGAAGTGGCGGTGCCGTCCGCGGGCGGGATGCAGATCAACGACCTCTTCCACGCCCGCGGCCTGCCCGACAGCGGCAAACCGGTTCTGATTCGAGTGACGACCATCCAGGGATCGATCGGCGCGTACGGAGCGTTCGTCGACAACCGTACGAATGACCCGGCGTACGTCGCGGCGAACCTCGCGGCGAGAAACTGATGCGGGGCCAGGGAAGCTCTGCACAAGCAACGTCGCAGCGCGCTGACAGGGCTTGGCCCGTGTCATCCCGACGCTGAGCGAAGCGAAGGGGAGGGACCGGTGTGGGCGGGCGGCTCGATGCTCGTCCTTCGCACCGCCCTACCCACACCGCTCCCTCGCTACGCTCGGGATGACATTCACCCAGCTTGGGAACTCGCCCCGTGTGCAGAGGTTCCTAGGTCACGAGCTCGGCGAACTTCTTGAGGTCGATGTTGCCACCGGAGATCACGGCGACGATCGGGCCCGGCTCCGACTTGCGCAGCGCCGCCGCCACCGCGAGAGCGCCCGCTCCCTCCGCAATGACGCGCGTCTTTTCCGCAACGAGCCGCATCGCCTTCTTCACTTCGTCGAGGGTGACGACGATCGATCCATCGACGATGCCGTTCATGCGCTCCCACATGCGCGGAAAGATGCTCTTGCCGCCGGCGCCGTCGACGAACGACGCCTGCCATCCCGAAAACACCTGCGCCGAATTTTTCTCGAACGACAGCGCGCCGGGCGCCGCCGTCTCCGGCTCCGCGCCGATGATCCGCACCTTCGGCGCCATCTGACGCACCGCGCTGCCGATGCCGGAGATCAGTCCTCCGCCCCCGATGGCCGCGATGATCGTCTTCACCTCGGGCAGATCCTCCAGGATCTCCAGTCCGAGCGTGGCGTTGCCGGCGATGAAGTCGTGCTCGTCGAACGGATGCACGAACGCGCCTTCCACGCCGGGAAACTCGCGGCTCTCCATCGCCTGCCAGCACGCGTCGAACGGAGCCTTCACGATGCGCGCACCGAGGTTGCGCATGCGTTCGACTTTCGTGTCGGGGGCGGTCTCGATCGTCACCACGGTGCACGGAATGCCCGCGGACCGCGCGGCGTATGCCACACCTTGCCCCGCGTTGCCCGCGCTGATCGTCCACACACCCTTCTTCCGTTCGCTGTCGGAGAGAAGCGCCACCGCATTCGCCGCGCCGCGAATCTTGAACGCGTTGATCGGCTGCAGATTCTCGAGCTTGAGATAGATGTCGTCCTGCAGTTTGACGAGCGGCGTTCGCAGGATGACGTCCTTGATCCGTTCGCGCGCGGCGCGGATCTCATCGAGCGTGACCCGGCGGACGGGCGGGGCGGCGACTGGCATACGCGGATTGTATTCGGTCGGCTCTAGCGCAGCGACGACGCGCCCCATGACAGCACATGAAAATCCTTCGGCACGTCTCGTGCTCCAATGCCCGCATGGAACTTCCACACACCAATCCGGAAATTGGCTACACCAACGTCGGCAGCCCCGAACGCTGGTTCTCTGTGATCGCCGGCGCCGCACTCGCGGCCTACGGCCTTACGCGGCGCTCCCTTGTCGGACTGGCTGCCGCGGGTGCCGGCGGCGCGCTCGTCTGGCGCGGCGCGACCGGGCACTGCCCCATCTACGACTCCCTCGGCATCTCCACCGTGGAAGAGGCCGCAGGCAACAACGTCAGCGTCCGTTACGGCCGAGGCATGCGCGTGGAGAAATACGTCACCGTCAACGCCAAGCTCGAAAAGGTGTACGCGTTCTGGCGCAATTTCGAGAACCTGCCGCGGTTCATGTCGCATCTGCAGTCGGTGACAGTGATCGACGACAAGCGCTCGCACTGGTGCACGAAAGGTCCCGCGGGACTGGACGCCGAATGGGACGCGGAGATCATCAACGAAGTACCGAACGCACTCATCGGATGGCGGTCGGTTGACGACTCGAATGTCAACAACGCAGGCTCGGTGCATTTCACATCGACACCGCGAGGGACGGATGTAAAGGTCATCCTTCGTTACGACCCACCGGCGGGGCGCGCGGGCGCGGCGCTGGCGAAGATCTTCGGTGAGGATCCCGATCGTCAGGTGCAGGAAGACCTGCTCACGTTCAAGCGACTGATGGAGGCCGGCGCGACGCAGCCGTGAATCGCAGGACGTCGAGGCTCAGCGTGACGCGCGCCGCACCGGCCGCGCGCGGACGATACGTCGCGGCGAGAATGTCGCTCGCCGATTGTTCGTCGAGGTCGGCGCGCGTCGTCACCCGTTTCTGATCGGCGAGGTCGAATTCCGCGGCGAACGATTCGATCGTGCGCGAGACCCGATCGCGATTTGGCCGCCCACGCAGCTCGACGAGATCGTCGGGCGCCGCGATGGCAACCACCAGCTCCCCGCCATCCCTCAGCAGACGGCGGAACTCCGTCACGTTCAACCGGCCCGTAATCGACATCACCGTGTCGAACGACGCGTCGGCATACGGGATGAACCGGTCAGCGTTTGACACGATCCATTCGCACTGCGGATAGCGTCGCGCAGCGAGCTCGATCGCCGCGGTCGAGATGTCGACCCCGCACCCGCGGCCGATGGAGCCGAGGTAGTAGCCTTCGCCGCAGCCGGCGTCGAGGATCTCCGCGCCGACGATCATCTCCCGGATTGCGCCTAACAGCGGCGCGGCGGTTCCGCGGTCCAGAAATCGCCGGCGGGCGGCGACCGCTTCGGCACGATCGCCCGGCACCGCAGCGCGCCGATCCTGCGGCTGCAACAGATTCACGTAGCCGCTGCGCGCGACGTCGAACGCATGGCCGTTCGCACAAGCGAGTTGCGATCCCTCCCGCGCAAGTGGCTGATGACACGTCCGGACGGTGCACAAAAGCTGCGGCGCCAAGCGTGACAACCTACAATGAAACGCATGCGCCGCTCCACCCGCCGCCTGATCGCTCTGGCGGCCGGTCTTGTCGCCTTCGTCGTTGGCTCCGCCCTGCTTTATCAGGCCGGCATGGCTCGTCTCGAGGGACACCCGCGCTCGTTCTGGGACTCCTTCGAATGGGCCGCGGAAACGCTGAGCACCACCGGCTACGGTGCCGACAGCCACTGGTCGCATCCGGCCATGGTGATCCTCGTCGTGGCCGTGCAGTTCGTCGGCGTCTTCCTCTTTTTCCTCGTCGTGCCGATCTTCATGATCCCGTTTCTCGAGGAACGATTTGAGGAGAAGCTGCCGCGCACCGCTGGCAAAATCACCGATCACGTGATCGTCTATCGCTACGGCCCGGCGGTTGAGAGCCTGCTGCAGAAGCTTGGGGACAGCGGCGTCGCATCGATCGTGATCGAGACCGACGAGGCCGCAGCCCGCTCGGTGCTGGAGCACAAACAGCGCGTTTTGTTCAGCCGCGCCGAGGAGGATGCGCTCGACTCGTGCCGGTTGTTGGAGGCGCGAGCGCTGGTGGCCAACGCCAAAGACGAGGAGAACGCGGCCATCATCCTCCGCGCACGCCAGATGGGATTCAAGGGAGACGTCGTCGCGCTGGTCGAAGAACCGGCGCATCGCCGCCCGATGGAGCTCGCCGGCGCGACCGCGGCCTACACGCCGCGGCACATCATCGCCGCCGCGCTCGCCGCACACGCCAGCGATCAGATCAGCCCACGACTGGCCGGCGTCGAAGCGCTGCCCGGACTCGAGCGACGCGAAGTGCGCGTTCCGTTCCCGAGCGTGACGGCCGGAAAGACGCTGGGCGAGGCCGCCATCGGCGAGCGCTCCGGCGCGATCGTCGTCGGCCAATGGACGCGCAGCCGGCTGCTCTCACGCTGCAACGCCGCCATGCGCATCGAGCCCGGCGCCCGCCTCGAGCTCCTCGGCACCCGCGACGCGCTGGATCGAGCGACGGCGGCCATCGGCGGAACGTTCTTGCGCACCAGCGGCCCCGTGATCATCGCCGGATTCGGTGAGGTCGGCCGCAAGGTTCACGAGCTGCTGACCGACGTCGGAGAACAGGTGCGGGTCATCGAGCGACAACAGGGTGCTGGCGTCGATCTCGTCGGCAATGTCCTCGACCCCGCGATTCTCGAGCAGGGCGGCATCGCGGCCGCGCGGGTCGTCGTCCTCGCACTCAACACGGATGACGCGACGCTTTTCGCAACCGTAATGATTCGCGATCTCGCGCCCGACATCCCGGTCATCGCACGCGTCAACCACGAGCGCAATGTGGAGAACATCTACCGCGCCGGCGCGGACTACGCTCTGTCGATCAGCGATATCTCCGGTGAGATGCTCTACACGCGGCTGTTAGGCCGCAGTGCACGCAGCCGCGAGGAGCATCGATCCATCACGCACGTGCCCGTCTCCACCGCGGCCGGCCGCACGCTGCGCCAGTCGGGCATCCGCGAGCACGGCTGTTCCGCGGTCGCCCTGCGCCGGAACGGCAACCTGTTGATGGACATGACGGCATCGACCGTTCTCCAGGCCGGCGACGAGCTCTACATCTGTGGCACGATCGAGGCATTCCGGGATATCTCTCTGTAACGACAGGAGAACGTCATGGCCACGAGCGATTCCAATCAGATGATCAAGCGCCTCATCCCGCCGCTGGCGCTCTGGATCGCATCGAAGCTTCTGCAGACCCGCAAGGTGAAAGGTGCGCTCGACGAAGTCGATTCGTACACCTACATCGGCAAGCGCAAAGCGGCGCGCGCGGTGAAGCGCGCCGGCAGGAACGCGGTCAAGAATTCGACCTGGCTGGCGGCATCCGCGGCGGCGTTCGCGGTGGGAATCGGATTGATGGTGAAGGCCGGCAGCAAACCGAAGCCGTAATCCGTGCGGCGCCAGCCGAGGTGTGGGGCCAGCCCTCCGGCTGGCCGGCCAGTCAGAGGACTGGCCCCACACTCGACACACGCCGGACGATGACACCGGTGGCGTCGTCTTCGATCTGCGCACAGCCTCGAACCTGCGCGATCAACTCGTCGATGGACTGACATGCTGCCGCGAGCTGATGGATGTGGTCGTAGCCGATCGGCTCACCGTTCAACGATGCCTCGGCCAGGCCATCCGAGAGCATCAGCATGCGATCTCCGTTCACCAGCGAAAAGGACGTCGCACTGTATTGCGCGTTCTTGCGGACGCCAAGCGGAAATCGCTCCCCGGTGCAGACAACGATGTCGAATGAGTGATCGGCATGCACGATCAGCGGGTCCGGCATGCCGGCGTTGACCATCGCACCGCGGCCGGTCTTTGGGTCCAGATGCGCGAACGCCATGGCCACGAATTCGCGCCGCTGCAGATCGGCGCATAGACGTTCGTTGAGCGCGCGCATCACCTGCGCGGGATCACGCGACGTCGCGAGGAACGGAATGGCAGCCTTGCAGGACGCCATGATGAGGCTCGCCGCGATGCCTTTGCCCGACACGTCGGCGATCAACACCGAGGTCGATCCGTCCTCGAGGCGCACGACGTCGTAGAAATCGCCGCCGATAATGTGCGCCGCCTCTGTTCGCGCGCTGATGTGAAAGCCGTTCGAATCGATTTCCCGCGGCGGCAGCAGTCGCTGCTGCACGGCGCGTGCGATCTCGAGTTCCTTCTCCGCGTACTCGTGTTCCTTCAGCCGCTCGATCGTCTGCCGCAGTCGATCGTTGCGTTTGCGGTTGTGATGAAGGATGAAGCCGAGGACGCAGGTGACGAGGCACGCGGCGACGATGGAGTAAATGAAGTGAAAGCTGTGGAACCGGAATTCATCCTTTTCCGCACCGTAGATCGACGCCACGACCAGCAGGCCGGAGAAGAACCCGAGCCACGCGCCCAGCGAGTAGATGACCGTGCGAAAAACGATCGGCATCCGACTCTGCTCGATGGCCCAGCTCAACATCGTCTCCAGGCCGCGGCTGTCAATCCAGATCGAGAGCGCGAGGATCACGTTGCGAACGAAGGTGTGAAACGGCTGCAGCTCATGCTTGCCGCCGCTCTCGATCATCGTGACCGCACATCCGAGCACGATCGTCAGTAGCGATTCGCGCAGGAAGTCGGTCCATCTTCGCCAGCCGTAAGTGCGCATAAACTTGCATCGCTTCGCGACGCGTTGACAGTGGACGGTGGACAGTTGACAGGAGCACGCCGTCAACCGTCAACTGTCAACGCGCGCGCAGCGCGCACGCATGCCAAAAATTCTTCTCACCGGATTTCCCGGCTTTCTCGGATCCGAGCTCCTGCCGCGCCTTCTGGCCCGTGATCCGGCGGCGAATGCCGTCTGTCTGGTGCAGCCGCGGTTTGCGGCGCTGGCACGTGAGAGGGCCCGCGCGCTCGGCGCACGCGTCGAGATCGCGGAGGGCGACATCACAGCGCCGATCGCCCTCGCTCCCGATTTCGACGAGATCTACCATCTCGCGGCGATCTACGACCTGAGCGTGACGCGCGATCTCGGCATGCGAGTGAATGTCGATGGCACACGCAACATGCTCGACTTCGCCGAGCGATGCCCCCGCATGGATCGCTTTCACTACGTTTCAACCTGCTATGTGAGCGGCCGGCACGACGGCATGTTCTTCGAGGACGACCTCGACGTCGGCCAGTCGTTCAACAACTACTATGAAGAGACGAAGTTTCTCGCCGAGCGCGACGTGCGGCAACGGTCGCTGCCGGCGACCATCTACCGCCCTTCCGTGGTGGTGGGCGACAGCAGAACCGGCGCCACGCAGAAATTCGACGGCCCGTACTTCGTGATCCAGTGGCTCATGCGTCAGCGGCGTGTCGCGCTCCTGCCCGTCATCGGCAAGCCGCGGAACTTCACGTTCAACGTCGTGCCAAGCGATTTCGTCATCGACGCGATCGATCAGCTGAGCGCCAGCGGCGCCGCCACGTGCTATCAACTGGCGGATCCCGATCCGCTCACCGTCGACGAGACGATCCGGGTCATCGCTCGCGTGACGGGGCGCCGCATCATCCGCGTGCCCCTGCCGAAGTCCGTCGCGAAATTCGCAATCGGGCGCGTTCCCGGAGTCGATCGGCTGATGCGCATTCCGGCACCGGCAATCGACTACTTCGTCCATCCCACCTCCTACGACACCTCGAATGTCGAGCGCGACCTCGGCATCTCGCCGCCGCGCTTCGCGGATTACGCCGAAGCGCTGGTCCGCTTCTTCGAGACGCATCGCGACATCAGGTCGACGGCGATGGCGTAGCGTTCACCTCGTCCCAGATCTTCACGTCCTTGCTCTCGCGCAGGAAGAGCGAGCCGATGACGAACGTCGTGCTGGCCACGATGATCGGATACCAGAGACCCGCATAGATGTTTCCCGTCTTCGCCACCACGGCGGAGGCGATGAGCGGCGTGAAGCCACCAAACCATCCGTTGCCGAGGTGGTACGGGAGCGAGAGTGAGGTGTAGCGGATCTTCGCCGGAAAGGCTTCGACCAGGAACGCGGCGATGGGACCGTAGACCATCGTCACGAAGAGGACCTGAACGAGGATGAGCAGCGTGAGCATCACGGCGTTCGCGGAGTTCGCTTTCATCGCATGATAGATCGGGATGTAGAGCAGCGCGGCGAGAAGGTTGCCGGTCATCATCACCTTCTTGCGGCCGATGCGGTCAGACAGCGCGCCGAAGACGATGAAGAACGGCGTGCCGATCGCGAGGGCAACCGCCACGATGATGTTGGCGCGCACGAAGTCGACCTTGAGAATGCTCTGCAGAAAGATGAGCGCGTAGAACTGGCCGGTGTACCAGACGACGGCCTGCCCCGCCGTGGCGCCGAAGAGCACGAGCATCATCACGCCCCAGTTGCGGCCGCTGCCGAGCGAATCGCGAAGCGGTGCGGTGGAGGTACGGCCGGCATTCTTCAATTGCGTGAAGAGCGGCGACTCCCGCAGCCTCATGCGGATGTAGAGCGACATCACGACGAGGAGCACCGACAAGAGGTATGGGATCCGCCAGCCCCACGCCTTGAAATCGGCTTCCGTCATCGAGGTGCGCACGGCCAGGATCACGCCTAACGAGACGAAGAGGCCGAGCGTCGCCGTGGTCTGAATGAAACTCGTGTAGAAGCCACGGCGTTTGTCCGGAACGTGTTCCGCAACGTAGACCGCTGCGCCGCCATATTCGCCGCCTAACGCCAGGCCCTGCACGAGCCGCAGCAGCACGAGGATGATCGGCGCCGCGACGCCGATGCGCTCGTAGGTCGGCAGCAGGCCGATGACGAACGTCGCGCCACCCATGATCATCAACGTAACGAGAAATGCGTACTTGCGCCCGATGAGATCGCCGACGCGGCCGAAGACAATCGCGCCGAACGGGCGGACGGCGAATCCGGTGCCGAAGGCCGCCAGCGTCGAGAGCAGGGCCACCGTCGGATTGCCCTTTGGGAAGAAGACACCCGACATGATCGTCGCCAGGCTGCCGAACAGATAGAAGTCGTACCACTCGATCATCGTCCCCGCGGCGGAGGCGAAGATCACCTTCCAGACAGAAGTCTCGCCCTCGGTTGTGGCCATGACTGGCGATTCTGAAGCGCAGCGAGATATTTGTCGATTGTCGCGGTGTGCTTGAACACGAAGCGAAATGTAGCGGTCATGATGAGAAGAAGATCCTTGTCATCCCGAGCGTAGCGAGGGACCGGTGTGGGTTGGGTGGCTCGACGAACCGCCCGACCCACACCGGTCCCTCGCTACGCTCGGGATGACGTAGTAACGGGCTCATTGAAATGAAAATCACCCTGTAACCGAAACGTCCGCACGGCATCCAATCCATGGAACGTTCACCAGCCGTAACACGTTGGAGATGAACGCAGGAGGTCCAATTTTGAGCAAGCGAAGTGTGCAGTTGTTGGTGGCAGCAGCCGCGGTCGTCATCCTGGCCGCAAAAGGAGGTTCGATGGACAACTACAAGAAGCCGAACGATGGCGAGCTGAAGAGCAAGCTCACGCCGATTCAGTACGAGGTCACGCAGCACGAAGGGACGGAACCTCCGTACAAGAATCAGTACTGGGATAACCACCAGGCCGGCATCTACGTCGACGTCATTTCCGGCGAGGTGCTGTTCAGCTCCCTCGACAAGTTCGAGTCCGGCACCGGCTGGCCGAGCTTCACCAAGCCGCTGGAGCCCGCGAACGTGGTCAACAAGACCGACCGTAAGTTTTTCATGTCCCGCACCGAAGTCCGTTCCAAACACGCCGACTCTCACCTCGGCCACGTTTTCGATGACGGGCCGGCGCCGACCGGTCAGCGCTACTGCATGAACTCCGCGTCGATGCGCTTCATCCCCGTGGAGAAGCTCGAGGCCGAAGGCTACGGCAAGTACCTCCCGCTCTTTCATCAGCAGGCCGCACACAAGTAGCGCGCATAATCGCGCGCATGAAGAGCGCGCTCGTCCTTCTCACCACTCTGGCAATCGCAACTGCCGCCGCCGGTCAGCCGCTCGTGCTGGCCGGCGGTCGGCTGATCGACGGTTACGGCGGGCCTCCGCTCGAGAACGCCGTCATCATCATCGACGGCAACACCGTTCGCGCAGTCGGCGCAGAGGGGACTCTCGCGATCCCCGACGGTGCGAAGGTGATCGACACCAACGGCTACACCGTCATGCCCGGGATCATGGACATGCACGTCCACCTGATGATCCTCGGTCACGGCAACTACGATCACTGGGACGAGGTGTACCCGCCGCAGTTCCGCGACGTCGTGATGCCGATTTCGGCGAAGGAGCTGTTGATGGCCGGTGTGACCACGGCGCGCGATCTTGGTGCGCCGCTGGACGACATCGTCGCGGTGAAGAACAGCATCAACCGCGGGGAGATCCCCGGACCCCGCCTCTTCGTATCCGGCCCGTTTCTGCAGAAGACATCGCCTCCGCTCGAGACGCGCTGGCGTTGGGCCGTGAACGGCCCGGAAGACGCGCGGCGGAAAGTCGACATCGTCGTCGACGGCGGCGCGGACGTCATCAAGATGATCGATCAGGATCAGATGACTCAGGAGGAAGTAAACGCGATCGTCGATCAGGCGCACAAACGCGGCAAGACAGTCGTGGCGCACGCGCATCGATCGGAGGAGATCCGCCGGGGACTGAAGGCGGGAGTGGATTGCTTCGAGCACACGGGGCTCGCGACGAAACCCGGCTACGAGGAGGACATCCTGCAAGGCCTTCGCGACCGCAACGCGACGCTGTACTGGACGCCGACGATCGAGGGCCTCTTCCTCTACGACTACACGGTGCGCAACCCGGAACGCCTGGACGATCAGCGGCTGAGGAATGATCTTCCCGCGGCAATGTACAAGGACGTCCGCGATTCCCTCCGCGACCCCGCGCACCTTGGCTACTTCACGCTGACGTCGCGGCGTCTGCCGACGCTGCAGAACAAGTTCAACCAGCTTCGCGCGACCGGAGTCACGATGATCATCGGCACCGATTCCGGCATTCCGTTCAACTTCCACTTCGATTCGACGTGGCGCGAGATGAAGATGTGGCAGGACTTCGGCGTGCCGCCGATGGACATCATTCGCGCGGCAACGTACTGGCCGGCGCAACTTCTGAAGCAGCCGAAGCTCGGAACGGTCGCTCCCGGTCAGCTCGCGGACATCATCGTCGTCGACGGCGATCCGCTCACCGACATGGGCTCGATGCGGCACATCGTGCACGTCGTGAAGGACGGGAAGGTCTACAAGTAGTCAATGGAGCGCCGGCGTCCTCGCCGGCCGTACCGCCGGCGTCTCGCCGGCCATTCTGCGGCCGCCGGGACGGCGGCGGAACGGCCACCGGGACGGTGGCGCTACAGATTATCGAACCTCCGCCACAGCCGCGTTGTCGATTGCGAGCGTCTCGCGATTCTGTAAGAACACCACGACTCCGATGTTGCGCCACGAGGCCTCGACGGGCACCTTGACTTCGCCGTTTGTCACGCGCAGCAGGCGCCGCACGATGGCGTCGTCGTTCGCGGTGCGTCCTGAGTTCTCCCCCGCCCGGATGCTCGTCGTCGCGTCGTTCTGAAACAACGCAAGCATCACGTCATCGCTCGACGGCGCATCGGCATGAACGCTGGCGGTCACCGTGTTGAAGGTGCGCGTCGCGGTGACGCTCACCTTTCCCACGGCGGGCCGGCTGGACGCCAGCGCCGATTTCAGCGCGCTCGCCTGCGAGCCCACGAACTGCGCGGTTCCGTTGACGACCATCTGCGGCGTGTACGCGGAGTTGAGGTGCATCGCACGCACGTACTGCGACTGCCGCTCGGTCCATTGATGCGAAGAGAACGGGTCGCGCCAGCCGAGGTGGTCCCAATAGTCGACGTGGTAGGCAAGCGCTACGACGCCCGGCTGGTTGCGGACCTTCGAAAGCAGCTCATCCGCCGGCGGACAACTGGAGCAACCCTGCGACGTGAACAACTCGAGAACGACGACCGCTAAGACGTTGACCATTCCTGCTCCTCTTTCGTTCGCTTCTGCACCAGCGCGACGCCGATGAGAATGATGCACATCGCCAGAATCGAGATCCACGTCAGGCGCTCGTGAAGCACGAGCCAGCCGAGGATCACGGCGACGACGGGGTTGATGTAGGCGTACAGCGACAGGTTCGTGGTCCGCATGTGACGCACCGCGTAAACGTACGACGTGTAGGCGAGAACGGACCCGAACAGCGTGAGGTAGGCGAGCGCCATCACCGTATCTGATGCCATTCGGAACCTTCTGGTTTCACCGATGGCGATCCCGACGATCGTGACCGCGATTCCACCGCTGAGCATCTGGATCGCGGACGACATCAATGGAGGAACGTCCGCCAGGTTGTACTTCGCCCGCACCGTTCCGTACTGCCAGGCGATGCAGCCGGCCTGAATTCCGAGCGCGCCGAGGACGAAGTTCCGGTCGAACGCACCGCCGGCGCCCGCGGGCGTGACGAGCATCGCCACGCCGGCGAAACCGAGGAGCATGCCTGCGGTGCGACGGACGTCGAGCCGATCGCCCGAGGTTTTGAATCGCTCCATGATCGCCACCCAGAACGGCGACGTCGCAACGAACAGTGCCGCGAGACCGCTCGGCACCCACTGCTCAGCCCACACCACTGCGAAGTTGCCGATGCAGACGAGCAGGATGCCGACGATCACCAGCTCCGCGATCACTCGGCGCGATCGCGGCAGCGCTTCGCCGCGAGCCAGCGCAATCGCCAGAAGAATGACGCCCGCGATGGTGAAGCGGGCGCCGGTGAGAAGCATCGGGGTCATGGTCCGCACCGCGATGCGAATTGCGAGATACGTCGTGCCCCAGACGATGCAGACTACAGCGAACGCCGCGTATGCGAGTGCGTTAGAACGCGCCAACCTTGCACGATGCTAACACCTCGACCGGCGCACGCTTGACGCGCGCGACCGCGGGACGCGGGTAGCGGTACTCCGAACGCTGCTCGGCGACGCGAAGCAGATCGCGCTTGAGATAGTCGACCTTGACGAGCGCTGCCGCGTCGCTGAGAAGGCGACGCAGCGCCTGCCGGCTGAAAATGATCGTGCGAAGCTTCATCGCACCGCTGCGCACCGCGTAACGGATGACGTCGCGCTCCGGCGAGCAGGCACGCAGTGCCGAAGGCTCCAGCACGCTGACGATTTCCTCCGCCAGCTTCGTTTCGTCCATGCTCTTGATCGTGGTCATCGTCGTTTGCCTCCGAGTTATAGACGACCCAACGCCCGAAAAGTTGCGAGAATCGGATGTGTCATGCAGGTAACGTTCGCGAAGATCGGCAAGACCGCCCTGGCAAAACCGAATGAGACGGTGCTCGATGTTGCGCGCCGCGCAGGCGCGCCGATCGGCAATTCATGCGGCGGCATCGGCGTGTGCGGCCGCTGCCGCGTCACTCTCGTTGACGGAGACGTATCGCCGCCGACACGTTTTGAAACATCTGACAAGCGGCTCGCGTGTCAGATGATCGTTGTTGGTGACTGTGTCGTGACGACTTCGTACTGGTGAGAGACGGATTCTATTTCGAGACTCAGCTTCTGTGTGAGACTCAGCTTCTGTGTGAGACTCAGCTTCTGTGTGAGACTCAGCTTCTGTGTGAGACTCAGCTTCTGTGTGAGACTCAGCTTCTGTGTGAGGACTCAGCTTCTGTGCGGGAATCAGTCCTCACAGGTCTCCCACAGGTCTCTAGTCGTCCTCAATCGTGGTCGTCACACCAACCGGCCACGCATCATTGCCCGGCATCTCGAAGTAGAACTTCTTCCGTTCGCGGGGATGGTTGCCGAGCTCGTTCATCGTTGCGGCGTCGAACACGCGGCCGTTCACGACGGTGTAGTGCACCGACTCGCTATTCCTGATGTTCTCCAGCGGGTTCGCGTCGAGCACGATGAGATCCGCGAGCTTGCCCGGCTCCAGCGAGCCGATGTCTTTGTCCATGCCGAGGTAGCGGGCGCCGTTCAGGGTGGCGGCGCGGAGCGCCTCGAGAGGCGTCATCCCGCCCTGCGTGAACATCCACAGCTCCCAATGCGCCCCGAGGCCTTCTCGCTGTCCGTGCGCGCCGAGTTGGACGTTCACGCCGCGATCGTTGAGGCGCTTCACGATCTTCGCGTTGTTGATGTGATTCCACTCCTCCTCCGGCGGCACGACGCGCCGGCGTGCGCGCGCGTCGATGATGCGGCGCGGGACGAACGAGAGCAGCCGCTGGTCTTCCCACACATTGGTCTTCGCGTACCAGTACGTCTCTCCGAACAGACCGCCGTATCCGACGATGAGCGTCGGCGTGTATCCGACTTTCGTTCCGGACCACAGCTGCATCACGTCCTCGTAGGCGTTGGCGACCGGGATCGAGTGTTCGACGCCAGTGTGGCCGTCGACGACCATGGTCATGTTGTGCTCGAAGAGCGATCCGCCTTCCGGCACGACGTCCATGCCGAGCTGGCGTGCGGCCTCGATGATCTGCTGGCGTTGATCGCGGCGCGGCTGGTTGTAGCTCTTCACGCTGAACGCGCCCGCCGCATTCATGCGCCGCAGATGCGACAGCGCGTCGTCCAGGTTGTTGATCTCCGCCTTGTACGATCCTTTGGCGCCGTAAAGGATGGTGCCCGTGGAGAAGATGCGCGGCGCGACGATCGCGCCCGCCTTCGCCATCTCGCTCGATGCGAAGATCTCGCTCGTGCTGTTCGACGGATCGTGCAGCGTCGTCACCCCGAAGGCCAGCGTCGCGTAATTCACCCAGCTCTGCTGCGGCACGATGTCGTCCGCGCCCATCGCGCCGTGCCAGTGCACGTCGACGATTCCCGGCATGATCGTCTTGCCGCGCGCATCGATGACGCTGGCGCCGGCCGGCGCTGCGCCGGGGCCGACGCTGACGATGCGATTGCCATCGATGACGACCGTGCCGTTCTCGATGATTTCATCGCCGCGCATGGTGATGATGCGCGCCCCGGTGAACGCCACCCGGCCCGCGGGCACGTCGTACTTCTGCGAGAAGCTGATGTTCGTTCCCTTCGTGGCGATCTCCGGCAGCTTCTCCGGCGCGCCGGCGATGAACGCGAACGAGTCCTTGAGATCACGCGAGAACAACTCGGGCCCCAGCGACCAATCCAGGCGCGACGAGTCGCCGGACCAGTGCAGGTACTCGCCCGCGTCGCGCGACGCCTTCGCCATCGGGAGCGACTTCATGTCCGGCCCGATCTCCACGCTTTTCCCCGTCCGTGTGAACGGCGCGACGTACGCGTTGAACTTCTCGGTCCAGGCAATCCACTTCTCGTCAGGTGACACGCGATACCGCGTCGCCGCCGCTGACGTGAGATGCGTGCGCTCCTCGCTCCGATTCAGATTGATGCTGCGGAGATTGCGCTTGTCCTCATCCTCGATCGTCATGAAGAAAATGCGATCGTTCGACGCGCCGAATTCCGGCAGCACGCCTTTTTTCGAGACGAGCTTCGATGCGCCGCCCGCGGTCGGCACGACGTAGATGCCGGTCTCGCGCGACCACACCGCCGGTCGCAGATAGCCGTCGCTCGTCGTCCGGTAGATCACTTTCGATCCGTCGGGCGAGAACGCCGGCTCGATGTAGTGGCCTGGCTTGTCGGTGATCACCCGTCCCACTCCGCCCGCGGATGGTGCGATGCGGATCGTGCCGTACGTCTGATCGTTCCACGTCGTGTACACGATCGATTGACCATCGCGAGACCACGTCGGATAGAACTCGAACGCATCCGTCTGCGACGTCAACCGATGCGGTGTGCCGCCCGGCAGATCGCGGATGTAGATGTAGCCGAGCGCCTGATAAAGAACCTGATTGCCGCGAGGAGAGACCGTGACCCAGCGCAGCATTTTCGGCTGAAACTCGGCCGGAGCCACCGTGATCGGCGTGCGCACCGCCTCCGCCACCCGGCGTGCGGACTTCACGTGAAACGGGATCTCCGTCAATTGCTTCGATGCGACGTCGACGCGATGGAAGTGGCCGCCGGACCAGAAGACGATCGAGCGGTTGTCTGGCGTCCAGGCCATCGACGGATAGACACCGTGAATGGCCCACGTCTCCTGCATGTCGCGATCGAGACCGTCGTAGAGCGGCGTCTCTTTCCCCGACTGGAGGTCGAGCACGAACAGCGTCGACTTGTAACGGACGCGGCGCGCGAACGCGAGCGACTTGCCATCCGGCGACGGCGTGGGACGGATCGATCCGCCAGGACCGGTCACGAACGGCTCGATCTCGCCCGTCTCGCGATTCAAGCGCTGAATCACGTAGATCTGCGTGTTCGGATCCTTGTTGTACTGAAAGATTGCGCCGGGCGTGGTGTCTTCGCTGTAGTACACGTACTTGCCATCGGGCGACACCGACGGCTCTCCGGAATCCTTCTGGTCGTTGCGCTTCTTCGTCATCTGCAGACCCTCGCCGCCGCTGCGGTGATAGATCCACATCTCGCCCGCGCCTAGCGATCGCTCCGCGGTGAAATGCTTGCGCGCGACGATCGATTCGCTGTCGGGCGTCCAGTACGGCGAGTTGAGAAGACGAAACGTTTCCTTGGTGACCTGCTTCGGCTCCGCGCCGTCGCGGTTCATCATCCAGATGTTGTCTCCGCCGGCGCGATCGCTGGTGAACGCGATCCATCTGCCGTTCGGGCTGAACCGCGGTTGCATGTCCCACGCGACGCCGCTCGTGAGTGCCTTCGCGTCGCCGCCGCCGATGGGGAGGGTGTAGATGTCGCCTAACAGGTCGAAGGCGATCTCCTTGCCGTCCGGACTCACATCGAGGCTCAGCCAGGTCCCTTCGGTCACATCGATGTCGACGTCGTGTTGCGGCCCCGGAGGATTCGACACGTCCCACTTCGGCTTGTCATCTTTTGCCGGCACGGGAGCGGCCGTCGCTGCCGTGGCAACGGCGGCTGGAGGCGGGGCATCGCGCTTCTGGGATTGCTGCTTCTGAATCTCCTGCTCGACGGGCCGCGGCTCCTGCTCCGCCTTCTCGGGCTTCTTCGGTTCGGCCACCTTGCTCGACGTCGGCGCCGGAGCGGGCGGCGGCGTCTGCGCGTTCAGCGCGAAGACAACAGAAATTGCAACGAGGACAATCGACAGCTTCTTCATGCAGTGCAGTTCCTTCAATTCGGTGATTTCAGCCACTTGTTCAACATCGCGCCGAGCTCCGCCTCGCGGACCGGCTTGGAAAGGTAGTCATCCATCCCCGCGGCCAGGCAGCGGTCGCGATCGCCTTCCAGCGCGTTTGCCGTCATCGCGATGATCACCGCGCGGCGTTCACGCGGCTCGCGCCCGCGGATCATGCGCGTCGCCGAAAAGCCGTCCATCTCCGGCATCTGGCAATCCATCAGGACGAGATCGTACGGGATGCGGCTCAACGCCTCGATCGCCTCCAGCCCGTTGGCCACGGTGTCGGCGGAGTAGCCGAGTTTCTGCAGCTGCCGCACCGCCACCTTCTGATTCACCGGATTGTCCTCGGCCACGAGGACTCGATGCGACGAGATGGGACGTTCGAGAGTCTCAAGGCGCAGCGGACGCGCTTCCTTGATCGCTTCAGCGTCGCCGAGGAGTGTGGCGAGCGCGTCGAAAAGGGAGGATTGTTTGACGGGCTTCGAGATTGTCGGCGCGATGCCGGACGCTGTGCGATCGCGAGGCGCACCGACCGGCGACAAGAGGAGAATCTTCGTGCGGTCGTTCGCCGCGTCGGCGCGGATGGCGCGCGCGGTGGCCACACCATCCATGCCCTTCATCTGTGCATCGATGATAACGACGTCGTAGCGATCGGCGGATTTCTGCGACTGAAAGAGCCGATCGATCGCCTGGCCGCCGCTCTCGACGGCGTCCGACCGGATGTTCCAGGACGTGAGCTGGCGGCAGAGAAAATCGCGCGTGGTCGCATTGTCGTCGACGACGAGCACCCGCGCATCGCGCAGCGTTCGCCGCGGACGCGCTTCGGACTTCGATCGCGAGAAGCGCGCCGTGAAACGAAACGTCGATCCCTTCCCGACCTCGCTCTGCAGCGCAAATTCGCCGCCCATCATTTCCACAAGCTGTTTCGAGATCGCGAGACCGAGACCCGTTCCACCGTGGCGCCGGGTCGAGGAGTCGTCCGCCTGAACGAACGGGACGAACAGGCGTTCCTGATCGGCGGGCGCAATGCCAATCCCGGAATCGGCGACTTCGAAGCGGAGGAGCGTGCTGTCGGAATCGCTGCTGGCCACGGCGACCTGCGTCACTACTTCGCCCGCCGACGTGAATTTGACCGCGTTGCTCAGGAGATTCGTGAGCACCTGGCGCAACCGCCCGGGATCGCCGCGAACGATGTGGGGAACCTGTTCGTCGACGTAGCCGGCCATCTCCAGGCCTTTGGCTTGCGCCGGTTCGGCGACGAGGTCGACCGCGGCTTCGATCGCCTCGCGGACGTCGAAGTCCATCTCTTCGAAGGCCAGCTTGCCGGCCTCGATCTTGGAGAAGTCGAGGATGTCGTTGATGATCGACAGCAGCGATTCCGCGCTGCTGCGGATGGTCTCGGCGATCTCGCGCTGGTCCGGGGTCAGATCCGATCCGCTCAGCAGCCCCGCCATGCCGATGATGCCGTTCATCGGCGTGCGGATCTCGTGGCTCATGTTCGCCAGGAAGGAGGACTTGATGCGCGCGGACTCGATGGCGGCGTCGCGGGCCTTTTCGAGCTCCTCCTCGATGCGGCGGCGCTCGGTGATGTCGCGCGCTACGGCCTGGAAGCCGGCGATTCGGGCGCCGTCGAACATGAGCTGCACGTTCTGACCGAACCAGACCTCGCGGCCGTCAGGGAAATTTGCGGGGAACTCGTAGTACGTGTGGCGCACGCCGTCCATCAACTGCTGCTTGTAAAACGCCAGCACCTCGGGCCGTGCCCGTGGAAGAACGAGGTCGGTGAAGTGGCGTCCGACGAGCTGCTCGCGCGGCAGGCCCGCGATCTGTTCCGCGGTGTTGTTGACGAAGGTGAAGTTGCCGCGCACGTCGGCGTTGTAGATGACTTCCGCCGCGTGATTGACGATGTACTGCAGGCGCTCCTCACTGTCGCGAACGGCGCGGTCGGCGCGCTCGCGATCGGTGACGTCCACGATCACCGCCATGATCGCGTCGCTCCCGTCGAACGTGACCCGATGGGAGCTCAGTTGAACCCGCAGAAGGGTCCCGTCTTTGCGCCGATGGTTCCACGTCTGATTCAGCGCTTCCTGATCGCCGGAGGATCGCGCGCGGCCGATGGCCTCTTCCATGGCCTCAACGTCTTCCGGCGGACGGATCTCGCGCAGCGTCATCGCCAGGAATTCTTCGCGGCTGTAGCCGTAGCGGGCGACCGCGGCGTCGTTGACGGCGAGAAATCGCAGCGTGTTCGCATCGCAGACCCAGGCCGGCAACGGATTGGCGTCGAAGAGTGTGCGATATCGATACTCGCTCGCGCTGATCTCGCCGGTGCGGCGCCGCAACTCGATCTGGGCCATCACCTGGCGGCTCAGCGCGCGCAACGCCTCTCGCTGTTCTTCGGTCAGATGACGCGGCTTGTGATCGATGACGCACAGCGTGCCGAGCGGCAGACCATCGCTGGTGATCAGGGGCGCGCCTGCGTAGAAGACGACACCCTTTTTGCCCTGGACCAGGGGATTGTCGTGAAACCGTTCGTCTTTGCGCGCGTCGGGGACTTCGAATACGCCGTCCGCGAGAATGGCGTGACCGCAAAACGCGAGGTCGCGCGGCGTCTCGGCGAGATCGAGGCCGACCCGCGACTTGAACCACTGGCGGTTCTCGTCAACCAGGGACACGAGAGCGACCGGCGTGCCGCAAATCGCGGACGCCAGACGCGTGATGTCGTCGAACTGCGGCTCCGGCAGCGTGTCCAGAATCTCGGCGGTCCGCAGAGCCTGAAGTCTCTCCGTTTCGCGTGAATGTTTTTTTCCGGCGATCATTTCAGCGCTGGGTAGGTCAAAATGCTACGCGATGAGCGCAGTCTACAAGGTCACCTGTCCCACGTGCGGCCGCCCCTTCGATGCCCTGAAGGCGGCCGACTGCGATTGCCTGGAGACGGTACGCTCGCTGCGCTGTCCGAATTGCGCCGCTTGTTTCTGCAAAGCACCGCAGGCTTTCAAGAGCACGTTCTGGCGTGACGCGCCGCGCGAGCTCGTCGAGCGTCGCAAAGTGCAGCCGCCTCCCACCGGTCAAGTCGAGCCGATCTCTTCGGACACCATCACGCGGCCCCTCGTGCTCTTCGCCGAGGATGATGCGACGGCGCGGAGCATTGCGCGGAGGGTGATCAAGACCCTCAAACGCGGAATCATCACGGCGAAGGATGGGGAAGAGGCGCTCGCCATGGCCAGGCAATTCCTGCCCGACCTCGTCATCACCGACGCGCTGATGCCGAAGCTCGACGGCCGCGAAGTGGCTCGCATCATCAAGGTCGAGACGCCGGGAACCAAGGTCGTCGTCATCACCGGCCTGTACAAAGACCGGCGCTATCGCGACGAAGCGATGGACAAGTTCGGGGTCGACGACTACCTCGCTAAGCCTGTGACGCCGGGCGATCTGCGCGAGATCGTCGAGCGCTTCACCACGCTCCCCGCTGCCGGATGAACATGCAGTCGCCGTAGCTGTAGAAGAAATATCTCTCGCGAATCGCCGCCTCATACGCGCGTTTCACGGTGTTGATTCCGGCGAACGCCGAGACCAGCATGATCAACGTCGACTCCGGCAAATGGAAGTTCGTCAGCAGGCGGTCGATCGCCCGGAACTGATAGCCCGGCGTGATGAAGATGTTCGTCTCTCCGCGCGCGGCCTCGAATCGGTCGCGCTTCGCGCTTTCCAGCGTGCGCACCGTCGTCGTTCCGACCGCAACGATCTTCTTCGCGCGATTGAGTACGTCCGCCGCGGCGGCGGTGATCTCGTAGCGCTCGGTATCCATCTTGTGATCGCGGATGTCGTCAACCTTCACCGGCTTAAAGGTTCCGATTCCGACGTGAAGCGTGATGCGAACGATCTCGTTCTTCTTCGCGATCTGGTCCAGGATCTCCTGCGTGAAATGCAGACCGGCAGTCGGCGCCGCGATCGCGCCGCGCTCGGCGGCATAGACCGTCTGATACGACTCTCGATCGGCGTCCTGCGGCTCGGGCCGCGCGATGTACGGCGGAAGCGGCATGACGCCGATGCGCTCGATCTCGGCGAGGTCACCTTCGAAACGCAGGACGATGACGTCGCCCTTGCTCATGACCGTTGCCGAGAGAGTTTGACTCTGTGTGTGGACCGGCTTCAGCCGGTCATGGCCGGCTGAAGCCGGCCCACACACAGAAGCAAAGCGCAAGGAATCTCCTACGCGCAGTCGCTTCGCCGGATTGCACCAAACCTCCCACGTCTGCGGATCGAGCTGCCGCGTGAGGAGCACTTCGATGCGCCGCGTCATATTGCCTTTCGGCTCGGCGAACAACCTGGCCGGGATCACGCGCGTGTCATTGACGACCACGACGTCGCCCGGCTGGAGAAGCGACGGGATCGAGCTGAAACTCGCGTGCTCGAGCGCCGGCTCGCCGTCGCGCGGCGTGACGACCATCATTCGAGACCGCCCTCGCTCACGCGGCTGCTGCGCGATCCGATCGGGAGGCAGTTCGTAGGAGAAGTCGGTGCGTTTCACTAGAATCGCGCGGATGATACGCGCCCGCGTCATCACGTGTTCCGACGCTGCGTCGGCCGGGAAGCGCGAAGATCGCTCCGGTCCCGCCGTGCGCGACATCCTCGCGAAAGCGGGTTACGAAGCCGGCGCGGTGGTCATCGTCGCGGACGAGATCGAGGAGATCGCAACGGCCATCGAGAACGCCGCCGGAGAAGGCATCACGCTGATCGTCACCACGGGTGGCACGGGCATCTCGCCCCGCGATGTCACTCCCGAGGCGACGATGAGGGTCTGCGAGCGGGTCGTGCCGGGGTTCGGCGAGTTGATGCGATTCGAATCGCTGAAGAAGACGCCGATGGCCGCGCTCTCCCGCGCGCAGGCTGCGACGCGCGGCCCGGCATTGATCGTGAACCTACCGGGCTCCGTGAACGGCGCCACGGAGAATCTGCAGGCCATCCTCCACCTCATTCCGCACGCCCTCGACCTCCTCGGCGGCAAGACACGACATGACTAGGCGACCCGTTAGGCTCGGCATCGAAGCTCTGGCTGCCAATCCGCAACCGATTCGCGGCAAGCGCGTCGCCGTGTTGTCGCACCAGGCCGCCGTCGATCACGAGCTTCGGCGCACGATCGACGTCGTCGCTGCTCTCGCCGGTCCGGAAAACTTCGTACGGATCTTCGGCCCCGAACACGGCTTCTGGGGCGTCAAGCAGGACATGGAAGGCGCGACCTCGGAAGTCGACCGGGCGACGCGAAAAGAAATCGTGTCGCTGTACGGCGACTATCCGAAACTGCCCCGCGAGAGCACGCCGGACGGCGTTCGCACGTGGAAGTGCGAGCTGCAACAGAAGAAGAAAGAGCTGTGGCCGAAGCCGAAGGACCTGGAAGACGTCGAGGTGCTGGTCGTCGATCTGCAGGACGTCGGCGCGCGCTACTACACGTTCGCCAACACGATGGCGTACTGCATGGAAGTGGCGAAGACCAGCGGTACGAAGCTGGTCGTTTGCGATCGCCCGAACCCGATCGGAGGCGTCGCAGTAGAGGGAAACCTGTTCGATGACGGCGACCGTTGGTTCAGCTTCGTCGGCCTGTTCAACATCCCGCCGCGCCACGGGATGACGATCGGCGAGCTCGCTCGCTACTATCAGAACGTCGACGAGAAGTATCGCTGCGAGCTCGAAGTGATTCCGGTGAAAGGCTGGTCGCGCTCGATGTGGTGGGACGAGA
>JBBRMQ010000018.1:0-32160 GCA_038230775.1 Thermoanaerobaculia bacterium
ATCCGCAAGAAGAACCTCTACATCCCGTCGAAGCTGGATGAGGATCTCGAGAACATCAAGAACTACTACCAGGACTACGGATACACGAGCGTCTCATTCGGCGATCCGCAGATCACTCAAGTACGCACGAGCAAGAAGCCGCGCGTGAAGATCGTCATCCCGATCAAAGAGGGCGCCGTGCATCGTCTCGGTGACGTCACCGTCACCGGCAACACGGTCTTCACCAGCGAGCAGATCGTCGGCAACTGGCCGATCAAGAAGGGCGACATCATCCGCCGCAAGCCGATGCAGGCCCGCATCGATGCGTTCGCCGACGCGTACCGCGGCCGCGGCTACATCTATTCGTACGTCAATCCGGAGTACGTCGAGCAGCCGAACAACGTCGTCGACATCAAGGTGCAGGTGTTCGAGGGCGACCAGTTCCACCTCGGCCGCCTCGAGTTCACGGGCAACACCACGACGAAAGACAAGGTTCTCCGCCGCGAGATCTTCCTCGAAGAGGGAGACATCATGGACATGGAGACCTTCAAGCAGAGCATCTACAAGCTTGGCCAGCTCGGCTACTTCAAGGTCACCGACAATCCTGACTTCAAGGTGAATCAGGATAAGAAGCTCGTCGACGTCACCATCAAGGGCAATGAGGAAGGGAAGAACGACGTCCAGTTCGGCGGTGGCTATTCGGAAGGCACCGGCTTCTTCATCCAGACTCAGTTCTCGACGCGCAACTTCCTCGGCGAAGGCGAGAACCTCGGCCTCAGCTTCCAGCGCGGCAACCGGCAGAACTACTTCTCCCTCTCGTACGCCGATCCCTGGTTCCTCGACACGCCGAACAGCCTCGGCGTCTCGCTGTTCAATCGAACCACCAATTTTCCGCTGTCGTTCGGATACGACGAGCGCAGCCGCGGCGGCACGTTTGCCTACGGCTATCGCCTGCACCGTTTCGACAGCTTCTCGTTCGTCTACGGTCTCGAGCGCGTGAAGAGCCACTACGAAGTCGCGGCCGCGCCCGACGCGAACGGCAACGTTCCCATCGCCGACGTCTCCGACTTCAACTTCACGCAGTCTTCGGTCGGGCCGTCGTATGCGTACGACTCGCGCGACAACCCGTTCGATACCACCCGCGGACGCCGCACCAACATCAGTCTGTCGTATGCCGGCGGGCCGCTCGGCGGAACGATCCACGTCTTCCGCCCGTCGATCGATTTCACGCAGTTCATCAAGGTCAACCGACGCAGCTCGTTCAGCTTCAACACGAGCCTGGGCGACATCATCCCGCTGAGCAAGAACTGCGCGAATTCACTCACTGACGCGCCGCAGTTCAACAATCAACTCTGCGTGCCGAAGGGACAGCGCTTCCTGGTGGGCGGCGAGTACTCGGTGCGCGGATTCGAGTTCGGCACGCTGGGACCGACCGAGACCTTCGGTGGCGTGACGCAGATCGCCGGCGGCTACAAGCAGATCGTCGCCAACATGGAGTACATCACCAAGATCAACGACCCGCTGCGGTTCGTGCTGTTCGCGGACACCGGCTGGGCGTACGGGTTCCACGACAAGGTCGACCTCTCCAAGCTGCGCTACTCCACCGGCATGGAGCTCCGCGTGTTCCTCCCCGTGTTCCAGTTCCCGATCCGGTTCATCTACGCTGTCAACCCGCGCTCGAAGAAGGGCGACAAGTTCCAGGGCTTCCAGTTCACCATCGGAAATACCTATTGATCGTTGTGAAGTTGGGACGTTGGGACTTAGGAAGGCCGCCGCACCGCCGACTCTCGATCCTTCCCAACGTCCCAACTGCCTAACTCAAAAATAAGGAGATTCACATGAAGAAGTTCCTCATCACCATTGCCGCGGCAGCTCTCGCCGTCCCGATGTTTGCGCAGGGTGCTGCGCCCGCGCGTTTTGCGGTGATCGACGTGCAGCGCGTGCTGAACACGTCGGGCGCCGGAAAAGTCGCGCAGGAAAAGCTGAAGAGACTCAACGAAGAGAAGGCCGCGCGCGCCCAGAAGATGCAGGAGGACATGGCAGCGCTGACCAACGATCTCAACACCAAGAAGCTCTCGCTCAGCGAAGACAAGCTCGCCGACATGCAGAAGCAGATCGCCGACAAGCAGGTCGCTCTGCAGCGTTTCGGGCAGGATGCAGAGCGCGAGCTCGGCGAAGCCCGCGACAAGGAGCTCCAGGAGCTCGAAGGAAAGATCAAGCCCGTGATCGACTCGATCGGCAAGGAGATGGGTCTCGCAGCCATCTTCAACAAGTTCGAGTCCGGTCTGGTCTACGCGTCCGATGCGATCGACATCACCGACACGGTGATCAAGCGCTTCAACGACGCAGTCCCGGTGCCGGCGGCAGCCGCGCCCAAGAAGTAGCGTTTCAGGAGACGAAGTTCGCGAGCCGCGGGCCGGGAGAAATCCCGGCCTTTTGCTTCTGTGTGTGGGCCGGCTTCAGCCGGCCTTGACCGGCTGAAGCCGGTCCTCACACAGAAGCTCTCAACGCTACAATGCGCCCCGATGTCAGGCGTTCCCATCACAGAAATCGTTGCGCTCGTCGGCGGCAGCTATAGCGGACCACCGGACCGGGTCATTCGCGGGGTCGCGGCCCTCGGCGATGCGCGCGACGACCAGCTCAGCTTTCTCAGCAATAAGTCCTACGCGTCGCAGGTGCCGTCGAGTGGCGCCGGTGCGATTCTGATTGGACAGGATGCGGAAGGCGACGACCCGCGGTTCATCCGCGTCGCGCAGCCGTACGTCGCGCTCGCCGATGTGCTCACGCGCTTCTTCAGTGCGCGGCCGCCCGCGGGCATCTCGGAAATGGCCGCGATTCATCCCTCGGCGAAGATCGGCCAGAACGTCACCATCGGGCCGTTCACTGCGATCGGTCCGAACGTCACCATCGGCGACGACACGATCATCGCCCCGAACGTCACGCTGTACGCGGGAACGATCATCGGCAAACGTTGCATCCTTCACGGCGGCGTGGTGATCGGATCGGACGGTTTCGGCTTCGCATTCGACGGGGCGCGTCACAAGAAGATCCCGCAGATCGGGATCGTCCGCATAGAAGACGACGTGGAGATCGGCTCGAACTCGTGCGTCGATCGCGCCGCGCTCGGCGAGACGGTGATCGGCGAAGGAACCAAAATCGATAACCAGGTGCAGATCGGGCACAACTGCCGGATCGGCAAGCACTGCATCCTCGTCGCGCAGGTCGGAATCGCCGGCTCCACCGAGATCGGCGATTACACGGTGATCGCTGGACAGTCGGGACTGGCCGGTCATCTCAAGATCGGCAAGGGCGCGCAGATTGCGGCGGCCACCGCCGTGTTTGACGATGTCGCGGACGGACAGAAGGTCATCGGCAATCCTGCAATACCATTCCGCGACCATGCGCGGCGCAATGTGCTGCTGCGACGCCTTTTGAAGAAGAGGGACTGATGCTCTCGATCACCGAAATCATGAACATCCTGCCGCATCGCTATCCGATGCTGCTGGTCGACCGCGTGCTCGAGTTCGAGAGCGACAAGCGCATCGTGTGCCTCAAGAGCGTGACCGCCAACGAACAGTTCTTCCAGGGTCATTTTCCGGGCGCACCAGTGATGCCGGGCGTTCTCATCGTCGAGGCCATGGCGCAATGCGCGGCCGTGCTGATCCTGCGCGACATTCCGAATCGCAATGAGAAACTGTTTCTATTCGGAGGCGTGGACAAGGCCCGCTTCCGCAAGCCCGTCATCCCCGGCGATCAACTCAGGCTGGAATGTGTGATCAGGCAGCGACGCGCCTCGAGCGTGAAAGTCCACGGCATCGCCACGGTCGACGGCAAGGTCGTCGCGGAAGCCGACCTGCTGAGCATCATGGTCGACAGGCCGAGCGCATGATTCATTCGACGGCGATCATTAACAGCGAGGCCAGCGTGGCGTCCGATGTCGAGATCGGTCCCTACGTCGTCATCGGAGCCGGCGTCGCCATCGGCGCCGGCACGCGCATCGGCGCCCATTCCCGCGTGGAAGGGCCGACCACGATCGGCGATCGCAACGACTTCTACGGATTCGTTTCCATCGGCGGCCCGCCGCAGGACATGAAGTACAAAGGCGAGAAGACGGCGCTCTTCATCGGCAACGACAACGTCTTTCGCGAATTCGTCACCGTCAACCGCGGCACAAGCGGAGGCGGCGGCATCACCACGATCGCGAATCACAATCTCTTCATGGCGTACTCGCACGTGGCGCACGATTGCCACATCGGATCGAACACCGTGTTCGCCAACAACGCCACGCTGGCGGGGCACGTCGAGATCGGCGACTACGCGCAGATCGGTGCGTTCTCGGCCGTGCATCAGTTCTGCCGCGTCGGCGAGCACGCGTTCATCGGCGGCGGCACGATGTGCACGCAGGACGTCCTCCCCTTCACCAAGACCGTCGCCGAGCGCCACGCCTCGACCTTCGGCATCAACAGCATCGGCCTCGAGCGCAAGGGCTTCTCGAAGGAAACGATCGAAGCGCTGCAGCGCGCGTATCGCATCCTCATCCGTTCCAAGCTGAAACTCGACGAAGCGCTGATGCGGATCGACGACGAGCTCGCCCCGTACCCCGAGGCACGTTACTTTGCCGACTTCGTCCGGGCCTCAAAGCGCGGAATCATTCGATGAGCTCGCGCGTCGGCGTCGTCGGCACCGGCTATCTCGGCCGCCTGCACGCCCGCGTGTTGACCGAGATGCCCGAGGCGCAGGTCGTCGGCTTCGTGGAGACGAATGACGACACCGCCGCTGAAGTGGGCGGCGCGCTCAAACTCAAGCGATTTGCGACCGTCGCCGATCTCGCGCGCGAGATCGAGTGCGCTGTCGTCGCCACGCCGACCCTGACGCACTTCGATGTCGCGTCGCAGCTCCTCGAAGCGGGATGCGACGTGATGGTCGAGAAGCCGATCACCGCGACGCCGGGCGATGGCGAGCGTCTCGTCGCGCTCGCCGCTTCACGCAAACGCATCATCCAGGTGGGCCACGTCGAGCGCTACAACCCGGCGATCACCGCGGCCGCGCCGCTGCTCCACGGCGTCCGCTACATCGAGGCCGAACGCCTCGGTGTCTGGGTCGGACGCTCGCTCGACATCGACGTGCTGCTCGATCTGATGATCCACGATCTCAATCTGGTGCTGTCGCTGACCGGAACGAACGTCGTCGATGTGCGCGCCGTCGGCGTTCCCGTCCTCACCGACAAGGTCGACATCACGAACGTGCGGCTCGAGCTCGACAACGGCGCGGTGGCGAATCTCACCGCCAGCCGCGTGTCGCAGGACCGCGTCCGCAAAGTGCGTTTCTTCGGCAGCGAGTCGTACATCTCGGTCGACACCAAAGAGCAGGAAGTGAAAGGCTATCGGCTCGTGAACCGGGCGATTCAGCCGATCGATGTCACGGTGATGAAAAAAGAACCGCTGCGCGCCGAGCTGGAAGCGTTCCTCGGCTGCGTCCGCGATCGCTCCCGCCCTCTCGTGGACGGACGCGATGGTGTGGCGGCCGTGGCGCTGGCGGCCCGAGTGGCAGAAGCGATCGATCAATCCATGAAGAGGTTCCGCATTTGAGCGAAGCAAGCATCGGCATCATCGGCGGCTCCGGCGTGTATCAGATGGAAGGGATCCGGGTCCTCGACGAACTGGAAGTTCCGACGCCGTTCGGCGAAGCGTCGGACAAGTACGCGATCGGCGACGTGGATGGCGTGCGCGTGGCGTTCCTCGCGCGCCACGGCCGCGGTCATCGCACGCTGCCCAGCGACATCAATTACCGGGCGAACATCTTCGGGTTCAAGGCGCTGGGCGTGGAGACGATTCTGTCGGCGAGCGCGGTCGGTTCGATGAAAGAAGAATACGTGCCGACCGATCTCGTCTTCCCGCATCAGTTCATCGACCGCACGCGGCATCGCCCCGACACGTTCTTCGGAAACGGGATCGTCGGCCACATCGCGTTCGCCGACCCGATCTGCGCGGGCGTCTCCATGCTTGCGGCCGCTGCCGGGCGCGAGTCGGGCGCGCGCGTCCACGAGGGCGGCGTGTACATCTGCATCGAGGGCCCGCAGTTCTCGACGCGTGCGGAGTCGAACCTGTACCGCTCGTGGGGCGTCGACGTCATCGGCATGACGAACATCCAGGAAGCCAAGCTCGCGCGCGAAGCCGAGATTTGCTACGCCACGATGGCTCTGGTCACGGACTTCGACTGCTGGCACCAGTCGCACGAATCGGTGAGCGTGGAGCAGATCATGGGAAACCTCCGCGCCAATGCCGAGATGGCGCAGCGCGTCCTGCGGACCGCGGTGCCGAAGATCGCGGCCCGCAAACGAACTTGCGCCTGCGCCAACGCGTTACGCTTCGCGATCGTCACCGAGCCGACGCTCATCCCTGAAAATCTGAAGAAGGAGCTTCAGCCGATCATCGGCAAATACATTTCATGAGCATTCTCGTCGTCGGCACGGTTGCATTCGACAACATTCAGACACCCTTCGGAAAAGCCGAGCGATGCCTCGGCGGCTCCGCCACGTATTTCTCCGTCGCCGCGTCCTTCTTCACGGACGTGTCGCTCATTGCCGTGGTCGGCGATGACTTCAGCGATGCCGACATGGCGATCTTCCGCGGAAGGAAGATCAACCTCGACGGCCTGGAAAAAGTGAAAGGAGCCAAGACCTTTTTCTGGAGCGGCGAGTACGGATTCGATCTCAACGTGGCGAAGACGCGTGAGACGCAGCTCAACGTGTTCGGCGATTTTCACCCGCGCCTCAACGAGGTGCAGAAAAAGACCGACGTCCTTTTTCTGGCGAACATCCACCCCGAGCTGCAGATGGATGTGCTGCACCAGACGAAGCGTCCGGGACTCGTCGCGCTCGATACGATGAATCTCTGGATCGACACGAAACGCGACGCGCTGGCGAAGGCGTTCAGCGAAGTCGATCTCGTCATCATCAACGAGGCGGAGGCGCGCCAGTTCACGCGCGAGGCGAACCTGATCAAGGGCGCGCGCATGATCCTCGCGTCCGGCCCGCAGACGATCGTTTTGAAACGCGGCGAGTACGGCGTGCTGATGGTGACCAGGGATACGGTGTTCGCGGCTCCCGCGTATCCGCTGGAGAACGTGTTCGATCCCACCGGCGCCGGCGACACCTTTGCCGGCGGCTTCCTCGGCTACCTGGCCTCGCGGCCAACGTACGACGAGAAAGAGATGCGCCGCGCGATCATCTTCGGCAGCGTCCTTGCGTCCTTCACCGTGGAGCGGTTCTCACTCGATCGGCTGCGCGAGATCACGCGGAAGGACATCGACGACCGCTACCAGGAGTTCCGGTCTTTGACTCACTTCGAAGACTTCGACCGGTAGACGGCGAAACGTCTGGCTTCTGTGTGTGGACCGGCTTCAGCCGGTCACAAACGATGACGAGGACCGGCTGAAGCCGGTCCACACACAGAAGCAGGTCCGTGGGCGGCTTTCTCACCTCACGCCGAATACGACTTCACCGCCGACAACCGTCAGGCGCACCTTCGTCTTGAAGATGTCCGATGCCGGCGCCGCGAAGAAGTCTCCTTCGACCACGGTGAAATCCGCCAGCTTCCCCGGCTCGATCGTGCCGCGCGAATCTTCTTCGAACGCTGCATACGCGGCATCGGACGTGAATCCCCGAATGGCCTCGGCGAGCGTCAGCTTCTGATCGGGATACCAGCCGCCCGCGGGCCATCCGGATTGATCCTGCCGCGTGACCGCGGAGTAGATGCCGAAGAACGGATTCACATCCTCGACCGGGAAATCGGAGCCTAACGCCAGCCGCGCGCCGGAATTGAGCGCGGTTCGCCATGCGTACGCGCCGCGAACGCGCTCGGGACCGACGCGCGCCTCCGCCCAGCGCATGTCCGATGTCGCGTGCGTGGGCTGCATCGACGCGATGATGCCGTCGTGTGCGACGCGCGCGAAGTCCGCCGGCGCGACGACCTGAAAGTGCTCGATGCGAAATCGATCGGCGGGCATCACGCCGGCCTGTTCGTACGCTTCGATCACGTTTCGTACGCCGCGATCGCCGATCGCGTGCGTGTTCACCTGAAAGCCCGCGGCTCGCGCGCGACGCGCGACCTCCGCCATGTGCTCCGTCGTCGAGACCACCAGACCACTGTTCGGAGGATCGTCGGCGTACGGCGCGAGAAGCAGCGCGCCGCGGCTGCCGAGGGCGCCGTCGGCGTAGAGTTTGACGGAGCGGACGGTCAGACGATTGCCGTAGCCGACCAGAGTCCCTTTCGCGAACCACTCGCGAAGCAACGGACCGTTGTCGCCGAGCATCGTGTAGACGCGGATCGGGAACGCATGTTCGTCGATCAGCTCTTTGATCAGCGCGATCGTGTCGCCGTCCGCTCCCGCATCGTGAATCTCGGTCAAACCGTGCTGCGCGACGTTTTCCGCCGCCGCGCGGATGCGCGATTTGTGCAGCGCGCGCGACGGCTCGGGGATCTTCGACTCGACGATGCCCTGCGCCACGTCGATGAACACCCCGGTCGGATTGCCAGACGCGTCGCGCAGGATGCGTCCACCTTCCGGATCCGGCGTTGACGCCGTGACTGCGGCCGCACGCAGCGCTGCGCTATTCGCCCACCCCGCGTGTCCGTCGACACGCTTCAGCCACACCGGATGGTCTGCGATCGCCGCGTCGAGCGGTGCGGCGGTTGGAAACTGCTTGCCCTCCCACCGATTCTGATCCCACCCCCGGCCTAACACCCATTCGCCGGCCGGCGCGCGCGCGGCGCGCTCGTGCATGCGTCTCACGGCCTCATCGATCGACCCCACGCCGACGAGATTCACGGTGTCGAGCGATTGGCCGAGGCCGTAGAGATGCGCGTGAGCATCGGTGAGTCCGGGCAGTACGGTCGCGCCCGCCAGGTCGATCACCTTCGCACTTGGATGTTTGCTGCGCAGTGCGGCTGTCGGACCGACCTCAACCACACGACCGGAGTCGACGTAGATCGCGAAGTCCCGCTGAGGCGCCTGATTAGGGCCTGCAGCCACGGTTCCTCCGGCGTACAGAGTGCCTTGGGATGGAGTGTTCATCGGGGTGGAAGCGCAACCGAGCACGGCCGTTAGCAGGAGCGTTGCAAAACATCTTTTCATATCGGAATCCTATGGCTTACGGGCTCGTTACGCGAGCCGCAGATGATTAAAATAACCTCTTTCGCGGCGATCCTGGTCATCGGAGCTTCCTCCGCCCACGCCGCCGGCTTCAGCGCGTCCGACGTCAAGGGCGCGCACATCAAACAGCCGGGAAAGATCGTCATCAGCAACGATGAGAAGTCGATCACTGCCTCCAGCTTTTTCGACAACGTACGCCAGGCGCTCGTGTCGCTCCAGTCCGCACGCATTCGTTTCACGTCGTTCGGCGCCGCGGTCTATGACAGCCGCGCGTCGATCAAACGTCCGATGCCCGAGTACCTCTCCGCGATCATGACCGATGCGGGCGCGCGTCACGGCGTCGATCCACGCCTTCTGGCCGCAGTCGCCGCGCGCGAGTCGGCGTTCAATCCGAATGCGCGCTCACGAGTCGGCGCGTGCGGCGTCATGCAGCTCATGCCCACCACCGCCCGCTACCTCGGCGTCAACAACGTGTTCGACGCGCGGGAGAATGTGATGGGCGGCGCGCGCTACCTGCGCACGCTGCTCGACACGTTCCACGGCGATCTCGACCTGACGCTCGCGGCCTACAACGCGGGACCAGGCGCCGTGCAGAGGTTCAACGGCGTGCCGCCGTATGCCGAGACGAAGGCGTATGTCACGTCGATCCGCATTGCGTACGAGAAGTCGCTGCGGGACTAGGTGTGGGGCCAGCCCTCCGGCTGGCCGGCCAGTCAGAGGACTGGCCCCACACTTCAACTTTCACCCCACTTCAACTTGTTCCGCAGCACGTCGAAGTAGTTCTTGTCCGGCGACTGCACCAGGAGCACGGTCTCGCTCGACTTCTTTACGCACACGCGATCGTTCTCGGTGATCGGCACGCCTTCCTGTCCGTCCAGGGTAAGGAAGACCTCCTGGTTTGGTGTGGCGATCCCGATCTCGATGTCGAGGTCGTCCGGCAGCACGATCGGGCGATTGGTGAGCATGTGCGGACAGATCGGTGTGATGACCATGGCGCCCATCGTGGGATAGACGATCGGTCCGCCGGCGGAGAGGTTGTACGCCGTCGATCCGGTGGGCGTCGAGACGATCAATCCATCGGCGCGGAACGTCGAGACAAACAAGCCGGAAACCGTCACGCGCATGTCGACGATGCGCGCCAGAGCGCTCTTGTTGATCGTGGCGTCGTTGAGGACGCGGTAGGTGCGCGGCTCCCTTCCGTTGCCTTTCACCACCACGTCGAAGGTCACGCGTGACTCCGTCGTGAAGTCGCCCGCGAGCACGCGATCGAGCACCGACGGGAACTCCTCCACCCGGATCTCGGTGAGGAATCCGAGCGTGCCCATGTTGACGCCAAGGATCGGGACGCCGGCGGGAGCCTGACGAGCGACGGACAACAGCGTGCCGTCGCCGCCGAACGTGATCAGCAGATCGGAGCGTCTGCCGAGGTCTCCTTTGGCTACGCAGGGCCCGCGGTCGTCGAGCTTGTCGGCGGTCGCGAAATCGAGACTGACGTCGAGGCCGCGCTGCCGCAGATCGGCGATCGTCTTGGCGGCGAATTCGAGGGCGGTGCTCGACGTGATTTTCGCGGAGATGCCGATGGACCGCATCGCGGCTAGGGTGCTACCTGCGTCACGGCGCGGCGAACGTCGTCCGGTTCGACCACGATGCGCTCGCCCGCGCGTTCGGGGCCGACGAAGAGAATGGGATGCAGCACTTTCTCCAGGATCGCGCGCAACGCTCGCGCGCCGAGTTTCTGCTTGACTGCCGCGGTCGCGATCTCGAGTAGCGCGTCGCGGCTGAACTCGAGTTGAATCTGATCGAGCGCGCAGAGGCGCTGATACTCCGGGATCATGGCCTCGCGGGGCTGCGTGAGAATGGCGACCAGATCGTCAGCCGAGAGCGAATTGAGCTCCACGCGAACGGGCAAGCGGCCGAGGAGCTCCGGCAGGAATCCATACTTCGACAGATCCTCGGTCGAGACCTCGCGCGTCGCCGAACCGTTGTCCCCGAAGAATCCGATCGACTTCGTGTCGCCCGCGTCTTCCATGTCCGAGAACGAGCCGGCGCAGATGAAGAGGATGTTCGAGATGTCGATCTCGACGTAGTCGTACTTGTTCCAATGCGCGGTGACGTTGAGCGGAACGAAGATCTTCTCCCCTTCCAGCACCTTGAGCAGCGCCTGCTGCACTCCTTCGCCGCCGATGTCGCGCGATCCGGCGCCGGTGCGCGCGCCGCCGCTGCGCCGCGCGATCTTGTCGATCTCGTCGATGAACACGATGCCGTTTTCGGCGGCGTTCACGTTCTGGTTGGTGGCGTAGAGCAACCGTCCGATCGCCACCTCCACATCCTCGCCGTAGTACCCCGCCTCGGTGAACGCCGTCGCGTCGTTATAGGCAAACGGAACGTCGAGGATCTTTGCCAGCGTCCGGGCGAGATACGTCTTTCCCGATCCGGAAGGGCCGATCATGAGAATGTTCGACTTGCGGATCGAGACTTCGCCGCCGAATTTCAGGTACTCGATGCGTTTGAGGTGGTTGTACGCAGCGATGGCCAGCACTTCTTTGGCGTGCTTCTGGCCGACGACGTACTGATCGAGTTGTTCGAAAATGCGCCGCGGGGTGACATGGAGGAAGCGATAGATGTCGCGCTTTTCCTTCATTCCGGCGCCACAGTTGAGTATAACGCGGAATCGCGCGGAGCAACCGCGCGTTGGCGACTCGAACGAACGGCTGCGCTGCGGCCTGCGGCCCCAGCGCGTTGTCGGTTGTCGGTAGTCGGTTGTCAAAGTCATCGACAACTGACAACGGACAACCGAGAACCGAGAACGCGCCGCGGGAGCGGCGCCAATGGCAATGTGCGGCATCAACGGCATCTACGCGTTTCAATCGGCCGCTGCGCCCGTCGACACCGATGAGCTGGTGTGCACGCGCGAGGCTCTGCATTCGCGCGGACCGGATGCCGCGGGATTGTGGATCAGCGACGACCGGCGCGTCGGATTCGGTCACCGGCGCCTCTCGATCATCGACGTCAGCGATCGAGCGAACCAGCCGATGCTCACCCGCGATCGGGAGCTGTCGATCATCTTCAACGGCGAAATCTACAACTACCGCGAGCTCCGCGATCAGTTGATCGCCGCGGGCGAGACATTCGATACGACCTCCGATACCGAGGTGGTACTGCGCATGTATCGCCGCAGCGGGGCAGCAATGCTGCCGCGACTGCGCGGGATGTTCGCGTTCGTGATCTGGGACGGCCGCACGCGAACGCTGTTCCTGGCCCGTGATCCCTACGGCATCAAGCCGCTGTACTACTCGAACGCCAGCGGCGTTTTCCGCGTCGCATCGCAGGTGAAGGCGCTCCTCGCCGGAGGCGGTGTGCCAACCACGCGCGATCCCGCGGGCATCGCCGGATTCTTCTTGCGCGGCAGCGTGCCTGAGCCCTTCACGCTCTATTCGGCCATTCGCTCCGTTCCATCGGGCAGCTGGATGACGGTCACGCCGTCGGGGCCGTCGCAGCCGCAACAATACTTCTCGATCGCGGGGGTGCTCCGCGAGGCGGTCGAGTCCCACCGCCAATACACGCCGCAGGAACGGTTGCAGATCATCTCCGACGCCGTCACCGAGTCGGTGCGCTATCACCTCGTCAGCGACGTTCCGGTCGGCGCGTTTTTGTCGTCCGGCCGAGACTCGAGCACAATCGTCGCGCTGGCCGCCGAGACCGGGATGCCGCTGCAGACGGTGACGCTGCGCTTCGAAGAATATGCAGGCACCCACAAGGACGAGGCGCCGCTGGCGGAAGTGGTGGCGCGGCAATACGGAACGCAGCACACGACATCCACTCTCACGCGCCGCGCGTTCGTCGAAGCGCTGCCGCACGCGCTGGACGCCATGGATCAGCCGTCGATCGACGGGCTGAATTCGTACTTCGTCTGCAAGGCGGCATCGGAGCTCGGATGGAAAGTCGCGCTCTCGGGAACCGGCGGCGATGAGCTCTTCGGCGGCTACTCCACGTTCCGCACCATCCCGAGCGTCGTGCGCAATCTGACGCCTTTCCGCTACATGCCGATCCTCGCTGACCTCTTCGAGCGGGTGCACTCGGCGGTGGTTCCCCGCAACAACCCGCGATTCAGTCCCAAGACCGCGCTCTTACCGAAGTACGGCCATTCGTATGAAGGCGCGTACCTCGTCAAACGCGGGCTGTATCTGCCGGAGGAGCTGCATCAGGTGTTAGGCCGCGACATGGCGGAGGAAGGCCTGAAGCAGCTCGGCATCCTCGACCGTATTCGCGAGGCGATGACCCCAGACCCCGGTTCACCGAAGTCGCGCGTCGCGGCGCTGGAGACCGCGTTCTTCATGCGGAATCAGCTGCTGCGCGACATCGACTGGGCCAGCATGGCGCACTCGCTCGAGGTACGCGTGCCGCTGGTCGACGCCTTCCTGCTTCGCCAGGTTGCGCCCGCCGTCTTCTCCGATTCGTCGTTCGACGCCAAGGACCTCATGGCTCGCTCGCCCCGCACGCAGTTGCCCGCGGCGATTCTGTCGCGCAAGAAGACGGGGTTCACGCTGCCGATCCGCGAATGGCTCGCCAGTCACCATGCCGAGGTGCCGAAGCTTTTCGGGATGCGGCCGTGGGCCATCTACCTCTACCAGCAGGTCTGGGGTACGGGCGAGCGGACGCAGGTGGACAGCCGTCGCCGGCTGTCCTCCATCGCCTAGACGCGTCGCGGTCCGCGCACGAAGTGCAGGATGGCGACGATGATCGCGACCACGATCAGGACGTGGATGAACCACGCCGTGATGTGAAACGCGACCAGGCCGAGAAGCCACGCGATCAGAAGAATGATTGCCAGTGTGAGCAGCATTGAGTTCCCTCCGCGGCCTCACAACGCAACGCCTGTGCCGGTCGCACGGTGGACGCAAGAAATTTTGACAGAGCTTCTCGCTTCCGTTTCCGCCTAACACACTTCACCTCATCGACTTACGTCCTCTTGTCACCTCGGCGGCCCGCTTGAAGTGTGTCCCGGCGAAAGGAGGTGGTGCGAACGGAGATGAGCGACTCGAAGTGAACGTGAAAGGGGATCGCATCGACGGTCCTCGTGTGGCGTACCAGCCAAAAAACGTCCCGAAACCTGTCCCCAACAAACCATCAACCGAAAGGAGATATAGACCATGCGTAAGTTCCTCCCCATCCTCATCACACTCATCGCCCTTGCCACGATCAGCGCGACGGCATTCGCCGCCGACGCTGCCGTCCCGACGGGCATCGTCAACATCAATAGCGCGGACGCGTCGCAGCTCTCGATGCTGCCGCGCGTGGGCGTCAAAGCCGCGCAGCGTGTCGTCGACTACCGCTCCGAACACGGAGCGTTCAAGAAGACAACGGACCTGATGCAGGTCAAAGGCTTCGGCGAGAAGACGTACGAGCGCCTCAGCTCGTACCTTACCGTCGACGGCAAGACCACCCTCACCGCCAAGATCCGTTCTCCGCGCAAGCCTCGCGCCTCGAAGGCTTCGAAGTCCCACCCCACCTCGGCCAGCTAAGGCCGCCCTGCCGGGGCCGCCGAAGAGGCGGCCCCACTTTCGGGCGAGTCGGTTTCTGTGTGAGGACCGGCTTCAGCCGGTCACGACCGACCCGGCTGAAGCCGGTCCTCACACAGAAGCCCGCGACCCACCCATCAACTGTCAACCGTCAACTGTCAACCGCCTCACCGGAGAAAACATGCGTCGTCATGAACACGGGTTCAGCCTCGTCGAGATTGCAGCAGCAGTTGCCATCGTCGGAATCCTCGTCCTGGTCTCGGTGCCATCCTTCGCGTCCTATCGGCGCCGCGCCTCGCTGGTGGCGGAAGCGGATCAGCTGCGATCGATCTTCCGTGCGGCGCGATCGCGCGCCATCGCGCGCAACGCGAATGCGGGAGTGCGGTTCGCGCAGCGAGGTACGCAGTGGACCTTCGCGTTGTACGACGACGGCGACGGCGACGGCATCAGGAGCGACGACATCGCGTCGGGCGTGGACGCCTGTTACGCGGCGCCCTCGATCCTCATGCCGCAGTTTCACATCGCGACGATCGCCGTGCTGCCGGTGGCGATCAAGGATCCGGACGGCGATCCGATGCTTCCCTCCGCTTCGGCGGTGCAGTTCGGACGGTCATCGGTGTGCTCGTTCAGTCCGACCGGCGCGGGAACGCCAGGCAGCGTCTACATCACCGATGCGGACGGCGACATCTTCGCGGTCCGCGTCTACGGCGCGAGCGGCAAGGTTCGCGTCCTCCGCTACAACGCCCTGAAACGCAAGTGGGGAAGCGCGTGAGGCGCTCAGACTCCGCCGCGCCGCACGAGCAACTGCTTCGCTTCATACGTCTGGACGACCGCCAGTGCGTTCGAGCGCAAGACGTCATCGGAGAACGCCTCGCTCAGAACCCGGCCGTCCATGTCCCGGCCGACCGGCAGCCCGGCGGCGTAGAGGCATGTTGGGACGAGATCGACCGACTGCGCCGCCGATGGGCGTTCGCGATGCACCACACCTGCGCCCCGCATGACGACGAAGCCGTCATCGGCACCGGGGTCGTCGACGATCACGAAGTCGCGGATGAGCGCGAAGGGCGTGGCCGGCAGCTTCGGCGCGACCGGTCCCGACGGCGAGGTGACCACGATGAGGTGATCCGGAAAATCACGCGCCACCGAGACGAGCATCGCATCGAGTTGCTCGGCGTAAGCGCGCACGATCTCGCCCTTCACGCCCGATCGCGGCGGAAGGTCGTTGGTGAAGATATGCACCGCGCGCTGCGCCTCTTCGAATCCGCGCAGCGAAACGATGGTCAGCGAATATTGCTTCGCCGCAGCCCGCAAGGCGGCGATCGCGGAGAGATCCGCCGAGAGACCGCGAACGATCCGCACGGTCGCATCCCCGGCACCACTCATGCGCTCGACGACCGCGGGCTCCGGAGTCCGCGCGAAGCGCTGCGCTTCCGCAGCGAGCGATGGCGGCGCGAGCTCGCTCGCATTGTTCGGCCATCCGATGACCGCCGCCCGCACCCCAACGCGCTCGAACAGACTCCAGAGCGGCAGCGCATTGCCCGACGGCAACTGCGACGAGACCCGATGCACGGGCGGAATCAGTTGCCACGACTGGAAGCCGATGCCGCTCGGCAGAACGATGAACGGCTGCCTCCGATCGAACCCGTTCAATACGCTGCTGTACGAAAACTCTCCCGTCACTCCGTGCCGGAATGGCAGTTTCCCGGTCGCCAGCGACGCCCACAACGCCTGCGAGCTCGTCGTCGGGAACGGCTCCAGGCGCGTGAGATACGCCCCGGTCCGCGCCTGCTCGAAGAACGGGAGCACGCCTTCGCCGGCGAGCGTCAGGATCCAGTCGTACGGCAGATTCCGGATGGCGATCACGATCACGGGCCGCTGCCCCGCAACCGTCCCCACATTCGCCACCACCACCCTCTGCCCCTCGTATCGGTAGTTCTCGCGCCGCTGGTAGAGAAAAACGACCGAAATCACGACGAGAAAGACACCGAGCATGAAGATGACGCGCGACTGGCGGCGGCTCGCGTTGCGCTCGGCGACCCACATCAGCAGAAGAACAAACGCGATGACGGTAATCAGGTTCGTCGCCTTCGCCAACACCCGCTGAGCGCCGATCGGCAGGTAGATGAAGAAAACCGCGCGCTGCATCCAGTAGATCGCCGCCGCTCCAAACGCGGCGAGCACGACGAAGCCGAAGCCGTGCGCCCGATACGTGCCGTTCGTCTCCGGCCTGCCGATGAATCTCACGCGCAGCGAGCGCAGTGCCCACAGCAATCCTCCGAAGAGGAGTCCGCAGGTCAGCGCGTACAGAACGCTCACCGTCGCGATGCGCGCCGGCGTCACGTCGACCTGCGGGTTGAGGAAGTACAGCAGGTGCGCCATGTAGAGGCCGAAGACGGCTCCAGCGAGCACCCGCTTCAGAAACGCCCAACGCACCGGCATCGCGTGGAGTGTAGATGATTGCCGCCGGACGACTGCGCGACTGCGATTCGGCGCTCGATCTGCTGCGTGCGCTCGGTTACGACGTTCGACCCGTCCCGATCGTTTCCGAGGAATGGCGACGGGCGGGCATCGAGATGGGCTGGGAGACAGGCGCGCTGCAGCTCGCAGCGCGCACGGGGGCCGCCGACATCTACGTGCTCGACTCGATGCCCGACGGGGACGCGGTCACGCGCTTCCTGCGATCGCTTCAAACTTACAACGTCATCACGAAGGCCGTCCTCGCCTGCACCGGCGCGCGGAAGGTCGTCATCTACGACCTCTCGCCGCGTCGGGAGCTTCGCCGGCTCGACATCGATCTCGACGACCCGTCACCGCACGCTCTCGACCGCCTCAATCTCCTGGCCATCTCGGAGGACTGCGACGTCGCGCGGCTCTTCGACCGGGCTCTCGATCGCGATGCGTTGACGCGCCAGTTCTTCGATCGCTTCCGAACGAGCGTGCAGGAAGTCGCGACTGCGCTGCGCGAGCAGTGCCGCGGCGAACGACAGGACACGATCAACGCACAAGCACTCCTCATTCTGTCGCGCATCCTCTTTCTCTACTTCATTCAGCAGAAAGGCTGGCTCAATGGCGAGCGGCGCTTCCTCGTCGATCGCCTGGAGCTCGCCGTGCGCCATGGGCGGGAGTTCTTCGCCAGCGTTCTTCTTCCGCTGTTCTTCGGCTGTCTCAACACGCCGCGAGATCAGCGCGACCGCGACGCGCGATCGTTAGGCGCGGTTCCGTATCTGAACGGCGGCCTGTTCGAGCCGTCAGCCTTCGAGCGCAAGCATCGCGACATCAGCTTGCCGAATGACCTCATGCAGCGCGTCATCGATCGCACCTTCGAACGATTCGCGTTCACGATCGATGAGACGGACTCCAGCGGCATGCACGTCGACCCGGAGATGCTCGGCAAGGTCTTCGAGTCGCTGATGGCCGCCGACGAACGGATGGCCACCGGCAGCTTCTACACACCGCGCGCGATCGTCGACGTCCTCACCTCTCGCGCGATCCGGGAATGGTGCAGTCACTGGGAACGCGACGACGCGAACGATCTCCTGCAGCGTCTGCAGCGCATCACCGTGCTCGATCCCGCGTGTGGATCGGGCGCTTTTCTCCTGTCGGCGCTCTCTCTCATCGAGACGATGACCGCCGAATTGAGTGCGATCGCCGAGGTGAGGGCGCCGTCGCGACAGGAGATCATCGAGCGCTCGCTCTTTGGCGTGGATCTCAAGCCCGAGGCCGTTCGGCTGTGCGAGCTGCGTCTCTGGCTGGCGATCGTAGCCAGGGCCGACATGACGATCGAGACCGTTCCGCCGCTGCCAAATCTCGACCGCAACATCCTGCAGGGCAACTCACTTCTGAGCCCGACCGACTTCCTCGGCAACGCACGCGGCGACGTCTACCGCGACTGGCTGTACGCCATCCGCGCGCACGCCGACCTCGTCGCTCGTTATCGGACTGCACCGCAAGCGGAGCGGCCCGCACTCGCTCGATTGCTCCGGGCCAGCGACTGCCGGCTCGCGACGGAGCTCCTCGTCAAGGCGATCGATCGCGACGAAATCGAGCTGCGCGAGCTCTCGATTCCGCAGCGCAATCTTTTCGGCGAGCTGCGCGCGATCGACAACGCGCGCTGCCGCGAGATGCAGCAGCGCATTCGCGAGAGCCGCCGCACGCTCGACCGACTCGAACAGGGCGAGGTCGACTTCTTCTCTTTCGATGTGCATTTCGCACACGTGATGGCCGCCGGCGGATTCGATGTCATCGCCGGCAATCCGCCGTGGGTTCGAAACAGCCGCATCGATCCGCGGTCGAAGCGCATGTACGCCGATCGCTATCCACTGTTTCGCGGCCGCGGCGGCGCTGCCTTCCATCAGCCCGACTTGTCGGTCGTGTTCTTCGAGCGCGCGCTTTCACTCGCTGCGCCGGACGGCGTGGTCTCGCTCCTCGTTCCGTCGAAGGTGATGAACGCCGGATATGCCGCGCCACTTCGACGCGCGGCTGAATTGGAGACGATCGTGGCGCTCGACGACTGGAGCGACGAATCCCACCGCCACTTCGACGCCGACACCTTTCCGCTCGGCATCACCGTCAGCCGGCGACGCACGAATGCGTGCGTGAGCGTCACGGCCGGCGGCCAGTCGTTCGCGATGCGGAAGGAATCCCTCGCGTGGTGCGGTTCCGAATGGTCGCTGTTGCCGCCAGAAGTGCGGGTAATCGTGGCCAGGTTGCAGCGCGAGCATCCGTCGCTCGCTCTCACGCTGGACCGGACGCCGGTCATGGGCGTGAAGACCGGCGACAACAACAGCTTCTTCGTCGACGTGAAACGCGTTCGCGGCGAAAGCGCGGAGACGGCGGACGGCATCGACATCCCGCTTCGCTATCTCTGCCGATGCGTTCGCGGCCGCGACCTTCGCGACGGCGAAGTGTGCAACGCGGGCTGGATGTTGTGGCCGCCGGTGGGCGGATGGATCCGGATTCCGCGCTGGCTGGAGCGATTCTCAGAACTGCGCGGCATCGATCCCGACGACCTCCGACTGGCCTACGTCCGCTCCGAGCACCTCGGCCTCAAAGTCGCCTGGAAAGACGTGTCGCGCGGCATCGCCGCCGTCGTCCTTCGTCGCGAGATGAATGGCCTTCCTCTCGTCCCCAACCAGACGCTCTACGCGTTGTCCGCAAAGACGATGGCCGAGGGGAAGGCGCTGGCCGGGGTGATGAGCTCGACGATCTTCAACGCGATGGCGGTGAGCATCGCCGAGCGCGCAAAAGACTTTCACTATCGGTACTTCGGACGCACGATCGCACGCGTTCCACTTCCCGAAGCCTGGGCGACCGGAGCCGATGCACGAGAGTTGTACGGCGTCAGCGCGATCGAGCACGCACGCCTGAACGACTACCTTCAACGACGGCTCGGGCACGTCGTCCCCGGGTAATCAATGACGATTGAGCTCGCGCCACACCAGCGTGAGGCCGTGCAGCGGGTACGCGACACTCTGGACGCTCGCGGCGGCGTCATCCTCGCGGACGAAGTCGGCCTCGGCAAGTCGTACGTCGCGGCGGCGGTTGCTTCGCGCTCGAGGGCGGCCATTGATCTCGTGGTCCCCGCGGGATTGATCGCGCAGTGGACCGCGACGCTCGAAGCATTCGGCGTCGCGGCGAACATCACCTCGCACGATCGCATCGTGAGCGAGAGCTTCGCGCCGGGCCGGGACGGCGAACGGCTGATCATCGTCGACGAAGCGCACGCGTTTCGAAATCCGCAGACGCAGCGCTACGCGGCACTCGCACGTCGTTCGATCGGCGCCCGGTTGCTGCTCGTGACGGCGACGCCGGTCTGCAACTCGCCGGATGACCTGCGCGCTCTCGTGGCGCTGATTGCGGCCGATGATGCGCTCCGCGATCGGGGCGTCGCATCGATCGAGGACGCGTTCCAGCGACTCAACCACGACGAGCTGTTGGCGGTGATGAGCGCTCTCGTGATCCGGCGCGGTCGCGAGGTCGTGGACGGCGCGTTGGCGTTCGGACGGCTCGAGCGCCGCCTGGTACGCCACGAGGTGTTCGCCGCGCCGATCGATGCGCTGCTGTTTCCGCTCGTCGGCGCGCACCTCACGCTACTGCGGAGCGTGCTGTGGCGGCGACTGGAGTCGAGCGAAGCGGCGCTGATCGAATCGGTCCGCCGGCAGACGCGTTTCTACCAGCGTGCTCTTGATTGCCTTGCGAGCGGGCATACGTTGACGAAGCGCGACTATCGCGCGGCGTTCGGCGATGAGGACCAGGACGCGTTTCAGGAAGTCCTGTTCTGGGAAGTCTTCGCCAATGATGCCGCGCGCGCCGATGCCGTCGAGATCCGCGCGGAGCTGGACCGGCTCGACGCGCTACGCAACTCCGTGGAACGCGCGCCGCGACAGAAGATCGCGAAACTGGAAGAGATCTGCAGTTCGACTGGCGAGGCGATTCTGATCTTCACATCGGCCATCGCCACGGCGAACGAGGTCTTCGCGGCAATGACGCGGATTCGACGCGCCGGTGTGGTCACGTCGCACGGCGCGATTCCTTCCAACGCAATCGCTGCGTTCGGCTGCGGCCAGCTCGATCTTCTCGTCTGCACCGATCTCGCTTCCGAGGGTCTCAACCTGCAGGCCGCAGGAGTCGTGGTGCATTACGACCTGCCGTGGAATCCGGTGAAGATCGATCAACGCAACGGCCGCGCGTTCAGGATCGGTCAGCGTCGCGACGTGGTGCGGGCCGTCTACTTTCTTCCTCGCGGCCGGCGCACCCGCGTGGCGCATGCGGTGGCATCGAAGAATCGAGCGCGACGAAGGCTCTTCCGCTCGTCACCGGAGTTGCCGGCGTCGGAAAGCCTGGCCGCGCTGCCGCCGCGCATTCCACGATCGGCTCCGGCCGTTGCGCTCGTCAGGACTCTGCGCCGGTATGGCATCCAGCCGCCGGCGGCGATCCGCGTCCGCCATCGCGCCGGGCTCGAGCGCCTGTTCGCCGAAATGGCGCAGGAGTTTGTGGATGAGCGCCGTGTGTCCGATCTCACGTTGCTTCTCAAACGCGAACGTATAATCGCGGGCGGAGCCTCCATTGGACCTGTTGATCGTTGACGACGAGGCATCGCTGCGCGACTTCATGACCATCGTCTTCGAGGAAGACGGTTGGAAGGTGGAGACTGCGGGGTCCATCGCCGAGGGGCGAGCCGCGCTGCAGAAGGAAGAGCCCGATCTCGTTCTCTGCGACCTGATGCTGCCCGACGGCAGCGGCCTGGATCTGCTGCGCGACATCAAGGCGCAGAACCCGACGATCGCCGTCATCATGATCACCGCGCACACGTCGACGAAGTCGGCGGTCGAGGCGCTCAAGAACGGCGCCTTCGACTACATCGCCAAGCCGTTCGACATCGATGAGCTCAAGATCATCGTCCACAACGCCGTGGAGCGGAAGGAGCTCGAAGACGAGAACCTCCATCTCCGCACCGCGCTGGAAGAGAAGTTCACCTTCGCGAACATCATCGGACGCAGCCCGAGGATGCAGGAGATCTTCTCGATCGTGCAGAGGATCGCCAAGACGAACTCCACCGTGCTCATCTCCGGCGAGTCGGGCACCGGCAAAGAGCTGATCGCACGCGCCATCCATTACAACTCCGGGCGGCGCGGGAAGTTCGTCTCGATCAACTGCGGCGCTCTGCCCGAGACTTTGCTGGAGTCCGAGCTCTTCGGGCACGAGCGCGGCGCGTTCACCGGCGCCATTCGCGAGAAACGGGGTCTCTTTCACGAGGCCGATCGCGGGACGATCTTCCTCGACGAGATCGGCGAGACTTCGACCGCGATGCAGATCAAGCTGCTGCGCGTTCTGCAGGATCGGGTCGTGCGGCGCGTGGGTTCCAATAGCGAGACGACGGTCGACGTCCGCGTGATCGCGGCCACCAACCGCGATCTGGCCGAGTCGATCAAGGCGGGTACCTTTCGCGAGGATCTCTTCTATCGAATCAATGTCATCCCCATTGAGCTACCCTCGCTGCGGCAGCGCAAGGAAGACATCCCCATCCTCCTCGACCACTTCATCGCCAAGTTTGCAGACGGTGCGGGCGTGCCGCACAAGAAAATCTCCGCGGACGCGGTGCGGGCTATCGAGAAGTATCACTGGCCCGGCAACGTGCGCGAGCTGGAGAACGTCGTCGAACGCATGATCGCCCTCGAGCCGTCCGAAGTCCTCACCACGAAGTCGCTGCCCGAGCACATCCTGTTAGGCGGAGCGATTCCCGACGTCACGTTCGAGCTTCCCGCGGACGGCATCTCGCTGGAGGATCACCTCGAAGCGATCGGAAAGATCTTCATGCTCAAGGCGCTGGAGCGCACCGGCGGCGTGCAGACACAGGCAGCCGAACTTCTTCGCATGTCCTTCCGCTCGTTCCGCTATTACGCGAAGAAATACGATCTCATCACCCGAGCGCCGGAAGATGTCGTCGAGGTCGAGAATGAATGATGCGGGGGTCCCTGGTCGCTGGTCGCTGGTCGGACTTCTCCTGCTCGGCATCGCCTGCGGGATGAACGCTCCGGCCAAGAACCCCGACTCGCGACCTCCGACTAGCGACCCGCGCATCATCCTCCCCGACAACTTCGTCGTCCACGTCGAGGTCGCCTCCGACGACCCCACGCGTCAGCAGGGCCTCATGTACCGCGACCAACTGGCGCAGGACCGCGGGATGATCTTCCTGTTTGCGCAGACCGGCAGCTATCCGTTCTGGATGAAGAACACGCTGATTCCGCTCGACCTGATCTGGATCGACGAGCAGAAGCGGATCGTGCACGTGTCGCACGACGTCCCGCCGTGCAAGGCCGATCCGTGCCCCAGTTACGACCCGGGCGCGTTCGCGAAAACCGTCCTGGAGGTCGCCGGCGGCGTTGCCGCCCGTCACGGTCTGGCAAACGGCCAGGTTCTGCGGTTCGAAGCGATGGATAATGTGAACGTTCGTTGAGGGCATCGCATGTTCCGCAGCCGCGGCGAGAATCTCCGCTCGATCTACATTCTGCTGTTCCTGAACGTCGCATTTTTTCTGCTGCAGTTTCAGGACCCGCAGAAATTCGCTCACCTCTTCGCCTTTGACGCGCATGCGGTGGCCAGCGGCGAAGTGTGGCGACTCTTCACCTACCAGTTCGTGCAGGCGGGCAAGGTCGGGCTGCTGTCGATCCCGCCCGTCGTCACGCTCTTTCTGAATCTCGTGCTGCTGTCGCTGATGGGCTCCGCGGTGGAGGAAGAGTGGGGCACGTCGCACTTCATCATGTTGTATCTGGTGTCGACGTTGACGACCGCCGCCGTCGCCGCGTATTTCGCGATCCCGCTGCTCGGATCGTTCTTCGTCAACTTCACGCTGCTCTTCGTCTATGCGGCGCTCAATCGCGACCAGACCTTCTATCTGTCGATGGTGATGCCGATCCGCGTCACATTCCTCGCATGGCTCGCGCTGGCCGCGTTGCTGGTCGGTGTGTTCTTCGGAAGCCGGGCGAATGTCGCCGCATTGATCGGTGCCGCCGCCGGTTTCGCGTACTACCTCACACAGCGCGCGGCCGCGGTTCCGGTGCCGGAGGAGTACTCCGAAGCGGAACAGGATCGCGCGATGATCGCCGCCACACGCAACGTCACACGCGTCGCGGCGGTGAAGAAGGCGTTATCGACGGGCGCGGTCGCGGACATCGACCGCCTCATCGCCGCCGCGGAGCGTGAAGCGGTCCGCGGCGTCAACATCTGTTCGCCCATCGACTTCAAGCCCGAGAACGGCGATCGCTATTGCATCCGCTGTGAAGGCTTTGCCGAATGCACGGCGCGACACCTGCGCCTTCACCGCCCGAAGCCGAACGAAGTGCCGGCCGCGCAGCCGATCCCTGAAGTCTAGTGTCCCGCATCGCCTCGTCCGTCGTGACGCAAGATCACTCGGGTGGCAGGCAACCATGTCATCCCGAGCGTAGCGAGGGAGCGGTGTGGGTGGGCGGGACGACGAACGCGCCGCCCGCCCACACCGGTTCCTCGCTACGCTCGGAATGACAAGGCGGCTTTCGCCTCCGCCACGTCCGGGAGCTTCGGCGAGGCCGTCCTGCTCGCAGCGAAATGCCACGAATCTCTTACTCAGAACACTAGGAGGTCGGCGGAGTCTTCGGGCCGTCACCGCGACCGCCGCGACGCCTGCGAAATCGCTTGCGGCGCGCGCCCTGCGGTTTGTCTGACGGCGGGCCCGCCGGTCGATTGCGGTTTTCGGGCGCCGGCGTCGAGGACGGCGCCGCTGCCGCGACGGAAGGTTGGCCGCCTTGCGGTGGCTGGCCGGATCGCGCGCCGCGACGTCGCCGTCTCCGCGTCCGCGGCGCTCCCTCGGGACGGGGACCTTGAGGCTGCTGCTGCTTCTGCTGAGGCTGCTGCTGCTTCTGCTGAGACTGCTGCTGAGCCTGCGGCTTCTGCTGCTGCGGACGCTGCTTACGCGACCCACCACGTTCTTTCGCAGCCTTCTGCTCGAACTCCTGGACCTTCTTCTGCATGAACTTGCGGGCGATCGAGTCCTGGCGCGCGCGCAGCGCGTCGTGGCCGCAGTACGGGCAGCGTCTCCAACCTTCGGGATACGTTTTCTTGCAGGCGCTGCAGACGACACTCTTGGGAAGCGGCATGAAAATCGCCGCATTATAGACTTCGATCGTGGACGACGACCGCAGACGCACGCTGCAGACCCTCATCGATCTCGCCGAGCGGTCGAATCCGAACGACTGCTGGGACGATGAGCGCGCCGAGTCGCTGCTGCGATCGCAATCGTCCGCGACCGAAGTCCGCGAGCTCGGAATGAGTGATGTGATGATTGACAGAATTTTCGGGAGCCGGGAGGACCCGGGAGCCGGGATGCGCTCCCTCCGACCCGCGGCCAGCGACTCGCGACCTGCCGGTTTCACCGTGCGCGTCGAGGCGCGCTTCGAGTCGGCGCATTACCTGCGTGAATATCGCGGCATCTCGGAGCCGCTCCACGGCCACTCATACAAGGTCGAAGCGGTGCTCGCGGGAAAAGGCGGCGGCGTGGATGCCGATGCGATCGCCGTTGATTTCGTGAGCGCGCGCCAGAAGCTCGAAGTCCTGGCGAAGAAACTGGACTACGGATGCATCAACGACGTGGCGCCGTTCGATCGGATCAACCCTTCGGCGGAGAACATCGCACAGTGGTTTCATCGCCAGCTGTCCGACGCCATCGCCGATGAAGGCGTCGTGCGCTCGGTAACGATCTGGGAGGGGCCGGTGAATTCGGTGACGTATTCGGCATGAGCGACGAGATCAAAGCGGCAATCGGACGGCTGAACGAGACGTGGCAGAGCGGCCGCGTTGACGATTTGCGCGAGTTCTTTCATCCCGACGTCGTGGTCGTCCATCCGCGCTTCACGAAGCGGACGACGGGACGCGAGGCGCTCGTGGCGAGCTACACCGACTTCGTCACGCACGCGAAGATCGAGTCGTTCGAGCCGGGTGAGGTGACCGCCGATCTCGCCGGCGGCGTCACGGTGAGCGTGATGCCGTGGCGCATGAAGTACGAGTTCGAGGGCAACAAGTACGACGAGTCCGGCTGGGACCTCCTGGTCTGGAATCGCGACGGCGATCGCTGGGTCATCGTCTGGCGCACCGTCGTCCTGAAGTGATGAACAAGCTCGCCAATCACACGTCGCTCAAGGAATGGGCGTCGGCCATCGATGCCATGGATCGCGGCGAGCAGGTGATCCTCATCCGCAAAGGTGGCATCGCGGACCCGCATTTCGGACTGGAGGCGGATCGCTTCTATCTCTTTCCGACCAATTTTCATGAAGGACGCGACGAAGACCGCTCCCCTATCCGGATCACGCACTGGTGTGAAGTCGTTCGCACATGGCAGGTGCGCGATCTCGAGGCGCTGCACCGGCTCGAGCCGTTCGTGGTGTTCGATCGGGGCACACTCGACACCCGCTATCGCTTTCGGGCGGACCAGGCGATCAACGTCATCGCGGTGCGCGCGTATCGGCTGCCGCAGTCGTTTCCCATCGCAAAGCGTTCGGAATATGACGGCTGTCGCAGTTGGCTGAGCATCGAGGAAGAGATCGATGTCGACGGCTCGACAGCCGTGTTGAGCGATTCTGATCTGGCGGCGAAGGTCGACGCGATCGACGCCCTTCTCGCCGTCGTCGTCTGAACGATGACCGCGATCCTGCTGATGATCGCTGCGGGTGTTGCGATCGCGATCGCCGTGATGATCCTGATGACCGTCGCGCAACAGACGGCCAATCGCCAGATCCCGGTTCCGGACTCGAACACCATCGCCGCTTCGCTGCTTTTCAACCTTCTCCTTGCCGGCGGCGATCGGCCCGATGAAGCGCTGCGTGACATCCGCCGCATCGCCGGCCTCGGCGCTGCGGCCGCGCCGGCGGTCGACGTCGCGAACTGGGGCGAACGGTTCGCACAGATGGCGGGTGCCGATCAGCGAGCATGGCTGCTCGAGACGGCGGTGAAGCTCGTCGCTATGCGGAAGCGGGTCGTCCCGCTACGCCAATACTCCGCTCTCCTCGACATCAGCTTCGCGCTCGGCTTCCAGACCGATGCGCTCGCCCATCTGCGTGAACGCTATCCGTTCGAGTACGTCGACCACGCCAAGAATGCGCGACCGCGGGAGGCCGACCGCGGGGGCGGGGCGCTGCCTCTGTTCGTCCGCGAATCCGCCGCTCCGGTGGAATTGCTTCGTGTTTTAGGAATTGAAGGAGGAGCGTCCCGGCCACTGATCATCTCGACCTACCGTCGTCTCGCGGCGCAACATCACCCGGACAAAGTGTTCGGCGAGCCACCTGACGTGCAGTCGCAATCGGCAGCGCGATTCATCGAGATCACGAGAGCGTACGAGGCCCTGCTTGCCATTTACCGGGACTAACGTTATGATTCGCGTTCGGGAATTCAAGCTGTTCACCTGATGTTCACAAGCGTTTTTCCAGCGATTTCCCTCCGTAATCCGTAGTTACTCTTAGAAAACAGACGATTTCGAGGACGTCCGTGTCTATACAAAGAGACACGGATGTTTTTGTGTCTCGCGTCTGCTGCTGAGCTCAGCGGAATCGAAAGAGTGTCGTAAAACCATGAACAGTAACGACTTGAACACGTGTCGCTGGTTGCCGGTAACTAATTTATTTGTTCCTGCATCTAATACGAAAACGGCACGAGTTAAGCAACTTTGGTCCGTACCACGGGAGACAAGATGAAGACCGCCGAGGCGCAGCGCGCCGACCATGAGATGGGATGGGACTTCGAAAAGGCAGCCATGCCTTACGTCGACTCGCTCTACAACACGGCCTACCGCATGACGCGGAACTCCGAAGATGCGGAGGACCTCGTCCAGGAAACGTATCTGAAGGCGTACAAGTACTACGACAAGTTCGAAGAGGGTACGAACTTCAAGGCGTGGCTCTTCAAGATCATGAAGAACACGTTCATCAACAACTACCGGAAGAAGAAGCTGACGCCGCACAAGATCGACTTCTCCGAGATTGAAGAGTCGTACGAGCGCGTGATTCAGAAGAACGCGCCGGATCTCATCAAGGATCCGGAGAGCGAGATCTTCCAGGACATGATGGACGAGGACGTCAAGCGCGCCCTCGACTCGCTTCCGCACGACTACAAGATGGTCGTGCTGCTCGCCGACATCGAAGGCTTCTCGTACAAGGAGATCGCCGAGATTCTCGACTGCCCGGTCGGCACCGTGATGTCGCGTCTGTATCGCGGCCGCAAGATGCTCGAGCGCACGCTGCTCGACTACGCGCGTAAGTACGGCTACATCCGCGGTCAGGCGGAGCCGGCGAAGATGCGCTCGCGCAAGGACGAGACGAAGGGCCGCAAGAAGAAGGACGACGTCACTGAAGAAGAGACCGAAGTCGTCGAGCCGGAAGAAAACGAAGAAGCCCTGATCTTCGCCGAAGCGGATGAAGAGCTCGAGTTCACCGACGAAGAAGAGCCGGAAGAGGAATTCGCCATCGAGTAACGAAGTTGCAAACGCGTGGCTGCAGACATCACCAACCAGGAAGGCCCGGATGCTCTGTGAAGATGTAAAACGTGTTGTCTACTTCTTCCTCGATGGAAGTCTCGCGGAACCGAAGAAACAGGATTTCAACTCCCATCTCAACCTTTGCCCTGACTGCGAAGCGCGGACGAAAATCAGCGGCCGCCTTCGCAGTTTTTTTAGGAAGCGAATGGCGAAGGTCAGCGCATCGGCTCGCTTCAAGCAACGCCTGGAACGAAGTCTCCGCGCCTTCAACGCCGACTAGTCATAGAATCGCGCGGTGCCGCCCAGCGACCAGCTGATTCTCGTTTCAAGCAATCCCAACAAAGGCATCGAAGCGGAACGCATCCTCGGCGTTCCTCTCCTGCGGGTGTCGCTCGTGCTGCCGGAGATTCAGGCCGCAGGCGTGGAGGACATCACCCGCTACAAACTCGACGCGGCGCGCGCCAAGGGTTACCAACGCCTCGTCGTTGAGGATGTATCCCTCGGATTCGATGAGCTCGGCAATTTCCCCGGGCCGTACGTTCGCTGGCTCCTCGAAGCCGCCGGCGGTAAGGGCCTGGCCGCGATCGCCTACGCGCTCCACAACCGCACGGCGCGCGCGCAATGCTGCGTCGCCTACTGGGACGGGCAGGCCGGCAAGATGTTTCTCGGTGAGTGCTATGGCGAGATTCTCGTCGAGCCGCGCGGCGAGCGGCACTTCGGATGGGATGCCTGGTTCCAGCCGCGCGGATCGTCGAAAACGTTCGCCGAAATGTCCGACGACGAGAAAGACGCCGTTTCGCACCGTGGCGACGCCTACCGGCAGCTTGCCACCTATCTCAAGCGCGTGCCTGCCCCTTCCGCCGGACGCACCTGAGACCCGGCGAGGACAGGCCGTCAAACCAGTTGCCGGAACCATCCGTACAAGTAACTGAGATCAGGTAGTTTGCCCAACCCGCGGGTTGGCAGACTGCTTGAACTACCGAATGGCACGCCGGTGAAGCCGGCGCGCAGTTGGAAAGGACGCCCTATGTGGATCTACGACGGTGAAGAGTGGACTGCAGAGGGCGCGAGCGAAAGCGAGATCAAGCCGGAGCGGACGCCGAAGCACGAGGAGATGTTCTATCCCGAGCTGCAGGTCGTAGAAGTCGTCATTCCCGTGCCGAGAACGGATTACCTTCCCCCGCTTCCGACGGTCTGACTCAAACGAGCAACTTCAATCGAAAGCCGCGCGGCAACGCGCGGCTTTTTCATTTCAAGCCGATCTCTCTCAGCCAGCGATTGACGATCTCCAGCGCGCGATCGTTCCGGAAGTTGTACCAGGCCTTCTCCAGCGTGCGATTCGCCGACAACGTGCTGCGGAAGGAGTCCGCGGCGGTCAGCCGGGCGCGATCGCGCGCGTCATCGACCGTGGCGAGAAATGCAAGGCGATCCTCTTCGTGAGAAGCGGTGGGGATCCGCCTGTAACGCGCGCCGTCGAGCGGCGCGTTCGTCGCTTCCATCACGTCTCCGCTCTGCGTATCGAGATAAAACTGCGTGCGTCCCGACGTGTCGAGATAGGCGATCTGAATCCCTTCCACGTCGATCGGCAGGCTCGCGACCGGCGGTCTCGCAGCCGGCGCCGGCTGCGCTGCCGAAGGTCCCCAGGAGTGCTTCGCGACGAGCTCGCGATCGCGCTCTTCTCGGCGGCGATTCCATCCTTTGAACGCAAGGCGGATCTTCTGCATCAGCGTCGGCATACAAGTCCTGAGCGAAGCGAAGGATCCCCAGCGCATGTGTGGAGATCCTTCGTGTTGCTCAGGATATCGCGCATGTGCGTGGAGGATCCTTCGCTTCGCTCAGGATTAGGGTATCGTGCAACGCCATGAGTCAGGACCGGCTCGACGCCAGTCTCGACATCGATCGCCGCCCGACGCGCGAGATCGTGCGCATCATCAACGAACAGGATGCGCTGGTCGCTTCCGCGGTGGCGGCCGAGGCGGATCGCATCGCGCAGGCGATCGATCAGATTTCCGAGCGGCTCACGCACGGCGGACGGCTTTTCTACGCCGGCGCCGGCACGAGCGGGCGCATCGCCATGCTCGACGCGTCCGAGCTGCCGCCAACCTACGGCATCGACGCGTCACTCGTTCGGGTCCTCATGGCCGGCGGTGAGCGTGCCTACTTCGCCGCTGCCGAGGGTGCCGAAGATGACGAAGACGCCGCGATCGAGATCGTCAACCGCGAGGTCAAACCCGAGGACGCCGTCATCGGAATCGCGGCCTCGGGCACCACGCCGTATACCGTCGCCGCCATTCGCAAGGCGAACATGACCGGCGCACTGACGGTCGCGGTAACGTCCGTTCCAGGTTCGCCGCTCGCGCAGGAGGCAGACATCGCGATCGTCACGCAGACCGGACCCGAAGTGGTCATGGGCTCGTCGAGGATGAAGAGCGGTACCGCGCAAAAACTCATTCTCAATACCATCTCCACGGGCGTCATGATCCGGCTCGGTCACACGTACTCCAATCTGATGATCGACATGCCGGCAACCAACGAGAAGCTGGGCGCCCGCGCGGTGCGCATGGTCGAGCTCGCGGCCGGCGTTTCGCGTCCTGCGGCCGCGCAGGCGATCCGCGACGCGGACGGGAACGTGCGTCTCGCATCGGTCATGGCGAAGAAGCGCATCACCGCCGACGAAGCCCGCCATCTTCTCGAAACCACGAACCTGCGGGAGATCCTCGGCTCGTGAAGCGATTGTGGGGCCGCGCCTTCGTCGACGGGCGGATTCAGGACCACACGCTGATCACGATCGACGACGAACAGATCGTCGAGATCACGGTCGAGGCTCAGCCGCCCGCGGGCGCCGAGACCACGACGGACCTGATCGTTCCCGGCTTCATCGATGTGCACGTCCACGGCGGCGACGGATCGGACTTCATGGACGGAGCGGACGAAGCGTCTGGCCGCGTCACCGCGTTTCACGCCCGCAACGGCACCACGGCACTGGCAGCGACCACACTCTCCGGTTCACGAGCGGACCTTCGTAGCGCCGTGATGTCCATCGCGCGCGCCAGCCGCGCCCGTTCGCGAGGCGCGGAGATCTGCGGCCTGCATCTCGAGGGGCCGTATATCAACGCGAAACGCGCCGGTGCGCAGAACGTCGCCGCGATTCGCATCGCAGACATTCTTGAAATCGATTTGCTGCACCGCGAAGCTGCCCATCTGCGATGGATCATCACCGTGGCGCCGGAGATCGAAGGCGTGCGCGGGCTGATCGAGCACTTTCGCGATCGCGTCCTTTTCTCGATCGGCCACACCGCTGCTGACTACAGCGACGCCGTCGCCGCCCTCGGATGGGGCGCGTCGCACTTTACGCATCTGTTCAACGCAATGACTGGAATGCATCATCGGGAGCCGGGCGTGGTCGGCGCTGCACTGGTGTCGATCGAAGCGACGGCGGAGTTGATCGCCGACGGCATCCACGTGCATCCGGCGGTAATCCGCATCGCGACGCGTGCGATGCCCAATCGCACC
>JBBRMQ010000019.1:0-31861 GCA_038230775.1 Thermoanaerobaculia bacterium
GCCTGCAGTCGCTCGGCACCGTCGTCCACGCTTTGACGCGGACTCCGTCTTTGACGGGAGGTGAGAACGTCGAGCGCCTGACGATCTGTTCGGCGGCCTCGTTGAGACCGACGGGCTTCGCGATTGGTTTGATGACGCGCGTCTCGATCACAGCGCCGGTTTCGGAGATGAGCGCGCCGATCAGCACGGTCCCCTCGACCCGCTGCATGCGGGCCATCGGCGGATAGGCAACGTTCGCGCGACGGATCATGTGCGCCGGCGTCAGGCCCTCGAGGTCGGTGACCAACTCGCCCTCGCGAGCCCGGACCGGCTCCGGGCCTGGGGCCGGGGCGGGCGTCGTTTCCGCGGCGCGCGTCTCGACGGGTTGAGGCGCCGGCTGCACAGGCGCCGGCCGCGACTCGGCGGCGGCAGGCTGCGGAGCTGCCGGCTGCAGGACCACGGGCTGCGGCCGCGGCGCGACCGGTTGCGGAGCAGGACGCGAAGTCACGGGTTGCGCGGCCGCGGCCTGGATCGGCTGCTGCGCGCGCGCCTGCTGCTCGAGCCGCGAACGCTCGGCCGCTAGGCGGCGCTGCACTTCCTCATTCACCTTCGCGGGATCGAGCGCGGCATCCGTCGCGGTCGCGCCGGACGCGGTAAGCGGCACGACGACCCCCGCATCCGTTGTCGCCGGAGCAACGTTTTGTGTTTGCACTGGAGACTTTGCGGTGGACCTGGCGGTCGAAGTGCCCGCCACCATCGCAGCAGGTTTCGGCGAACTGCTACGCATGAAGAACCAGCCGCCGATTGCCGCAAGCGCGACGACCGCAGCGATTCCGATCGGCAACGCCGCCGATCGCTTCTCTTCAGGCGGAACCTCGATGACTCCCGGCGTCGTTCTTGGCGCGTCCCATGCGGGCATCGGCGCGACGGCCGCAGCGGCTGCGGCTACGGGTCTAAGGTCCGTGACCGTTGGCGGCTCGGGGGCGGGCTCGTCGAGCATCGGCTGCGGATGTACGACGGGCTGCGCCGCGTTCAACCGATGCATGAAGATCGCGAGATCGGCGCTCGTCGGCGTCGGTCGGAAGGTGTACAGCAGCGAGTCGATGTCCTTGGCCATCTCGGCCGCCGTCTGGTAGCGATTCGCCGAATCCTTCTGCAACGCCTTCAGAACAATCGCGTCGATCTGCGGCGTGATCTCGTCGTTGAACTCCGACGGCGCGGTGACTCTCGCCTCGCGGACCTGTTCGAGGATCGACATCTCGTTGTCGCCCGTGAACAACTTCTTCCGCGTCAGCATCTCGAACAGCACGGCGGCGAGCGCGAAGATGTCGGAGCGGCGGTCGATGTTCCGCCCCCACGCCTGCTCAGGCGACATGTACTGCAGCTTGCCCTTGAGCGCGCCGGCCTGCGTCTGCGACGCTTTGGAAGCCGCCTTCGCGATGCCGAAGTCGCACAGCTTGATGTCACCCTCTTCCGAGATGAGCACGTTCTGCGGCGAGACGTCGCGGTGGACGAGGCCCATCTCCTTTTCCTCGAAGTCGCGCTTGCGGTGCGCGTAGTCCAGTGCGGAAGCCACCTTCGACGTGATGAACAGCGCCACCTCCACCGGCAGCGGTTGATCGCGCTCCTCGGCGCGCTTGAGAATCGTCTTCAGGTCGTGCCCGTCGACGAACTCCATCGCGATGTAGTACGAGCTCTGGATCTTGCCGAGGTCGTAGATGTGGACGATGTTGGAGTGGTTGAGTTGCGCGGCGAGCTTCGCTTCATCGATGAACATCTCGATGAATTCATGGTTGTCGGAGAGGTGCGGGAGGATCTTCTTGATCGCGACGATCTTCTGGAATCCCTCCACTCCGCGCATGCGCGCCTTCCAGACCTCGGCCATGCCGCCCGAGGCGATCTTCTCCAGCAGAACGTACTGGCCGAAGCGGGTACCGTCGACGGGCTCTTCCTCTTCGATCGCGGGCGTGGGTGCTACGAAGACCGGTTCGGCGATGTGAGTCTTGTCGCCGACCGCGGTTGGGGAGGGAGCCGGCGGCGCGGCGGTCGGAACGCGAATGCTTCCGCTGTTGGTTTTCGCGCGGGCGGACTTCTCGAGACCGGACAGCGTGTCCTGAAACTTCTTGTCGAGACCTGGAGCGCCGAGCTGGGTCTTCGCCTTGGCCTTCGGCATCACATCCGAAAGGGTGTCCGCGAGTAATTTGTCGAGATCGTCGGATTGACTCATCGCTTTCCTGGCTCCCGAGCTCCGCGATTTCTCGTCTTCGAAGATGTCGCCGAAAATATCATTCGACGTGAGACTGCCTGCCGGCGCGACCTTTCTTGCCAGCAACTGCCGCACCTGCCCGAGAAAGTCGCTCGGCGAGAAAGGCTTGACGATGACGAGGACCGGGATTTTTTGCAGCGCCGGCCGCTCCCGGATGAGTCCGAGGAGGTCGGGCGAGGGCAGAACGATCAACTTCGGCTGTGTGGTGTCGAGTGCCCTCAACGCCTCCTCCCCTTCACGCGCGAAGGAAGGAGTGAACGGCTGACCGGCCAGAGCCTGCCTGACCAGTTCGGCGTCGCGCGGCTCGCGCTCGACGACGAGGATGTTTTCGGGCATGGACGGTTGTCAGTGTAGCTGGGAAGCTGGGAAGCTGGGAAGCTGGGAAGATTTCTTTATGGCTTCCCAGCAACCCAGTTTCCCAGCTTGCATTTGATAAAGAGCTATCGGATACTACGCCGGCACCTCCGTGCGACGATCCAAGGCTTCCTGCCGGGCGTTCTGAGAGGGTGACTTCTCCGCCCCGATCGTTGGTTTCGCCAACTGGAAGGTGAGCGACACCCAGGGCTCAAGAGTTTGAATGACACCAGACAATCGTCAGCCGCGTAAGCGACGGCGTCGTCGCCGCCCCGCGGGACCGATGGCAGGTCAGCCATCGCAAGGGAATGGTCCGTCCATGGAAAATCAGGGAAATTCTGCCGCCGATCAACAGCCCGGTGAAGGTCAGCCGTTCAATCCGGGCGGTGGTGGTGGCGGCCGCAGACGCAGACGCTCGAGGCATCGCCGTCGTGGCGGACCGGGCGGCGGCGGTGGCGGCGGCACGCAACAGGAGGGCGGAAGCCTTCCGGCGGAGATCCCGTCGGGAGAGTTGCTCCCAGCGGCCGGCGTCCTTTACATCAAGCCCAACGGTGCTGGCATCCTCGTCAAGCCCGACAATAACTACGTGCCTGAAGCGGGGGATCCGATCGTTCCACGATCGATGATCGACCGTCTCCATCTGCAACAGGGTCTTCTGCTTTCCGGAAGCGCGCGTCGCGCCGGCAACAATCTCGAGTTCGTCGGACTGGAGCAGGTGGAAGGGCTTTCGCTCGAGGAGTACCGCGAGTCCCGCCGCCCGTTCTCGGAGCTCATCTCGATCGATCCGAACGAGGTCTTCAAGCTGGAGACGGAGCCGGAGCGGCTGACCACGCGGGTCATCGATCTGCTCTCGCCGCTCGGCAAGGGCCAGCGCTGCCTCATCGTCGCGCCGCCGAAAGCCGGCAAGACCACCCTCCTCAAAGACATTGCGCACGGCCTGAACACGAATCATCCCGAAGTGCACGTCATGGTTCTTCTCGTCGACGAGCGACCCGAAGAAGTCACGGATTTCCGGCGCTCGGTGGAGCAGGGCGAAGTCGTCGCGTCATCTTCGGACGAGACTGCCGAGAATCACATTCAGATTGCCGAAGTGGTCCTCGAGCGCGCGCGCCGCATGGTGGAGATGAAGAAGGATGTCGTCATCCTCTGCGACTCCATCACGCGCATGTCGCGCGCGTACAACAACGAGCAGCGCGGCTCCGGAAAGATCCTCTCCGGCGGCATCGACGCCCGCACCATGGAGAAGCCGCGGCGCTTCTTCGGCGCGGCCCGCAATGCCGAAGACTGGGGCTCGCTGACGATCGTGGCCACCGCCCTCATCGACACCGGCTCGCGCATGGATGAGGTCATCTTCCAGGAGTTCAAGGGCACCGGAAACACGGAGATCGTTCTCGACCGCGGGCTCTTCGAACGGCGGATCTTCCCTGCGATCAACATCGCGCAGACCGGGACGCGCAAAGAGGAAAAGTTGTTGCCCCCTTCGGTGCTTCCGAAGGTACATACTCTGCGGCGGGCGCTGGCGGGGACGGATCCGATGAACGCCATGAAGATGCTGCTGGAGCGTCTCCAGAAGTTCTCCAGCAACGACGCGTTCCTCAAGAGCTTTTGATTCGACAAAACTTTCACATAGACTGCACATTCAAATCCCGCAAATTGTGATACGAATTCGGCCGCTTTTTCTTGCAACCAAACTCGAGTCTGGAGGACTTATGTCTCTTCGTCCAAGAGCGATTTCCGCTCTTTTCGCATTGGTATTCTGTGCACTATGGATCGTCACTGCTGCTCCGTTGCAGGCGCAGGTGACCACAGGCGGCATCGCCGGTGATGTCACAACCGCCGACCATGCCGGTTTGCCCGGCGTCACCATCGAGGCGGTCCACGTTCCGACCGGAACGCGCTACTCGACCGTCACCGGCGGCACCGGCCGCTACGTCATTCCGAATGCCCGCATCGGCGGCCCGTACCGGCTCACGGCGGGCCTGGAAGGGTTCAAGTCGAGCACGATCAACGGGGTCCAGGTTCGCATCGGCGAGACCACCCAGGCGTCCGTGACGATGGTGCTGGCGGCTGTGAGCGAGGCGATCACCGTCACGGCGAACGTCGATCCGGTCATCAATCCCAATCACACCGGCTCCGAGACGCAGGTCTCCACCAAGCAGATCGAGACGCTGCCCACCGTCAACCGCAGCCTCCAGGATTTCGCGCGCACCAATCCTTATTTCGTCATCGATGCGCGCGACGACTCGCAGACGCAGATGCAGGTCGCGGGTCGCAACAACCGCTACAACAACATCCAGATCGACGGCGCCGTCAACAACGATCTGTTCGGTCTTGCGGCGACCGGCACGCCGGGCGGCCAGGCCAACACGCAGCCGATCTCGGTCGACGCGATCCAGCAGATTCAACTCGTCGTCTCACCGTACGACGTACGGCAGGGCGGCTTCACCGGTGGCGGTGTAAACGCCGTCACGCGCTCCGGAACGAACCGGCTCACCGGGTCGGTCTTCGGCACCAAGCGCACGCAGAGCAGCGTCGGTAAGACGGTTCCCGTCTTCGTCCCCGCAAACTTCAGCGGCAACGGAACACGGACCGCCATCACCGAGAAACCGATCACGAAGTTCGATTACAACCAGTACGGCGGCCGGCTCGGCGGTCCGATCATGCAGGACCGGCTGTTCTTCTTCGGCAGCGTGGAGCGCAACCGGAAATCGCAGCCCGACGGCACCTCGGCCAACGGTACGGCTTCGACGAACTACTCGAACGGAACGCAGGACGCGGTCTGCGGAAACACTCCAGGATGCAGCGCGGACCGGCTGCGGCAGGATCTCAAGACCAAGTACAACTACGACCCGGGCGACCTCGGCGACATCGGCAAGCGCACGCCGAGCAACCTCGGGTTCCTACGCTTCGATTTCAACACCACGCAGAGGAACGCGCTGACGCTGCGCCACAACTACGTGAAAGGATCGACCGACGTCGTCGGCGGCCGGACCAGCTCGCAGTTCCGCTTCCCGACCTCGATCTATACCCAGGGCGATAAGACCAATTCCACGGTCGCCCAGCTCAACAGCGTGCTCTCCGCGACCGCGTTCAACGAAGCGCGCGTCGGCTATCAGACGATCAAGGACATGCGCAGCACGCCGGTCATCTTCCCGAGCATCGAGATCGGCGGAGCCAACCAGAATGCAACGCTGAACGCGGGCACCGAACGCTTCTCCGGTGCGAACGCCCTCGATCAGAAGATCACCGAGGTCACCGATGATTTCACCTGGACGCGCGGCAATCACACCGTCGTCTTCGGCACCCACAACGAGCTGTTCAAGTTCAAGAATCTGTTCATGTCCGAAGCGTACGGGTACTACTTCTACCCCACGCTGGCGGCCTTCGAGACGCAGACCTGCACCACCGGCTGCGAATATCGCATCAGCTACGCCACCGGAAGCGATCCGCGGCGCCCGACGGCGTTCGGTGCGCAGCAGTTCGGCCTCTATGCCAGCGATCAGTGGCATCTCAACAATGATGTGACGCTGCTGTTCGGGATCCGCGCGGACAAGCCGCGCTTCAACGACACTCCGTCGTTCAACCAGAAGGTACTGGATTCGATCGGGTTCACCACCTCCACGCATCCGGCCGAGGATCTCGTCGTTTCGCCGCGGCTCGGATTCAACTGGAATCCGGGCGGCGGCAAGCAGCAGCTTCGCGGCGGCATCGGCGTGTTCGCCGGCCGCGCACCGTACGTGTGGATCTCGAATGCGTACGGCGGCACGGGCGTGGAACAGGTCGCACTGGCCTGCCGCACAGTCGACAAATGTGCGGTGCCCGGGTTCAACGCCGATCCGGCTAACCAGCCGAAGCTCGGCGCCGCCGGCGCCTTGTCGGTCGATCTCATCGATCCGAACTTCAAGTTCCCGCGCGTCCTCCGCAGCACCCTCGGTTACGATCGGGACCTCTTCTTCGGCATCCGCGGCACGGTCGAGCTGCTCTACTCGAAGACGCAGGAAGATGTTTATTACCAGAATCTCAACGACGTTCAGAACGGTACCAGTCCGCTCGATGGCCGTCCGACCTACGCTCGCCGCAGCACGGCACTGGTCGACGCCACGATCCTTACCAACACGACGAAGGGAAGCGAGACGGTGCAAACGCTCCAGCTCGTGCGACCGTTCAATCGCGGACTCACGCTCTCGGGGAACTACTCACACCAGAATGCGAAGTCCGCGTTCGATGCGACCTCGAGCCGTGCCATCTCCAACTGGCGCTTCCAGCACAACATGGGCGACATCTTCACGCCGCAGCTCGGACGCTCGGCATTCGAGCAGAGGAACCGCTACAACCTCAGTGCCACCTACGATCTGACCACCGGACCCTTCGCCCACACGTTCGGCCTGTACTACAACGCCCAGAGCGGACGTCCGTACTCGCTTCTCCTCGGCGGCGACCCGAACAAGGACACCAACGCCAGCAACGATCTGCTCTACATCCCGGGCGGCGCCGATAAGTTCATCCTCTGCCCGTCGAACGCGACGGCAGCGACTGCCAGCAATCCATGCGGGACGAAGACGGCGCTCAACACCGGCCTTTTCCAGGATTACCTGAGCGGCGCGGGCCTCGACCCGAACAAGGCGCGGATCATCAACAAGTACGAGTCGTTTGAGCCGTGGTCGCGTCACCTCGACTTCCACTATGGACTGCAACTCCCGTTCAGAGTGGTGCGCTCGGAAGTGACGCTCGACATGCTGAATCTGCTGCATTATTTCGACAAGAACCAGGGCAACGTCTACTTCGTCTCGAACCAGAACGTGACCCCTGTAAACTACCTCGGACAAGATCCGACCAGTGGCAAGCCGATCTATCGGGAGGGTTCCACCACGCTCGACTCTTCGGGCAACCGGACGTTCGGATCTCTGACTCCAGGCCGGCAGTTCTCCATCGCCGACCTTCCATCGCGGTGGCAGATGCGCCTCGGCTTGCGAGTCTCGTTCTAGCATCGTTTTTTCTTAAGGTCGAAGGGGCCACTCCGCGCGAGTGGCCCCTTTTTTTGTTAGATTCGCCTCTCGCCATGCGCAAACTCGCCGTTCTAACTTTCGCCGCAGTCTGCTGCGCGAAGCAAACCGATGCTCCGGAGGGCGGTTGCGCGCGGAAAAACCTCGACGCGCCAAGAACGGATGAGGATCACAAACCGTGAAGCTCGAACTGCGGATGAAGAATTGACTGTCATGGAGGCGCGACGCGATGCCTGAATTTTTGATTCGAAATGCGAAATTCTTCATTCGTTTTTTCACGGCGGCCACTGTCGCCTTTGCCCTCACCGCGTCCGCGGCGGAGCGTCCCGATCTCGTCGTCGTCATCTCCATCGATCAGTTCCGCTACGAATACCTCACACGCTTCGAGCCGTACTTTGCGCCCGACGGCTTCCGCCGCTTCCTCGATCACGGCGCCCACTTCACGCACGCGAAGTATCCATACTCAACGACCTACACGGGACCGGGTCATGCGTCGATCGGCACCGGTCACGTGCCTGCGGAGAGCGGGATCGTTGCGAACACGTGGTTCGACCGCTACAAGCGGGCGCCGGAGTACTGCGTGGCGGATGAGCGCGCACTCGGGGGCTTCTCACCGATCAAAGAGCAATCGGATTCTCTCGGCGACCGCCTGCAGGAGCGCTTCAGGAACGCGCGGGTCTTCGGCGTCGCCGTCAAGGATCGCGCGGCGATCCTCATGGCAGGGCGCAAGGCCACGGCCGCGTACTGGTTCGACTCGACGACCGCGGGCTTCGTCTCGAGCTCGTATTACCGCTCCAATACGGGCTTGATGGCGCAGTACAACAGGACGCTGCCCGCGTATCTGAAGGCACACCAGGCCTGGGAGGAGTCGGATTTCATCCCGGCGGCCGCTCTCGCGACAATCACCCACGATCCCGAATCGCTCCGCAAATACAAAACGCAGCGCGAAAGCCTCGGGGTCTCGTTCCCGCATCCGATTCGCAGCATGGACGCGCTGACCTACACCCCCTTCGGGAACGGCCTTGTCCTCGGGTTCGCGGAGCAGCTCATCGAAACGGAGCACATTGGCGCCGGACCCGACCCCGACCTCTTGTTCATCGGTCTTTCCTCCCCCGATTACCTTGGCCACAGCTTTGGGCCCGACTCGCTCGAAGTCGCGGACAGTGCCGTGCGCACCGACCGCGACATCGAGGCGTTCCTGCACTGGCTCGACGAGCGGCTCAACGGCCGCTACACCGCGGTGATCACTGCCGATCACGGCGTGCAGTCGATTCCCGAGGTTGCACGGGACATGGGCCGCGACGCCGGTCGTATCGGCATGCGAAATCCGGGAGCGAACGTGCGGACGTTAGGCCAGCTTGCCGAGCTCGCACCCGAGCGCGTCGCGATGGAGAAGGCTGTCGCCGCCGCGCTGGGCCGGAAGATCACGAACGGGAGCGAAGTCAGCGAGGGCCTCATCCTATTTTTTGAGGAGCCGGCGATCTACCTCAACTGGACGCGCGTCAGCGACCTGAAACTGGACGGAGAGCGCGTGAAGCGTGCGTTCCGCTCCGCGGCGCTAAAGATGAAAGGCTTCTCGCATGCATTCACGAACAGCGAGCTGATGACGATGACGCCGCCGAGCGATGACGTCGAAGCCGCCGTGCGGTTGTCCTTTCGCGCCGATCGCTCCGGCGACGTCCTGTTCACGCTCAAGCCGGGCTACATCTGGGATTACAGCGGAACGGGAACGACGCACGGGCAGCCAGTCGAGAACGATCAGCACGTGCCGCTCATGTTCTGGGGCAGCGGCATCGTCTCGGGTCGTTTTGAGGATGACGCTGCGCCGACCGACATCGCGCGCTCGATCGGCGCGGTCTTTGGCTTCGAGGCCGGCGGCATCACCACGCGGGTCCTGCCGGCGATCGCATCGAGGCACCTCGAGAGCGTCCTGCGCACCGTCATCGCGACGGCGCCGAAATTCGAGCACCTCATTCGCGGGGAGAAGCTGGCGTCCGACTTGCGGGCGGGCGTCGACTTCGCCGCGCCACCCTCCGGCTCGCCGCTTCCTTCGGGCTATGCGCGCCTGGACCGGCTGGACATCGCAGGCGACACGGCCCATGTGACTCTGTGGTATGGGCCGGTGGCCGCACCACAGCCTGGAACGGTCACCATGAGTTGCGGCACCGGCTACATGTTCGATCTGCGGCGGGACGCTTCCGGTGAGTGGAAGATCGTGAACCGCGGTGTCGCGGCGTGTTAGGCCCCGTCTGATCCGCTGCTAGGGAAGCTCTCTCGCAAGTGCGAGAAACCCCTCACCCGGCCTTCGGCCACCCTCTCCCCGCAAGCGGGGCGAGGGCCACCACCCTATATTGCCCTTCTCCCCGCGTGCGGGGAGAAGGTGCCCGAAGGGCGGATGAGGGGCGGCTGCACTGGTGCAGAGCCTTCCTAGGCGACGACCGCGCCGACGACGTCGTACGGGTGCGCATCGCTGATCGACACGCGCGCAAACGCGGGGAGCGGGCCTAACAGCTCGATCCCGTCGTTGATCAGGAGACGGCCGTCGATTTCCGGAGCCTGTCCGACCAGACGTCCTTCGAGCAGGTGCTCGGTCTCGTCGCAGGTGCCCGTCACGATGGCGTCGAACGTCTGACCGATCTTCGCCTCGTTGCGCGAGCGCGAGATCTTCTGCTGCAGCTCCATGAGTTTGTCGCGGCGGCGCTCCGCGGTCTTGCGCGTCGGCAGGTCGTCCATCTTCGCCGCGGGGGTGAACTCTTCCGGCGAATAGACGAACGCGCCCATCTGATCGAATGCCGCCCACTGGACGAAGTCGTACAGCTCGCCGAAGTCCTTCGCCGTCTCGCCGGGATGGCCGGTGATGAACGTCGTTCGCAGCGAAAGGTCGGGCACGAGCTCGCGCATGCGTGTGACCATCTCGCGGTAATCCTTCGGCGAGCCGGGGCGGCGCATTTTCTCGAGCACATTCGCCGAGACATGCTGCAGCGGAATGTCGCAGTACGACACGAACCGCTTCTCGCGTCCCATCAACTCGAAGAGCGACCAGTCGAGTGAGCCCGGATATGCGTAGAGGAAGCGGATCCATTCGAAGTCGGTGTCGCTGAGCAGCGTCTCCACGAGCTGCGTCAGACCGCGCTCCAGTCCGAGGTCCTGGCCGTAACGCGTGGTGTCCTGCGCGACCAGGCAGAGCTCTTTGACTCCCTGACCCTGCAGCGACTGCGCCTCGCGAATGAGCGAGTCGATCGTGCGCGAGCGGAACTTGCCGCGCATCTGCGGAATCGCGCAGAACGTGCACGCATTGGAACAGCCTTCCGACACCTTGAGGTACGCGTGCGCGGTTCCCTGCGTGAGGACGCGCGGCAGATCTTCGTACAGCCGTGCGGACATCTTGCGCTTCGCCGGTGCCGCATCGACATCGCCACTCACCGCCGCGGTGATCGCCTCCAGATGATCGAGGCCGACAAACGCGTCGATCTCCGGAATCGACTGCTGAAGGTCGGCGCGGTACTTCTGCACCATGCAACCGGTGACGATCAGCCGCTCGACGCCTTTGCCCTTGCGGTCGGCGATCTCGAGGATCGTATCGATCGACTCCTGCTTGGCGGCATCGATGAACCCGCAGGTGTTCACGATCACGACGTCGGCCGCATCGAGGTCGTTCGTGATCGTGAGCTCCTCCTGCTCGCGCAACTGCCCGAGCATGATCTCGGCGTCCACCAGATTCTTGGGGCAGCCGAGCGAGATCATTCCGACGCGTTTGGACATGGAATTGACAGGAACACCAGAGCCCGAGGCGCTATTCTGCGGGACAGCCGGCATCTCCGCGCAGCGGCAGAGTGGGGCCGGCCCTCTGGCTGGCCGGCCAGCCGGAGGGCTGGCCCCACACATCGCTCCGCGTCTTCCGCTACGCCGGTTCCGCCCGCCAGATCGCCCCGGCCGCCCCGAACGAAGTCACGTGCTTCGTCAGTCCGACGTTCATGACCTCGCTGCCGAGGAGCAGCATCTCGTCGTCGGGCGTCGCGTCGGCGAGCTTCATGCCGAGGCCGTCGATGACTTTGTGAACGGTGCGGTTGTGGAGAGCGACGATCATCGGCGTCACGGGCTTCGCGGCATTCACTTCGTGCGTCGCGGACAACCCCTCGCCCTTGAGAATGTAGATGCGGAAGTTCTTCGACTGCAGCCAGTCGATTGCCGCAACGAGCGTGATCACGTGCCAGTTGCGGTGCCGGCGATAGATCTTCGCGATCGCACGATTGCGATCGCCCGACGGCTTGAAGACGTTCGGCTGCACTTCCCAGATCAACGCGAGCGAGCGCTCGACATCGAGCGATCCGCTCGTCTCCCCCACCGACCCGGGAAGCGTGTGCTGTTGCCCGGCCGCGTTGCCGATGGCGATCGCGTCCCGGAGATCCGACGCGATCACGTCGAAGGAAATTGTCTCCTGCCGTCCGCCGTAATGCGCATTGCGCCCCTGCACCAGCATTCCGTCGGGTACCGGCTGATCGTCATCGATCCCCTTCGGCGCCTGCGCGCCTAACGGAATGGCGATGCCCGAGGCTCGCCCTTCGGTGACGCGCGGATGGTACAGACTGGCGGTCGGCTGGCCGTCACGCCAGCGCGGATGGTTGCGCGTGAGGAAACGCTCCACCACGCCCGCGCGAATCGCCTGGCAATGCTCCGGCCGCAGCTGCGACGGATCCACATTGTCGGCAATGTCGCTGAACACTTCGAGGACCTCATCGCCCATCGATACATAGAGGTCGTACAGCGCGGCCTTGGTATCGGCAGGAACGCCGAACGCCTCGAAGATCTGGGCGATGTGAGATGGAAAAGACATTCAGGATTGGGGACTGGGGACTGGGGACTGAGGACGAGGGGGTATCTCAGTCCTCATCGCTCAGTCCTCAGTCCTCGCTATGCTGCGACTCGGTCTCGCGCCAGTTCCAGAAGACGCTGCGCGTCAGCGACCGAGGTCATGTCGGCCAGGCCGGTGCGGAGGTCCTTGCCGTGCGCGATGCCTTTGGAGAACCAGCCGATGACCGTGCGAGCCTTGTGCAGCTTCCACTTGTCCGGCTGCGGTGCGCTTGCGATCTTCGACAGATAACGTTGCATCGCCTCCAGGCGATGATCGACGTCGTTCGTCGACGTGCCAAAGACGATGTCGCGGAAGATGAACGGATTGTGCAGCGCGGCGCGGCCGATCATCACGCCGTCGACGCCGGTCTGCTCGAACATACGCTTCGCGTCCGCCGGCGTCTTCACGTCGCCGTTGCCCCACACCGGGATCTTCAGCTCGCTCTTCACCTGCGCGATGTAGCCCCAGTCGCTCGCGCCGGTGTAAGCCTCGTTGCGCGTGCGGCCGTGAATGGCGATCGCCGATACGCCGATGTCCTCGAATCGCTTGAGCAGCGGCAGGACGTCGTCGCTCTCCCACCCCTTGCGCACTTTCACGGTGACCGGAATCTTCACCCGCTTCTTGATCTTGTCGACGATGCGCGACGCGCGATCGAAATCCTTGAGCAGCGCCGAGCCCGCGCCGTGGCTGACGACCTTCTTCACCGGGCAACCCATGTTGATGTCGACGATGTCGACGCCGACTTCCTCGACGATGGCCGCGGCATCGTCCATGCGATCCGGATCGCCGCCGTAAATCTGAATCGCCACCGGACGCTCCGCCTCGGAAAAGGCCAGCATCTGTTTGGTGCGCGTGTTGTCGCGCGTCAGACCCTCAGCGGAGATGAATTCCGACACCACCAGCCCCGCCCCGCCGAGCTCTTTGATGAGCGAGCGGTAATAGGTGTCCGTCACCTCCGCCATCGGCGCGAGCGCCAGCGGCGGGTCAATGCGGACCGATCCGATGTCGAAAGGCTTCATGAATCTAAAGTTAACGCCCGGCAAACATAAAACAATTTCACCCGCCGCGACTCGCCGAAGGGATCGAAGTCGATGACTTCGACCGGCTTCAGCGAGGCCGCAGAGAGCGCGGCCTCGATCTCCTCCTGCGAGTACGCGCGCTGCTGGTGGCGTTCCTCGATCGAGACACGCCGGTCGCCAACCATCGCCCACCCGCGCACGAGCGCGTGGCCGCGGCCCGATGGCGCATCGAACCTCGTCGCAATCTCCAGATGAAAATCCGGCCCCTCGGCCACGTACGGCTCGACCATGCCCCAGATCGCCGGATACACGTCGGGATCGTTCATGTCGAATACGAGCAGCGATTCCGCGTTCATCCGTGCACGGATCTGATGGAACACATCCGCGAGCTCGTCGAAGTGATTGAGACTGTCGTACAGGCAGGTGATGAGACCGAACGTCGCGCGAAGCGGGAGCGCGCGCAGATCGCCGGCGATGACACGCGACGCGCGCCGGCGCGCGACCTCCAGCATCGGCAGCGATCGATCGAGACCCGTCGATGCGAATCCGCGTTGCTCGAAGAACTCGATCGCCAGCGCGCTTCCGCACGCGAGATCGAGATGCGTTCGAACCTCGATCCGATGGTTCTCCAGGACGCGGTTCAACAGCCGGCGGGCGGCGCGGAAGAAGCGATCGCCGAGCGCCTGGTCGTAGGCGTAGGCGAAGGCGTCGTAAGACTCATCGCTCATCCCACTGGTAGAAGCCCTGGCCGGTTTTCCGGCCGAGCTTTCCCTCGCTCACCATCCGGCGCAACAGGGCCGGTGGCTCGAATCGCGGGCCGAGTTTCGACGCCAGATACTCCGCGATGCTCAACCGGACGTCGAGGCCGACGAGATCGGTCAGCCGCAGCGGTCCCATCGGATGGTTGTAGCCGAGCTCCATCGCGCGATCGATGTCTTCTGCCGACGCCACGTTTTCCTCGAGCATGCGGATGGCTTCCAGTCCGATCGCCACACCGAGCCGCGATGACGCGAAGCCGGGCGAGTCGTGCACGATGATCGGTTCCTTCCCCATCTTCTCGGCGACCGCGCGGACCGCGGCCACGGTCTCGTCCGAAGTACGCTCGCCACGCACGATCTCGATGAGCTTCATGAGGTGCGGCGGATTGAAGAAGTGCATGCCGGCGAAGCGGTCGCGGCGCTCAACGGTTCCGGCGAGCGTCGTGATGGAGATCGACGAGGTGTTCGATGCGAGGATCGTCTCTTCGCCGCAGAAAACGTCGGCCTGAGAGAAGAGCTCGCGCTTGAGCTCCATGTCTTCCGGCACCGCCTCGATGACGAGATCGGCGCTTCTGACGGCGGGCTCGAGGTCGGGAATCATCTGCAACCGCTCCATAGCGGCGCGCGCCTGCTGGTCGGTAACTTTCCCCTTTTCAACGCCTTTACGCAGTGTCGACTCGATCGAAGCTCGAGCGGCGTCGAGAGCGCCGTTGTCGACGTCATGGATCACGGTGTCGTAGCCGGCCAGGGCGGCGAGGTACGCAATTCCGCGCCCCATCGTGCCACTGCCGACCACAGCAATTTGCCGAATCATGCGCGGGCGACTATACGATCATCCGCAGGAGGGATGCCATGAGTCTCGTCAGGGAGTTCAAAGAGTTCGCGTTAAAGGGAAACGTGATCGATCTCGCGGTGGCCGTGGTCATCGGCGCCGCGTTCGGAAAGATCGTCACCTCGTTTGTGGACGACATCCTCATGCCGCTGATCGGCGTGCTGGTCGGCAATCACGACTTCGCCGACTATTTCGTCACGTTGTCGCCGGGACACTACGACACGCTGGCGCAGGCAAAGGCCGCGGGCGCCGCCACGCTGAACTACGGCGTGTTCGTCAACGTGGTCATCAGCTTCCTCATCGTGGCGGTGGCGATTTTCCTCGTCATCCGTCAGATGAACAAGATGACGCGCAAGCCCGCGGAGGTCGTGACGCCGAACATGAAGGATTGCCCGCAGTGTCTTTCGGCGATTCCGGTGGGCGCCGCGCGCTGCAAGTTCTGCACGCAAGCGATCTAAGTGCGCGGCTTGCGCCGCGCGTTGTCAGTTGTTGGTTGTCGGTTGTCAAAAGCCGCGGTTGGTTGACTCGATCGCTAGCTGACGCGATCGGTTTTGACAACCGACAACCGACAACCGATAACGCGCGGCGAAGCCGCGCAGTTACACCGTCCGCATCGCGAGCCTCAGAATCTCGCGGTGCGTGAAGTAGTTCACGGCCGGGTCGTCGAGGTGGAAGGTATAGGTGAACTTCTCCTCGTTGTCGGCGACGAAGGTGAATTTGTAATAGCGGCTGTCGCCGCCGTCGCCGAATTCCTTCAGCGTGGGCGAGGCGCCGTCATTGACTTCCACGCCCAGCACGCGATACAGCCGATGCGCGCTGATCGGCAGATCCTCGGGCGGATAGTGAATGAACTGGATGGCGTAGATTGATTTCGGATCGATCTCGCGCTCCGGAAACGGCTCCTGCAATCCGTCGGAGGCGGCGCCGGTGAACCACGGCTCTTCTTCCTTGAAGAGGACGAGGTTCGCGGAGTTCTCGGTCATCGGCAGCACGGCGCGGTCGAGATGGATGTGCTGCTCCGGATCGCTCGCGTCGCGCAGCTGCGTGAGGAGGTCGATCATGTACTGGATGCCTTCGCGCGTCCCGGTGAGCGCGACCTCGTCATCCTCATCAGAGATCCAGACGTCGAGCCACGCGTTTTTCGGAAGCTTCACGCGGCTCTCGAGCGTGTCGAACGTGATCGCGGCGAAGCCCAGGCGCTTGGCGGCTGCCTTCAGGAAATCGTTGCAGTGCGGGTCTTCGACCAGATGCTGCCGCGCATACTCGATCGCCGCTTCGTACGCACGCTTGCGTCCGAAATCGTGCGTCAAATCGAATGGGCGGATGATCTGATCGAGGAGCTGCGCGTATCGTTCAGCAGGCTTCGACATAGGTCCGGGAAAGAGAACAAATCCGCTTCGAGACTATCATATTCCCTGACAGCGGCCGGACGCGCTCAGCGCTCGTCCGCGCGTGCCGGAACGATCGTTGCCGCGATTTTTTCGGTCGTGCGGATGATCGACAGGGAGGCCTCGATTCCCACCTGTTCTTCGGTGAGGATCCGGTGAAGATCGTCGACCGAGGTGACGGGCTTTTCACCGAAGGAGAGGATGACGTCGCCCTCCCGCAGACCCGCTTTCTCGGCAGGGCTCCCCTTCTCGACCGACATGACGAGAACGCCAGATTCGGTCTGCAGATCGTAGTAGCGGACGATCCGCCGGTGCAGGGGAACGTTCTGGCCGGCGACTCCGATGAAGCTGCGCGTGATGCGGCCGTCGCGGATGAGACGTACGGCGACGAACTTCGCCGTGTTGATGCCGATGGCGAAGCAGATTCCCTGCGCCATGGCGATCACCGCGGTGTTCACGCCGATCACCTCGCCGCGCGAGTCGACGAGCGGGCCGCCGGAATTGCCCGGATTCAGCGCCGCGTCCGTCTGGATGACGCTGTCGATGAGTCGTCCGCTCCTGGCGCGCATGGTGCGGCCTAACGCACTCACGACGCCAGCGGTGACCGTGCACTGGAAGCCGTACGGATTGCCGACGGCGATGGCCAGCTGGCCCGGGCGGATCGCGTCGGAGTCGGCGAAGCGCGCCGCGGTCTGGCTCGGCGCCGAGATGCGGATCACCGCGAGATCGGTGTGCGGATCATCGCCGACGATCGATGCGCCGTAGCGCGAGCCGTCGAGCAGCGCCACATTCACCTCCGATGCGCCGCTCACGACGTGGCTGTTCGTGAGGATGAAGCCGTCGGGCGTGAAGAAGAATCCCGAGCCGCCGCCGCGCTTCGGCACCTCGACGTTGACCACCGAGGGCGTGATGCGCGCCGCGGCGTACGTTACGGCGTGTGAGTAGGCGTCGAGGAGAGCGTCGTCGCGAGTTGCTGCTGGTCGCGGGTCGCGGGTCGGAAAATCGTTCGTCTCGAGCATGGCACTCACTACAACAAACAGCTATTCCGACTCGGTGTGCGCGGACCGGCTTCCAGCCGGTCATGGCCGGCTGAAGCCGGCCCACACACCAAGACCAGCACTACTTCTTCATATCGTGCAGGAAGCTCGACAGATCATCAGCGTGCTCTTCCTCGACGGCCAGAATGCCTTCCAGCATGCGGCGCGTGGTGATGTCGTCCTCGCCGATGTAACGGATCATCTCCGTGTATGAGTCGATCGCCACGCGCTCGGCGACCAGATCTTCCTTGATCATCTCCACCAGGGTCGAGCCTTCCACGTACTCCGAATGCGAGCGCATCAGCAGTCCGTCCGGGCTGAAGTTGGGCGACCCGCCGAGTTGCACGATGCGACCCGCGATCTGGTCCGCGTGTCCCTGCTCTTCGTTCGCGTGCTGCAGAAACTCGGTGGCGATCGGGTCGGCGTTCATCCCCTGCGCCATGAAGTAGTGCCGCCGGTAACGCAGCACGCAGACGATCTCCGTCGCCAGCGCCTCGTTCAGCAGTTTCACCACGGTGTCGCGGTTCGCGCGGTAGCCTTCGGTCACCGCACCTTCTTCAATGTGTTTGCGTGCTCGTCTGCGCAACTCCTGAACATCGGTTAAAAAGGGCTTGTCACTCATTGCATCTCCTCGCTTCGCCTTATATCACCGGTCGCCGCCGAAACGCGTCTGCCCCGCGTCGTACACACGACCCCGCCAGCGCACTTCCTTGCGGATGCCGGTGATCCAGACCGATCGGATGAGAATCCAGATCCAGAGCAGCGACATGAGCGGATGAAGCAGGACCGCGTTCCACAGCGAGTAGCCGAGCGCTCCGAACAGAACGAGACGCGTGATGATGATGGTCGCGACGGTGGCGATCGCCAGCCGGACGCCAGTCAGGGCCAGGGCAAACGGCAGCAGATGTGCGACAACGAAGAATAGAAGGAACATCGCCGCCGCGATGTAGCTGCGGCCGAGGGCGACGAAGAAGTTCTTGGTGAATCCTTCGATGATCGCTCCGGCACCGCGATACATCCGCAGGCGCACCAGGCGTTCGGCGCGAACGGCAACCGTGCGGCCGCCGCTCTTCCGAACCTGCCGGGATAACGCAACGTCATCGATGACCGAGTCACGCAGCGGCGAAAAGAATCCCACCGATTCGAGGGCCTCGCGCCGGATGAGGTTTCCGGAGCCGCCGCCGAGCGCCAGCCGCGGACGCTGCCAGCGATTGAACAGCCACACCGGAAGCGCGGTGAGCACGAACGGCAGTTGGGGCATGCCGACGTGCTCGCCGAAGGTGTGCATCTCGAAGAAGGGAAAAAGCGTGATGAGGGAAGCGCCATCGCGCTCGATCTCCGAGACGGCGGCGCGCACCGCGGCAGGTGCGTAGACGAGATCGGCGTCGACGAACAGAAGCAGCTCTCCGCTCGCGCGGCGCGCACCCTGCTCCAGCGCCCACGGCTTTCCGAGCCAGCCTGAGGGCGTTTCCTCTGCGTCGATGACGATCAGCCGATCGTCACGGATGGCGGCAAGAATCTCACCGGTGGAATCGTCGGACCGATCGTTGACGACGATGATCTCGAGACGCGGATAGTCCTGCGCCAGAAAGGCGCGGACTGTTTTCTCGATGACCAGGCTCTCGTTGCGCGCGGGGATGACCACCGACACCAGCGGCTCGCGCAGCGGCCTGGCCAAGGCGAAGAGCTTCGGCAGCAGAACGAGGTTCAGGATCGTGCGGCCGAGAGCGGACAGCCAGAGAACGAGGATGATGGCGGAGATGACGTGCATGTCCGCCCCTTCCGCGCGGCGCGGTTAGGCGGCCGGGCCCATGCGGCGCTGCGCTTCGATCGCATACGGCGATTCCGGGAACTCGGTCGCGATGCGGCGGTATGTGTCGCGCGACTTCGCTTCGTTGCCCTGCGCCTCGTAGGCATGTGCCAGAACCACGAGAAGACTGTCAGCCGGTAACACAGGTTCCGTCTTCACGAGCTCGGCGCTCACTTCGCTCACGACCTGCGGTGCTTCGCCGGCTTCGATGCGCAGCTGATAGAGGCTGTAGCGCGCGGTGCCCACCAGAAGGTGTTTCGGATGACCGGCGATGAACTGCTGCAGAAGGGCGCGGGCGTTGGTGGTATCGCCGCGCTGCGCGTCGAGACGCGCCAGGTAGAGTTTCGCGACGTCGGCGGCGTCCGATCCGCTGTAATTGGATTCCACCGCCCGGAACTGTTTCTCGGCGGCGGCGCTGCGCTCGGCGTCAGTCTTGTACTTGGCTCCCGGCGCCGGCTGCTGTTGAGCTGGCTGGCCGGCGGGAGGAAGGAGGGGCGAGTCCATGGTGTCCATGGCCGCCGCCAGCGCGTCCTGCGCTTTCTGCTCGTGATTGCTGCGGTAGAAGTAAATCCCGTAGGCGAGGATGGCAATGGCGACCGCGGCCGCAGTGATCGTGACGAGCAGGCGCTGGTTCTCGCGGGCTGCGGTCGAGAGCGTACCGATCTCATCGACGAACTTGTCGTGCTTCAGGTCTTGTCTGTGCTGGCGATCCATGGACGGAAACTGCCTCCGTTGAAGGTGGGTGACTCTAACTGCAGAGGGCTGGAACCGTCAAACGGTGGATTGGATTCCGTTCACACGCCGCCCGTAAGAACTATAATCGTGGCGGCATTCTCATTGCAGAGGGCCAGGCGAATTTTTTCTCGTACTGAGCGGGTGATCACATGAAGGCGCGGGCGTTGTGGGTCGCGATTCTTACTTTAGTTGTCTCTTCAACGCTATCGGCGCGCGTGCCCGACATCGCCTCGCAGGACGGCGCGACGGTTCTCTGCTATCACATCGTCGAATCGCCGCAGGACCCTCGCATGGAGATCAGCCGCGAGACCTTTCTGCAGCAGATGCGCTATCTGGCGATGACCGGATACACGGTCGTCTCGCTTCGCGACGCATACGATTACGCCGTCGGCAAGAAGGACTCCCTGCCGAAGAACGCGGTCGTCGTCACGATCGATGACGGCTGGCGCAGCACCTACACCGAAGTGTTCCCCGAGATGAAGAAGCGGCACTTCCCGTTCACTGTCTTCATCTATCCCAACATCATCGGACAGACGCCGTACGCGCTCACCTGGAAGCAGGTGAGAGAGATGTCGGATGCCGGCGTCGACATCGAGAGCCACTCGTTCTCCCATCCCTTTCTCACGCGCCGCCGCAACGCATCGCTCGACGACAAGCGTTATGCGGCATGGCTGGATCACGAGCTCGCGGAAAGCAAGCGCACGCTCGAGCGTGCCACGGGGCGCGCGGTGAACTTCCTCGCCTATCCGTACGGCGACTACGATCACTACCTCGTCCCCAGCGTGGCGCACGCCGGATACTCGGCGGCTCTCACCTGTGACTTCGGCCGCGTGCGCCGCAACAGCGATCCGCTGCGCATGAAGCGCGTCGTCATCGACAAGCAGATGGACTTCTCCACCTTCCGCCGCTTCCTCGGCGCCGGATCGATGAAGCTCGAAGAGATGACGCCGCAGCCGGGACAGATTCTCGACGTCGAGCCGTCGCTGACGATTGCAGCAAAGATTCCCAACTTCAGGTCCGTCGATCCGCGCTCGGTCGGCATGGCGCTGCTGTCGATGGCCGGAACGCTTCCCTACACCTATGACCCACGCGATGGCTCGGTGAGCATCACGGTCCGCAATGCGCTCAAGGGAACGTTCCAGCGCGCGCTCGTCTGGGCCACGGACTCGAAGACCGGCCGCCGCGTGGAAGCGATGTGGACGTTCCGCCTGCCCGCTGCGCCCGTCCTGCCCGCGCAGGATTGTCCCGCGATCGACGTTGCGCCCACGTCTCCAACGGTCGCGCGTACCGGCGGCGGTGGCGCGATCCACGGCAGCGGATTGCAGCGTCGCTGAGCTGGGAAGACCATAGTTCCTAACTTCCTAACTTCCTGACTTCCTAACTTCAAACGGCACCCGCGTTGCACCGACCAGAGCGCATGCGGTCCTTGATTCTCGTGATGCTCCTCGCGCCATCCCTGCTCGCGGCGGGAGTCCAGATCCCCATCCTCGCCTACCATCAGGTCGAGCCCGTGCCGCAGCTCGGATGGTCGGTGAGCACTGAGGATTTCGAGGATCAGATGCAGTACCTGTCAGCGGCCGGCTATCACGTGGTTCCGCTCGCTGATGCGTACGAACTCATCGCCGGCAAGCGCGACTCGCTGCCTTCGAACCCCATCGTCATCACCGTCGACGACGGATTCGTTGACTCGTACACCACCGTCTTCCCGATCCTCAAACGATTCGGATATCCGTGGTCAATCTTCATCTATCCGAATTTTCTTCGGAACGGCGCGAAGGCGCTGCGATGGCCGCAGGTGGTCGAACTGGCCAATGCTGGCGTCGATGTCGAGAGCAACACCGTCAGCCATCCGCACCTCCTCCGCAAGTCTCACGCGGACATGAGCGACGCGGACTACGCGCAGTGGCTTCACGGCGAGCTCGCGAACAGCAAGGCGATCCTCGAGAAACAGACGGGCAAACCGGTGCGCTTTCTGGCGTATCCGTACGGCGACTGGGATGCCGGGGTGGCGAAGGAGGCGGCGCAGGCGGGATATCTCTGCGGGCTCACGAGCTGGTTCGGTTTCAACCAACGCGGTACGAACCTGTTCGAGCTGAGGCGATCGCCGATGACGAGCGATACGACGATCGTCGACTTCACCAAGGCCGCCGGAGCGCTTCCTCTCGAGGTGCGCGACATGAATCCACCAAATGGAGGCGTTGCGTCACCGTCAACTGTGACCGCCGTGATCCAGCAACCCGCGGCGCTCGACCCCGCGAGCGTCCACATTCTGCTACTCGGAGAGTCGGGAACCGCCAGCTTCGATCCGGCAACCGGAATCGCCACGATCCGCCCGAAACGTTCCAAACGCGCACAGCGGCACGTCGTCATCTACGCAGAGCGAGCCTCGGATCACCAGCCAGTCGCGGCCGCCTGGACGTTTTTCACCTCGGCCGAGGCGAAGAAGCGGAATGAGGCAAACGCCGCGCGCCTTCACGAGCTGCCGCTGCATCACGATCAGAGCAAACGGCAGTAAGGAGTCGGAAAAGCGCGCAAGATCAGGCGAGCGGCCCATGAAGTTGGTCAGCGCGCCTGGCACTTGCTGTCGGCAAAATTGACGCGAGCGGCGAGCCGGCGACCGAATCATCGCAAGATCGCAACGGTGACCTGGTACTCCCGACCCGCGACCCGCGACCCGCGCCCCCCGTCTACTGGGGCAACTTGATCTTCGGCTTCTCGTCGCGGGTGCGGTAGAGAATCGCGAGCTTGCCGATCGTCGCCGCGATCTCCGCGCCGGTGTCACGCGCCAGCTGCTCGGCGAGCTCGCGGCGGTCCGCAGACTCTTCCTGCTCGATGCGCACCTTGATGAGCTCATGCGACAGCAGCGACTTGCGCGTCTCCTCCACGATCCCCGGCGTGAGACCGGCCTTGCCGATACGGACGACCGGCTCCAGCGCGTGCGCGAGACCCTTCAGAAACTGGCGTTGCCTGGCGTTCAACATGTCGAACTCTCGCTTCAAACAGGAAGGGCAGCCTCGCGGCTGCCCTTCGCAGATGCATCTTGGATGTTGGAGTTACGGCAGCATCAGACGGATGACCACCCGGCGGTTCTTCAACCGGCCCTCGGCCGTGTTGTTGTCGCCGACCGGCTCGCGTGCGTCGCGGCCTTCGATCGTGATGCGGGAAGCGTCGATGCCGTGGCGGCTGACGAGGTAGTCGCGCACTGCTTCGGCGCGGCGGCGGTCGAGATCCTTGTTCGGACCCGTCGCCTCGCGGTTGTCGGTGTAGCCGATGACGATCGCGGTCGAAGTCGGTTCCTGCTTCATGCGGAGTGCGACGTCGTCGAGGATCGCTTTGGCGATGTTCGTGAGGCGGGCCGAGCCCGGCTCGAAGTGGATCTCGTCGGTGCGGATCTCGGTCGGCACGCGCGGCGGCGCAACAGGCGCCTCAGGCGGAGCGATCGGCGGCGGGGGAGGTGCCTGCGGCGCGCACGGCGGCGGAAGCGAGATCGGTGCTGCCGGTGCTGCGGCTGCCATCGCGGCCATGTGCAGCGGCGCGAAGGTCAGGCCGACGAGGCCGGAAACGCCGCAGTCGGAAAGCTCGGTGACGCGGCACTCGGTGCTGTCGTAGCTGAATTTGCCGACGTTCCAGCGAACACCGGCATTGAGCGCCCAGCCGCTGTTGCCGAACCAGTGACGCAGTCCGGTCACGAGGAAGATCGGTGCTTTTGGTTTGACGTCACCGCCGTTGTAGAACACGGTGTTCAGCTCGCTGATCCAGTTGGTCGTGCTCCACCAGTGGATCGGCATGTTCACGCCGCCGTTGAGGCGGATCTCGTTCGGAAGGTCGACGTCGTTCGCGCCGAAGACCGCGGGCGCGTTGGTGTGGCTGGCGGTGCGCTTCCCGATGATGGCGTACTCGCCGGAGACCGATGCGATGCCGCGTGTCCAGGCGCCGCCGATGCCCCAGTTGGCGTTGCCGGTCGAGAGGCCGCTGTTCTTGTCACCGGTCGGAAGATCGGTAAAAAGCGACACGGCGAAATTGGTCGGGCTTTCCGGAGGGAGGATGCCGAACTTCGTCGCCAGATGGACGTTGCCCATGCCGCTGTCGCTGAACTTGCCCTGATAGAGCCAGCCGTTGACGAAGCCGGCGCGATCGCCACCCTGACCGCGATAGCGCTCGTACGGAAGCATCGCGCTCACTTCCCAGCGATCGGTCAGGCCGAAACCCACCGATGCACTGAACTGATCGCGATCGATGCCGTAGTCCTTGTAGCTACGCCTCGAAGGACGTGTGTACTGACGAGCAGGAGCGGCGAGAATGCGCCAGTTCTGCGCATACACGCCGAACGAGACGTCGCCGCGATGCAGCGTGAATCCCGTCTGCGTGGTGAACAGTCCGGTCTCGCCGGTAGAGGTGGGAGCGGGGATCTTCGTCTGATCCCAGGCCGACATCATCATCGTCGAACTGGTTCCGCTCATGCCGGATTGCGCGAACAAAGGCGCAACCACCAGGCAACACAACACAAAGATGACTCGATGACTGAGACGCAGCAAATCACACCTCCTAAAGTTCCGCACGGTTTTCGCCCGCATCGTATAATGCCCGCGGCTTACAAACCGTATGCCAGTCAAGGCATCACAATTTTGGTAAACGCCTCAAGTGACAAAGTTTACCATACCATGAGTCTGGGAGCCTCACCTGTCGACTATGCGCTGTAGCCTCGCACTGACCCTCACCCTGGCGCTTCTCGGCGCCACCGTTGTCTTTGGCCAGGAGCCGCCGGCTCCATCACCCGCGCCGCCGGCCCCCGTTCCGACCTCGCCGCCACCGACCCAGCCTCCCCCGTCGACGCCGGCGCTGACCGAACCGCCTTCGATCCTGTCCCGCGCCGCGGGAACCTCCTCCGACCGTCGCGACTCCCTGCCGAACGTCAACATCTATCTTCCCGAGGGTCAGGCGGATATCCGGCTGCGGAAGTTGATCAAGAACGTGCTGTTCGAGAGTCAGATCACCTATCGCTTCATCAACGGCGACATCAGCACGTACCTTCGTTACAAGTACTACGCGAAGACATTCACCTACAAGATCAGCGTCTTCGACTCCATCGGCTTTCCGGACGTCGGATCGAGCTCCAAGCAGGAGTTCGAGCGTGTTCGCGGTGGGCTCTTCCTCATGGGGTTTCCGCGCGACTACAACCACCGCTACTTCTGGCTGGTGCAGGACGACCGCCTCACCTTCGGCGACGTCACCGAGACCGACAACCGGAAAAACAACACGTACACGAAGGTCGGCTACCAGTACGGCACCCAGTTCGACGAGCACCTGAACGCCATCGTCGGCGAATCACGAGGTCGCACGATTCCGGTGCTGACCGCGTTTCGGGAAATCGGGCCGCAGAAATTCAGCTACGCGGCAGCAATTACCGAATCGGCGCGAATCTCGACCGGAGATTACCGATACACGAAGTTCGAAGGAGAGGCGCTCCGCCGCTGGGACATCACGCCGACCTCGTTCATCGTGACCAGGGCTCACCTTGGCACCATTCCTTTCCGCAGCACGACAGCGAATCCCCTTCCGGGGGTCGACAACCGTCCCCAGATCGAGCGCTATACCGTTCCCCGTTACGAAATGTTCAACCTCGGCGGTCGCGAGGCGCTGCGATCCATCGGCACGAGCACTAGAGGCATGGGGCTCGACGAATTCCACCTGACCAACGAGTACTTCGTGCCCATCTTCCGGAACCGGGACATGAGGACATGGATCATGCACTGGCGCACGCTCTATGGAATCGGCTACGTCGGTGCGGGCTCGGTCGGTTACCGCCTGGGGGATGTCGCCCGCCCGAAGGACTACGCCGTCGACGCGGGCATCGGGGCGGAGGCCGCCGTGGGCATCCGCGACTTCGAGGTTCTGCTCAGCGCCATTTTTGCCCACACCGTCCGCGGTCCTGCGGATCTCGGCGGCAACAAGGTGAAGTTCTCGATCCGGACCGTGCGGTTCTAGCGCCGGCGGCGAGTCTTACGCAGCGCGGTGCGCGAGCTCGACGATCGTCGCCTCATCACCCGGGGCGCTCGATTCGTGATGCCGGTAGATCCGCCACATCACCGAGACCACGATGAGGACGATCGCGACCATGGCGAGAAACGCAGCGATCCGGCGAGCCATGCCAAAACCACGAGCAACGGGCGTGCCGCGGCTCTCATAGAATTCGGACTGCATGAAAGCCATCGTAGTGCGGGATCACGGCGGAGTCGATCATCTCGAGTGGACCGAGGTTTCCGATCCGGTGGCCGGTGCGGGAGAGGCGATCGTCGCGCCGCGCGCCGTCGCGCTCAATCACCTCGACATCTGGGTGCGTCGCGGCGTGCCGGGACACAAGTTTCCGCTGCCGCTCATCGCCGGCGCCGAAGTAGCGGGCGTCATCGAGTCGGTTGCTCCCAACGATCGCTGGCACGCCGGCGATGAGGTCATCGTCGCGCCGGGGTTCTCGTGCGGTTTGTGCGTGGCCTGCCTGTCCGGGCACGACTCGCTGTGTGCGAGCTTCGGCATTTTCGGCGAGACGCGGAATGGCGGGGCCGCCGAAAAGATGCTCGTTCCGATTCGCAATCTGCTGCCAAAGCCGCCCTCGCTCAGCTTCACCGACGCCGCGGCGATCCCGCTCGACTTTCTCACCGCCTGGCACATGCTCGTCGCGCGCGCCGCGCTCCGCCCCGGGGAGACCGTGCTCGTGCAGGCCGGTGGCTCCGGCGTCGGCAGCGCCGCCATCCAGATCGCGAAGCTGTGGGGAGCGACGGTGTGGACCACGACCGGGAGCGCAGAAAAAGCGCGGCGCGCGAAAGCCCTGGGCGCCGAGGAGACCATCCTCTACCGCGAGGTCGATTTCGCAGCCGAGGTGCGGAGGTTGAGCGGAAAGAGAGGCGTCGATGTCGTTGTGGAGCACGTCGGCGGCGAGACGTTCGAGAAGTCGGTGAAGTCGCTGGCCCGCGGCGGCCGCCTCGTCACCTGCGGCGCCACTGCGGCCGGCGACGCCGCCATCAACCTGCGCCTCGTCTTTTTCAAGCAGCTCTCCATTCTCGGCTCCACGATGGGTAGCATCGCGGAGCTGCACGAGGTGATGAAGCACGTGGAAGCGGGACGGCTGCGGGCGGTGGTCGATCGCGTGATGCCGTTGAGCGAGATCGCGGAGGCGCATCGCGTGCTGGAGAATCGGGAGGCGTTTGGGAAGGTCGTCCTCGAGATTTGAATGCAGAATGCAGAATGCAGAAGGAACCAAACAATTCTGCATTCTGCATTCTGCATTCGAAGTTCGAAGTTCGAAGTTCGAAGTTCGAAGTTCGAAGTTGAAGGGGAAGTTCGAACAGCTCGAATACCGGTCAATCCGAACTTCGAAATTCGAACTTCTTCATTCATAATTTCCGAGTGCCCCGTATCCAGATCCTTCCCTCCGATCTGATCAATCAGATTGCCGCCGGCGAAGTGGTGGAGCGACCGTCGTCCGTCGTGAAGGAGCTGATCGAAAACTCGATCGACGCCGGCGCGCGCTCGATCGAGGTGATCCTGGAGAACGGCGGCCGGAAGCGCATCGAGATCCGCGACAACGGCTGCGGCATGTCGGAAGACGACGCCGTCCTGGCGATGGAACGCCACGCCACGTCGAAGATCCGGCAGTTCGATGACCTGACGCGCGTCCGCACGCTCGGGTTCCGCGGCGAGGCGCTGCCGTCGATCGCCTCCGTCTCGCGCTTCACGCTCCTCACCTACGACGGGGAGAGCGAGTACGGAACGATCATCGAGTGCGATCCGCTGACGAAGAACAGCGAGGTGCGGCCGGCCGCGCGCGACCGCGGGACGACGATCATCGTCCGCGAGCTGTTCGAGAACGTGCCCGCCCGGCGCAAGTTTCTGAAGAGCGCGGACGCCGAGTTCCGCGCGATCGTCACGGTCGTCTCGTCCTACGCGCTGCCGCTGCACGACCGCGCGTTCCGCCTCGAGCACAACGGGCGCACGGTTCTCGACCTGCCGCCCGCCTTGTCGGTGCGCGAGCGCGTGACGCAGGTGTTAGGCGCAGAAGCGGATGCCGCCCTGGAACCGATCGAGGGACAGTACGACACCGCGTTCGCCACCGGATTCGTAACGCGCGGACTGCGTTTCGGCAGCCGGCGCAACCAGTTCTTCTTCGTCAACGGCCGACTGGTCAGGGATCGCGTCCTCACCCACTCCGCGACGCGGGCGGCGGAATCGTTCGACTTCGACGGCCATCCGGCGATCGTCCTCTTTCTCGAGGTTCCCCCCGAGACCGTCGACGTGAACGTCCATCCGGCGAAGACCGAGGTACGCTTCCGCGACTCGGGAACGATTCATGTCGTGGTGGAGAAAGCCATTCGGAACGCGTTAGGCGGCGCAGAAGAGGGCGCCGGCCTTCTACCACCTGACACCTCACTCTCAGTCCTCAGTCCTCAGTCCTCAGTCCTGGCTCCACAGCGCTACGACGCGCCGCCACCGCGAACCGAGTTCACCCCGCTCTTTCAGGCGCGTCCGGTCGTGCAGCCGCCCGTCGAGCCGCGCGCGGCCGCGGCGACGACCGTCGAAGAGGTGACCCATGCCCTCGGCGATCTGCAGGGACGCGTCATCGGCCAGTACCGCATGAGCTACATCCTCATCGACATGCCAGGCGGACTGCGCCTCATCGACCAGCACGCCGCGCACGAGCGCGTGCTGTACGACCACTACTTCGCGCGAGCATCGCAGCATCAACCGGTCACGCAGCAGCTCCTGACACCCATCCTGAACGAAGGAGGCGCGGCGGAGACCGCCGTCCTCGACTCGCACGGCGACGAGCTGCGCGCCGTCGGATTCGAGATCGAGCGATTCTCCGGAAACTCCTTCGCAATCTCCGCCGTCCCCCGCGACCTCGGCCGCGACGACGTGGAGCGCTTTCTGCGCAAAGTGATCGACGCCTCGATCGAGGAGAAGTCGTCGCACGTCACACGCGCACGGGAAAAAGTGTGCGCATCGCTCGCCTGTCAGGCCGCGATCAAGGTCCACCGGCCGTTAGGCGGCGAAGAGATGGCCCGCCTCGCCGCGGAGCTGCTCGCCTCATCCAACCCGTTCGCCTGCCCGCACGGACGCCCCGTGATCGTCGACATCAGGCACATCGACGTCGAACGGCACTTCCACCGGCGGTAGAAACCGGTAGCTTCTGTGTGTGGACCGGCTTCAGCCGGTCGAAATTCGTGACCGGCTGAAGCCGGTCCAAACACAGAGGCTTGCTCGGAACGCGCCCTCCGGTTTTAACCGAGGTACCCTCGGCCGCGATGAACGCGCACGAGCTCGGCCGCCGCGGTGAGCGCCGCGCCGCGTGGTTCTATCGTCTGCGCGGATACCGCATCGTCGCGCGCAACGTCCGCTTCCGGCGTGGCGAGATCGATCTCGTCGTGCGGCGCGGCGCAACGCTCGTTTTCGTCGAGGTGAAGGCGCGCCGGAGTCTTGCAGGCGGCGAGGGCTATGCGGCCGTCGGCCACGCGAAACAGCTCCAGCTCGTGCGGCTGGCCGGTGAGTACCTCGCTTCTCATCCGCATGGTGGCGAGATCCGGTACGACGTGATCTCGATCCACCGCGCGCGATGGCGATTCGTGATCACGCATTTCGCCGATGCCTTCCGCCCCGTCGCGGACGCCCGCGCGCCGTGGAGATGGCGGATATGATTCGCACATGCGAAACGCCGCGGTCATGCTCTCGTCACTGCTATTCGTGTTCGCGCACTCCCCGGCCGAACGGACGATCACCGATCCGGGATCAATCAGCTCGGCGAAGAGCGCCACAGCACACCCGATCGCCATCGACGATCTCTTCTTCAGCCGCAACATTGGTGGTGGGGCGTGGTCGCCCGACGGCACCGAGATCGCCTTCACCACGAATCTCACCGGCCGCTTGAATCTGTGGAAAGTGGCCGCGGCCGGCGGATGGCCGGTACAACTCGCGGTGTCGGACGATCGCCAGACGTCGGCGAGCTGGTCCCCCGACGGCAGGTGGATCGTCTATCAGCAGGATCACGGCGGCAACGAGGCCTACGATCTCTACGCGATTCCGTCGGGCGGCGGATCTCCGGTCAACCTCACGAATTCGACCGCGTCGTCGGAGAGCGGCGCGCTCTTCTCCCCCGACTCGAAGCAGCTCGCGTTCGAGCTGAAGTCGACGACGGCGGCGATGACCGATCTCGCAGTCATGGATCTCGCCACGAAGTCGGTGCGCAACCTGACCAGCGAGAAGACCGCGGACCGCACGTGGGCCACGTTTGGATGGAGTCCCGACGGAAAAACGCTCTACGGCAACCGGCTCGATCCGGGAACGATCGGTGAGATCTATCGCATCGACGTCGACAGCGGGCAGCTCGAGAACCTGACGCCGGCCAGCAAGGTCCGCATCGTCGGCACCGCGGTCTCGCCCGACGGAAAGACTCTGCTCGTCACTTCGAATGAGAAGGGCGGCGCTGCGAACGTGGCGCTGCTCAACGTCGCGACGAAGAAGTTCACCTGGCTCACCGATCTCCAATGGGAAGCGCAGGCCGGCGATTTCTCTCCCGACGGGAGATGGGCGAGCTACCTCGTCAACGAGGACGGCCGCAGCGATACCTATCTCGCGCCCGTTGCCGGCGGCACGGCGCGGCAACTGCCACTGCCGCCCGGTGTGAACGCGTTTTCAGGACGGCCGAATGCGTTCAGTCCGTCCGGCGATCGCATTCTTCTGCTGCATCAAGGCGCGACGAAGCCCGCCGATTTCTGGGTCTACGACGTGAGCAGCGGGCGCGCGGCGCAACTCACGCGCTCGGCCATCGCCAGCCTCAACACCGCGGCGCTGCCGGAGTCGCAGATCGTGCACTACAAGAGCTTCGACGGCACGATGATCAGCGCGCTGCTCTGGGTGCCGTACAACCTCGAGCGCAACGGACACAACGCGGGTGTCGTCCTTCCGCACGGCGGTCCGACCGGACAGACGATCGACTCGTTCAATCGCAGCGTGATCGCGCTCGTGTCGCGCGGCTACACGGTGATCGCTCCGAACGTGCGCGGCTCGACCGGCTACGGCCTCGCCTTCCAGAAGATGAACACCAAAGACCTCGGCGGCGGCGACCTGCAGGACGAGGTGTTCGCCGCGAAGTTTCTCGCGACGACGGGATACATCGATCCGAAGAAGATCGGCATCACCGGCGGCTCCTACGGCGGCTACATGACGTTGATGGCCATCGGCAAGACACCGAACATCTGGGCCGCAGGCGTCGAGCAATATGGGATCGTCGACTGGCTGACGATGCTGCAGCATGAAGATCCGCGCTTGCAGGAGTACGAGAAGTCGTTGTTAGGCGATCCGGTGAAAGACCTCGCCATCTACCAGGCCGCCTCCCCCATCAAATACCTCGGCAACGCCACCGCGCCGCTGCTCGTGCTGCAGGGCGAGAACGACATCCGCGTTCCGAAGGAAGAGGCCGAGCAGGTCGTCTCGATCCTGAAAGCAGCCGGCAAGACCGTCGACTCGCATTTCTATCCCGCCGAGGGCCACGGCTTCGCGAAACGCGAGAACCAGATCGACGCCATGCGCCGGATGCTCGACTGGTTCGATCGCTACCTGAAATGAAAACGGGCCGCGCTGGGCGGCCCGAAGAAAGGCGTCTTGGAGCGGGCAACCGGACTCGAACCGGCGACATCAACCTTGGCAAGGTTGCACTCTACCAACTGAGTTATGCCCGCCTGACGACGAGCGCGTAGGGTAAGTTCCCCTCCCGTGCGTGTCAAGCAAACCTCGGGTTTCGGGAGGCTATTCCGGTGCGCGAAGAGTAAGGCGGTAAGGCC
>JBBRMQ010000020.1:0-30382 GCA_038230775.1 Thermoanaerobaculia bacterium
ACGCCGCGCGCTGTCCATGGGTGAGGTGACGCTGACGCTGCAGACCGACAACGGCTTCGAGGGCTCGGATGACGGCCGCATCACGCTCCATCGCCGCGTCTTCCGGACCGGCGAATCGGAGTTCCGTCTCAACGGAAAACGCGTCCGTCTCAAAGACATCTCCGACATCCTCATGGACACCGGCCTCGGCATCCGCAACTACTCCGTCATGGAGCAGGGCAAGATCGATCTGATCCTGTCGAACAAGCCGCAGGATCGCCGCCGCCTGATCGAGGAAGCCGCCGGCATCACCAAGTACAAGACGAAGCGCCGCGCCGCGGAGCTCAAGCTCGACGAGACGCAGGCGAACCTTCTGCGGATCGACGACACGCTCTCCGAGGTCACGCGCAATCTCAACTCGCTGAAGCGGCAGGCCGGTAAAGCGCGCCGCCATCGCGAGCTGTCCGATCAGCTTTCGACGGCCAAGCGTTCGCTGTACAGGGGGCGGATCGTCGCCGCGGACGCCGAGCAGAAGCTGGCGCGCGACGGCGTTGAGATCGCGCAGAAATCCGAGAGCGAGCAGGCGATGCTGGCGTCGTCGGAAGAGACGACGCTTTCGGAGAACCGCACGCTGCTCGGGGCGCGCGCATCGCGCGCGTCGAGCATTCGGGAAGAGATCGCCACGCTCGGCGGCGACGTCGAACGTCTTCGCGCATTCCTGCAACAGTCGGAAACGAGCCTCGCCGATCTCGCGCTGCGATCGGATACGTCGCGGGCGCAGACCGCCGAGCTGGAAGCCGAGGCGTCCGAGCAGCAGGCGCAGCTCGACGAGAAGAGCGCCGCGCTCGATGCCGCGCGCGAAGAGCGCAATCGCCTGCGCGAGATCGCCGATCAGATCGAGCGCGAACGCCAGGACAAGTCGGACGAGGTCCGCGGCCACGAGAAATCGCTGACCGGATCACGCGAGACGCTCATGCGCACGATCGCGAAGATTTCCGAGGCGCGGAATCACGTGCATCAGATCGAAGTGGCCGTCGAAAAATGCGAGTTTTACCTCGGTAAACTGAGCGACACCGCCACGCGGGCCGCGCAGAACCGCGACGGCGCCCGCTCAGTGGTCGATGAATACGAGGCCGCCTTGCGTGCGGCCGAGGCCGCGCTGGTCGAAGCGCAGCACGTGGCGCGCGAAGCGCTCGCGCAACGCGACGAGCTCACGTCGAAGCGCGACTCCATGCGCGCGTCGCTTTCCAGCACGCGCGACCGTCTCTCGCAGATCACGTACAAGATCGATTCACTGCGAACACTTCTCACATCGCTCGAATCGCAGGACGACGCAGTACGCGCCGCGATTCTGGAGCTGGTGCCCGAGGCGCAGTCGGCGGCGGAGTCGGTTCGCGCGGGCGACGGATACGAAGCCGCGCTCGATACGCTGCTGCGCGACGTTTCGAAAGCCGTCGTGGTCGAAGACGCGAAGACGGCGCACGAGGCGATTCAGCGTCTGCGGCAGCGTGGCGCGGGTCGCGGCGCGTTTATCACTTTGGATTACAACGAGGCGGCCCCTCACCCGGCCTTCGGCCACCCTCTCCCCGCTGCGCGGGGCGAGGGCCTACATGACCCTTCTCCCCGTGTTTCGACCCACCACCAATATGACCCTTCTCCCCGCTTGCGGGGAGAAGGTGCGCGAAGCGCGGATGAGGGGCACTCCGGCACCCGTCGCGGCGATGCGGCGTTCGCCGTTGTCGGCGATGGACCAGTCGCGGACGCCGTCCGCCAGGCCATTCCCGAGGCGTACATCGTCGGCAATCTGCAGCAGGCGCTGGAGCGTGCGAAGGAACGTCCGAGCGCGACGTTTGTCACGCTCGACGGCGACATCGTTCGCGGCCCGCTCGTCATCGGCGGCAAGACCGAGGGCGGCACGCCGGGCGTGTTCTCGGTCAAACGCCAGCTCAGCGATCTCGAGACCGAGCTCGGCGCGCAGGAAAGCCGCGCGACGAGAATCGCTGCCGATCTGCAGACGCTGGAAGAAGAGCTTCACGCCGCGGACGACGCGCGCATCCTCGCCGAAGAGCGCGCACGCGGCGCGGAGAACGAGCTGCGCGAGCACCACGGCCATCGCGATCGCGCGTTCGCCGATCTCGATCGCTTCGAGCGCGACTTCGCCGTTGCGGCGGAAGAGCAGACGCTCTATGTCGAAGAAAAGCAGCAGCTCATCACCAGGCGCGATTCCGCAATCGTCGAGTTGCAACAACTCGAGGCGCAGGAGCGCGAGACGCAGGAGTCGATCCGCTCGCACGAATCGCAGTTGACGATCGCGCGCGGCGAGTTCGAGCAGATCACGGACGTCGCTTCGAAGGCTCGCTTGGATGTCGAGACCACCGCCGGAAATGTGAACTCCATTCAGCGCGAGCATGAGAACCTCTCCCGCATCGTCATCTCCCTCGGTGCGCGCGTCACGCAGTTGCAGCAGGAGATCGAGGCGCTCGTCCGCAAGCAGCAGGAGACCGAGGCCGCCGCCGCCGATGCGCGAACGCGGCTGGAAAGGTCATCGGCGAACCTCGCGGAGCTCAGCGAATCGCGAGTGACGATCGAGGCTGAAGTGGCCGAGCTCGAAGCGCGCGTTGCCGACCTCGAAACACGCGCGGTGCAGGCGCGCGAAGCGTGGAACGGGGCCAAAGGCGCGCTTTTCGAAGCCGAGCGCCGCCTCGATCGCGCGAAAGCGGCGTTCGAGCTTCTGCGCGAGCAGATCGCGCTCGACCTGCACGCCGGCGTTGACGCTCTCGCCGAAATCGAACCGCCCACCGACGACGACGCACGTGCGGCGCTGGAAGCGGAAGTGGCCAGGTTCACCGATCATCTGGAGAAGATCGGACCGGTCAACGTGCTGGCCATCGAAGAACATCAGGAGCTCGAGACCCGTGAGACCTTTCTTCGGACGCAGCGCGACGATCTGGTGCAGTCGATCGAGTCTCTGCGCGGCACGATCCGCAAGATCAACCTGACGTCGCGCGATCTGTTCCGCGAGGCGTTCACCGCGGTCAACACGTCGTTCACCGAGATCTTCATGTCGTTGTTCGGCGGCGGCACGGCCCGCATGCAGCTCCTCGATGAGGAAGACGTCCTCGAAAGCGGCATCGAGCTCGCGGCGCAGCCGCCCGGCAAGCGGAACCAGTCGATCGCACTGCTGTCCGGCGGCGAGCGCGCGCTCACCGCACTCGCGCTGCTTTTTGCGATCTTCCGCTACAAGCCGTCGCCGTTCTGCATCCTCGACGAGGTCGACGCACCGCTCGACGAGGTGAACAACGATCGCTTCATCCGTCTGGTGCGCGACATGTCGCGCGATACTCAGTTCATCATGATCACGCACTCGCGCCGCACCATGGAGGCGGCCGACGTTCTCTACGGCGTGACGATGGAAGAAGCAGGCTGCTCGCGGCTGGTCAGCGTCAACTTTGCGGAGCTGGTGGAAGCGAGTTAGGCCGGCGCGTCAGCGTCGCGGCGCAGATCAAGCCGATCGCCGCCGATGCGGTCACATCCGACGGCCAGTGCCGGAACGCGAGCACGCGCGACACCGCGACGCCGATGGCCAGAATCGCGGCCGCAATGCGCAGCGATCGCGACCGGGCGTGAAACAGCAGCACGCCGCCGAGCGCGAACGCGCCGACGGTGTGTCCGCTCGGGAATGACGTGGCCGACGCGCGCACGTGATGGAACGGGCCGAGCCACAACTCCGGCCGCGTGCGCCCCACGGCGAACTTGACGATCTGCACGACGATGCCGGCAAACGCTCCGGCGATCGCCATGGCCACCGCGTACCAGATCCAGTCGCGCGTGCGATAGACCACGCCGGCCAGCAGAAAGAAGCCGATGATCATCACCGGATTCATCCCGCCGCCGAATCGATTGGCGTAGCGGATGACGGTCTCGACACGCGGAGAGTCGAGGCGTTCGCTGATCGCCATCAGCGGTGCGTCGGCCCAGCGCCAGAGGGCCGCGACGATCATCGCGCACACGCCGATCAATCCGAGGAGCCACGACGAGCGGCGCAGCGCAACGCCGCGCGCTTCGATCCGCACCTCGCGAAAATCGCCACCGCGCTGCAGGAGTGCGATCACGAACAGCCCGGTCACGAACCAGAACGCTACGTCCCACGAAGGCGCCTCGCGTCCGAGGAACGAGAGGTCGTCAATACCGAGGGTGGCGTGGCAGCAGAGGTTGTTGATGTCGACCACGGGCTCGGGCCACAGGACGGACAGCGCCAGCAGAACGATGAAGGCGGCGGATGCGGTGCGCCGGCTACTTTCGATAGACATCGAACCACTTTCCGATCATCTGCAGCTGGTCCACATGACGGTAGTTGCGAAGCGTGGCGGCGATCTCGCTCGCATGGGCGCGGCTGGTCGCGATGACGTCGGGCGTGCCGATGTTGTCCGCGTCGACGTAACGAACGCGCTCCAGCTCACGCGGAAAATGGCGCGACCAGAGATAGGGGGACGAATAGAGCGCAATCCGCTCCGGAGGCACTCTCTGTTTTTGAAGCGCAGCGATCAGCGGGCGCGTGGACGACACCTCGTTGACGAACGGCATCATCGTGAGGCCGACGAAGGTCAGCGCGATGATCGATGTCAGGCCGAGCGCGATGGTGGACGCGATCGGCGGCCGAAGGAGCGAGACGATGATGCCGATGATCGCCGTGCCAGCCAGAACGATGGACAAGCCGCGAAGCGAGACGTGGTACGGGTTCTTGACGAATGGAAGGGCAAAGCCGGCCAACGCCAGAATGGCCAGCATCGCGATGTTGGCGAAGCGAGTGTGGGGCCAGCCCTCTGGCTGGCCGGCCAGCCGGAGGGCTGGCCCCATACCGGCGATCATCAAGGCGACGGGCGGGATCAACGCCATCATGTACACGTCGAGCTTACTGCTCATGAGCGAATAGGGAACGATCACCGCCGCGATCCACAGCAGATGAAAGCGGTTCGCTCTTCTCACCGCCAGGACCGCCAGAAAAAACCACGGAACCACGGCGCCGGGAAGATGCAGCAGGTAGTACCAGGGTGGAGCGCGGTGAACCCACGACGCGATCGCGCGACCGACGGTCTGTTTGACGATCACCTCATGCGTGTACGCGTCGCCGCCGAGAATCATCGCCGGTACGAACCAAAGGAGCGGAATGACGATCATCGCGGCAATCACCGGAACGTAGTTCGCGCGCGGGACCGCACGGCGGCGCCAGCATTCGAAACCGAAGAGCACGATCGCGATGACGGGCGCCATCGGGCCCTTGATCAGCGTCGCCACGCCGAGCCACACGCCGCTCCAAAGCAGAGCGCGACGGTCGCCATCCTCGAAGAACCGTTGCAACATCCAGATCGCCAGCGTCAGAAACGCCGTGAAACTGACGTCCATCCGCGCGGTCTGTGCCGATACCCACACCATCAGCGACGTACCACACACGAATGCCGAAAGCGGGCCGCCCATGCGCCACACGATCCAGAGCAGAAAAACGAACGCCGCGAGCGACGGGATCACGAACGCCCATGTTGAGTCCACGCCGAACGGGAGCGTCAGCAGATCGACGAGCCAGAAATGCAGCGGTGGTTTGTGCGTGAACGGTACGCCGTTCAGCGTCGGCAGAAACCACGCGCCGGTCGCGCGCATCTCCCGCACGACCTGCCCGTATTTCGTCTCGTCGCCAACCGCCAGATCGCGCCCGAACGGCGTCACGAGAGCGGCGAGAACGACGAACGCAACCGCGGCAAAAAGCAGCTTCAACTGTTGTGTCATCAGTGCCTTAGAGAGGCCAGATCATTTTGTCCGCGCGGGTGTAAAATCGACGTGCAGGGACTTCAAAGGAGGAAACGTTTGATGTCGAATCGTACCGCAGACATTCAACAGATTCTCAGCCAGGCCGATGAACAATTCCGCCATTGGATCGAAGAGCATCACGCTTGCGAGTCGCGATTGAATGAGCTCACGACCAAGAATCCGATGAGCACAGAAGAGGAAATCGAAGAGAAGACGTTGAAGAAGCGGAAACTCCATTTGAAGGATCAGATGGCCGCTCGCATTCGGTCGTACGAATCCTCTCAGGTCTCGGCCTGAACCCAACACACTGATGAGATGGAAGGGACTCCTTTTGGAGTCCCTTTTTCTTTAGAGACGGGGAACGGGGAATGTTGAATGTTGAATGTTGCATGTTGAATGTTCCGGCTGTTGCTCATTCAACATTCAACATTTAACATTCCTCGTTCCCCCGTTCCCCGCTCCCCACGGGTTCCCCCTTTGCATACCATCACCCCATGCTCAGCATTCGCTTCGCACGCTTAGCGGCCGGATTGTCCATTCCCGCTACAATCCCGGCAAGACGGCGAACCGTCTTTGCGGAGAGTCGCAGATCAAAGTGAAGATACCGGACAACGTGAACGTCGGCCTCAGCGTGATCGCGGAGCACGCATGACGCAGGGGAACGTGCGCCGCAACCTGCGGCGGGGCGTGTACGTCATTCCGACGTTCTTCACCGTCCTCAATCTCTTCTTCGGCTTTCGGTCGATCGTCTACAGCACGCGCGGCATCGAGGCGATGTCTTTCAATCGCATAGACCTCGCCACGCACGCATTCGAGGTCGCGTGCCTGTCGCTGCTGATCGCCGCGGTGTTCGACACCTTCGACGGGATGATCGCGCGCGGCCTGGGTGCGACGAGCGAGTTCGGCAAGGAGTACGACTCGCTGGCCGACGTGGTGACGTTCGGCACTGCGCCCGCGGTCCTCGTCTACGCCTGGGGTCTGCACACCCTCCACAACCTCGGTGGCGGGATCGCGTTCCTCTTTCTGGTCAGCGTTTCTTTGCGCCTCGCGCGCTTCAACGTGATGACCGGGAAAACGGACTACCGCTATTTTGTCGGCCTTCCGAGCCCCGCCGGCGCATTGACGCTGGCGTCGATCATCTTCTACGCACCGAGCCCGATCACGGATGACAAGTTCGCGTACGTGATGCTCTTCGTCACTGCGGCCGTCGCGTTCGCCATGGTCTCGCCAATTCGCTGGCGCAGCCAGAAGGGCCTGAACGTTCAGAAAGAGCGCTCGCTCATGTACATCGTGGTTCTGGCGCTCATTCTCGGAATCTTCAGCAAGTGGCCGCGCGAGTTCCTGTTCGTCTTCGCGGTGGGGTACTTCATCTCCGGTCCGATGCTGCGGCTGTGGGCGATCGCGTTCCCGTCGCGGAAGCTGGCGGAAGAAGTGCTGGCACCGGAGACCGTTTGAAGCCGAAATCGCCGTCCGGAGTCCGGCTCGGCGTCGTCAATCCGCTCACGCTTGTGGGGAACGAGCTCAAATCGATTCTGCGCGAGCGCGCGTTTCCATTCGGGCAGATCACGCTGCTCGACAGCACGGGCAAGAACCACGGCGCGCTGACCGATGTGGGCGACGAAGCCGCGGTGGTGACGGCGATCTCGGACGACGAGCTCGAGGATCTCGATCTCGTCTTCTTCTGCGGCTCGCCCGCCGACAACCGCGAATGGATCGACCGGCACGAGGAAGACAAGTTCGTGGCGATCGATCTCTCGCAGCCCTCGACCTCGGAGTCAGGAACACTGGCCATCGCCGGCGTCAATCTCGACGATATCCGCGAGGGCACGCAGTTGATCGTCTCGCCGCATCCGGTGGCGATCCCGATCGCCATCCTCCTGCATCAGATCGAGACGATGAGCCGGATCGAGCTCTGCACCGCGACCGTCGTGCAGCCCGCGTCGGCGTTCGAGCAGATCGGCATCGAGGAGCTCGCGGCGCAGACGGTCAGCGTCCTCGCCGTCCGCGCGATACCGAAAGAGGTCTTCGACCGCCAGCTGGCCTTCAACCTGTATCCGGCACCCGAGCGCAACGAGGAGTTCATCGTCGATCAGGTCCATGAGCTCACGGATTCCGACAGCGAGATCGCACTGCTCGTCACCCAGGGCACGATCTTTCACAGCCACACGTTCTCGCTGTTCCTGAAAACGCGCGATCCCTTGAGCGTCGTGGAGATCAGCAACCGGCTTCGCGACAACACGGCGATCGCGCTTCCCGACGTCGACGAGACCTTCGGCACCATCGACGCCGCGGGCAAGGATCAGGTGCTGGTGGCCGAGGTGCGGGCGGATCCGGTGATTCGAGGCGGGTTCTGGGTGTGGGCAGTCTGCGATAATCTCCGGCGCAGCTCCGCGCTCAATGCCGTCCTCATTGCGGAAAAGATTCTCGTCGGCAGCGGCCAGGTGCACTGAGCGCCCTCAGGCGACGGCGTTGGCCATCGCGGTGATCGCCGTCGTCGCGCATCTTCACTACTTCATCGTCTCCGCTGACAACCACGAGCGCTGGGACAGTTCGCAGTATCTCGCCAGTGCGCGCGGCCTGGCTTCGGGTCACGGGTTCGTCGACGCTGCCGGAAAGATCGAGGCACGACGGACGCCCGTGTATCCGGCGTTTCTGGTGGCATTTGCTCCGATGCGCTTCAACGAGACGGCGATCGCCATCGTGCAGCATCTGTTTGCAGCAGCGCTGGCCGTCACGGTTTTCTACCTCGCGCGCTCGACGACGGGAAACGCGGTCGTGGCGGCGGTCGCGGGCCTGCTCGTCGCGATCGACTCCGGACAGATTTACATGGCCGACAAGGTGATGGCGGAGACGCTGATGTCGATCACGCTCTTCGCTGCGATCGCGTTTCTGGCGCGTGGGGGGTTCGCTGCAGCGGGACTCATGACCGGCATCACAGTGCTCGTGCGTCCCATCGCGATGTATCTATGGATTCCGCTGGCGTTGTGGATTGTGGTAGTTCAGTGGCGTGGCGCCGGTCCTCGGACCGACAAGGCCAGCCGGAGGGCTGGCCCCACACTGGCTGCGCTCGCATTCTTTCTCCTCGCCGCATGGTCGCTTCCCCTTCTCTGGATGTGGCGCAATCACGAGCGCGCTGGCGTCGCGTCACTCTCCTCCATTGAAGGCGAGATCCTCTACTACTGGCGGGGGGCCGGTGTGATCGCGATCGAGCGTAGCGGATTTCAGTACTCGCCGCTCCCTTTTCAGGGCGAAGAGCGATTCCGCTACCAGTTCTTTCGCGTGGCGCAGCACGAGCTCGCCGCGAACATCGAACACCTCCTCGGCGCGCGCGCGGCAACGATGACCGAGGCGCAGATCTCCGCCATCGAAGGGCAGATCGGTCGCGGCATTCTCCGCAGCCATCCGCGCGAAGTAGTGTTGTTGACGATCTACGGCGCGCTGCACCTCATCTTCGACACGACCTGGGATTACGCCGGGGCGATCGCGGGCGGTTTTCTCCGCGTGGCGCTGATCTGGTGGCTGTACGTGGTCGCCGTCGCGTCCTTCGTGCTGGCCATCTTCGGCTTCGCCCGGCTTCGCCGCGTGAATGCGCCCTTCGCCTGGCTGCTTGTGACCACGCTCGTCTATTTCGTGGCCGTGTCTTCCGGTCCGGAGCACGAGCAGTGGCGGTACCGCGTGCCGATGATTCCGCTTTACTCCATCCTCATCGCGTGTTGCATAATCCGCCGCCATGCAGGACTTCTACGATCCGAAAGTCGGTGACATGGCGCCCGATTTCCGCTTGCCGTCGACGCGAGGCAAGGACGTGACGCTCAAGCAGCATCGCGGCAAGGATGTCATCCTCTACTTCTACCCGAAAGACGACACGCCGGGCTGTACCGCCGAAGCGTGCTCGTTCCGCGACCACGAAAGCGACATCTCGAAAGAGCACGCGATCGTGTTAGGCGTCTCCATCGATCCGATGGAGAGCCACAAGAAGTTCGAGGACAAGTACGACCTCAACTTCCCGCTGCTCTCGGATCAGACCGCCGACGTGGCGAAGATGTACGGCGTCTGGAAAGAGAAGACCATGTACGGTCGCCGCACCTGGGGCGTGGCGCGCACCACGTTCTGGATCGGCGGCAACGGCCGCATCAAAAAGATCTGGAAGAAGGTCGACACCGCGAAGCACGCCGAGGAAATCCTGGCGGAGATGCAGGCGGCCAGGAAAGAGAAGTAAGGCTAATGGAGTGTATTGGTTGAATCGTGGAGGACGGGCCAGGCGGCTGTCCTCCACGAGCAGGGCAGGCCATCAATCTTCGTTCTTGCCGCAGAGCGTACCGACGTAGTCTCCGCTCGTCTTTCCGGCAGCCGCGTTGAACTCGCCGCGCAGCCGGATCTGTCCCGCCGCGTCGTTGAACGTGATCAGCGAGGCGAATCCGCCGAGGCCGGGCGGAAGGTCGAGGGAGCCGGTGTCGGTGCCGATCATCTGACCGCCGCTCTTGAGAAAAATCGTGCTCTTGCCGGCGAAGAAGAAAATCGTCGGCACGCCGCCGAGCGCGGATGACGGCATTATCCCGGTCATCACGAACTGATAGTTTCCCTGAATGCCGCCCCACACCCGTCCTGCCGTGCAGAAAACAGCGCTCGACGGGCAGTGGGCCTGCCCCGGCGGCACCGACTGCGCTTCGAAGTGACCCTCGACGCGCTTGCAGTCACCTTCATCGGCCAGGACCGCCGGGATGGACGAGAGAACCACGAGGACAACGAGTGCGTATCGCATGAAATGACCCTCCATCAACAAACGCGGAAACTCTAAGGAAAACCCCTCACTGAGATGCATAGTGGTGTGGAGCTCCCCGGCGTTTCTCAGCGGAAGTTGCGGATCATGACCACATCGGCCGTCGTCTTTCCCCGCGCGACGGGGGCCGACGCGGGGCGGGTGTATCGAGACTCGGGCGCGTCATCTCAGCATTCCGCCCGCCGGCGCATCAAAGTTCCTCGAGTGAGGGTTTCAGCCCGCCTGCAGCGATTGTCGGATCGACTCAAACGGGCGAAGACGTAAAATCGGCTGAATCGCGCAAAGCGACCAACTCGGCTTGCGAGCAAAAAATGAAAATTCCTATTCCTCAACCAGCGCGTACCCGAAAAGATGCGCGCGCTCAGGCCGGGTCGGTGGTGGATGCGATGAGCCGGACCCTGTCGCTCGTTCTCGCCCTCGGCTTCTGCTCCATCGCGAATGCGCAAATCAATTGGGTGTTGTTCGACCCCATGGCGATCCGCGTCGGTCGCACCGAGCCGGCCAAGCTCGAAGTGCAGCTCGATACAAGCGGGCGTGGAGGCCAGGGCCGCGTCGCGACAGCCGTTCGCCTCGACTTCGCCGCCGGCGGCTCGTTGACGCTCACGCCCCTCGGCAGCAGCCGGTTTTCCGGGACGATCGCCGCTGCGCAGCTTCTCGACGATTACAAACCGGACGACGCCAACCACAACTTCGTCGGATTCATCCGTCCGCTCGATTCCACCGGCCAGGTCATCGCCAGCTATAACACGTTCATCAACGTCGTCGACGCGAGCATCGCGCCGGTAGGGATCATCGCGCGCGACAAGGACGCGCGCCAGAGTCCTCGCGTGCTGAATCTTCATCGACCGCTGATCAACCCCGGCGACCTCCGCCCGGCAGTCCAGCAGTTCTATTCGTACTTCCCCGACAACTTTGACTTCATCCAGGTCGTCTACACGATTCCGAGCTATGCGGCCAACCGGTACCACGCTGCGATCCACAACGACGTCTCGGGGATCGGCCTCGATCGATTCAACGACGCCTCGCAATACGGCAGCGCCGGCCGTCTGCAAGGAATCACAGCGTTCCCCATCGATTCGTTGTTCGATGCGGGAGAAACGGCCTTCTCGCACGAGACCGGCCATCAGTGGATCAACTACGTGAAGCATCCGAAGCTCATGCCCGGACCGCATTGGCCGGCGTCGACGATGGCCAGCGGCGTGATGGGCTTCAACATCCCCCCGTCGAACCAAGGCGGCGAGTTCCCCTACGCGATCGAACCGGCCGGCCCCGGCTCATACCGAGTGACCTCGCGCCCCGTATCGAATGAGTTCTCCGACTTCGACCTCTATCTGATGGGTCTCATTCCGGCTTCGCAGGTCGCGCCGGGCGTTGTCCTCGAGGGCACGCTGTGCACCAACTGCACGATGGCCGGCACGACGATCACGGTCGAGGACATCATCGCCGTGCACGGGCCGCGGCTGCCCGATGCGAGCACGTCACAGAAATCATTTCATGTCGGAACGGTGGTCATCAGCAGGGACCGCCTGCTCAACGACGACGAGATGGCGCTGCTCGAATACTTCGCCGCGCGGGGAGAAGCGAGGGCACCGCTCCTCTACTCGTCCGGATTGGTCAAGGGAATGACCAAACCGTTCTATGGAGCGACCCGCGGTCTGGCGACGGTCGATCTCGTTCTGACGGTGACTCCGAAACGGCGGGCCGTTCGCCATTGATGCGGCGGCTTCGCACGATACGCACGGGGTAACTCGAACACCCGACCCGCACAGCAACTCGAGGTTGAGATGAAGCAGAACGCAACGCGCCGCGTTTACGGTACAAGCTGCCTCGATCGTCGGACCTGGTCCGGCCTGCACTGCGCTCGGACAGTAAGCAGAGACTCCGATCGGCTTCAGCGGGATTCTGATCCGCTGGGGCCGATCGCCACGCCGCGGAACGCACGCACACGTTTGCACGCCTCTTCCAGCGAGGCAAAATCCTTCGCGAAGCAGAATCGGAGCATGCGTTTGCCCTGTTCCGCGGCGAAGAACGCGGTCCCGGGAACCGACGCCACCTTCGCGCTCTCGAGCAGCGTTTGCGCGGCCTCCCGATCGTCGCGGAACTCTTTCGGTATCTCGGCCAGCATGTAGTACGAGCCCTGCGGCACGGACGGCTTGAACCCCGCCTCCTCCAGCGCCTCGGCCAGCATGTCGCGCTTCTTCTGATAGTCCGCAGCCATGTTGCGGTAGTAGTCGTCGCCGATCTCGAGCGCCCGCGCGACGCCCCACTGCAGCGGCGTCGGAGCGCAGATCGCGAAGAGATCGTTCATCAGGCCGATCGGCCCCGCGACGCGCTCGTCGGCGATGACGTATCCGATGCGCCAGCCGGTGATGGAGAACGTTTTCGAAAAGCCGCTGATGGTGATCGACAGATCGCGGCAGGACGGAATCGATGCCGGCGACACGTGCTCCCGACCGTCGTACACGATGTACTCGTAGATCTCGTCGGTGAAGATCCACGCGCCGAATTCGCGGCACAGCGCGCCGATCTTCTCGATCTCCTGGCGCGTGAACATTTTTCCCGACGGATTCGACGGCGTACAGACGACGATCGCCTTCGTCTTCTTCGTGAAGGCCGCGCGCAGCGCGTCAAAGTCGATCGACCAGTCGGGCGACTGCAGCGGCACGAACTTCGGAACGAATCCGAGCACGCTCAGCGTGTTGAGGTGGTAACCGTAATACGGCTCGAAGAGGATGACTTCATCGCCGGCGTTGAGCGTCGCCATCGCGGCTGCCATGAATCCGCCGCTCGATCCGACCGTGACGACGATCTCTTTCGCCGGATCGGCTTTGATCCCGTTGTAGTGCGCCGCCTTTTTCGCGATGCGCTCGCGAAGGATGTCGATGCCTTCGAACTTCGAGTACGTGGCTTTGTTGCCGGTGATGGCGTCGACCGCACCCTCGACGAGCTCCGGAATCGTCGGCAGGTCGCAGATTCCCTGGCCAAGGTTGATGCCGCCGACGCGTTCGCAGTCGCGCGACATGCGGCGGATTTCGGACTGCACGAGACCTCGAAGACGATCGCTGATCTGGTTCATGATCCGGGTAGTCTAAACCCCGAGGATCGCGGCCCACCACTCGCCGCGCGTGCGTTCCCTGAGGACCCGCAGATCCGAGGCGCCCAGCACGTCGTCGCGGCGGGTGGTGAGGATGCCGCTGACGATGAGCGAGCCTCGCATGAACCGGCGCACCGCGGGAAGCATCGGGAGGATGACGTCGGGGAGGATGTTCATGGTGATGACGTCGAACGCGCCTCCACGCAAAGAGTCCAGGGTGCCGATGTAGAGCGGCATGCCGTCGATGGCGTTGCGCCCGCGGTTTTCGCGAAGCGCGGCGTACGTGTCGAGGTCGTTGTCGAACGCAATCGCCTTCCGCGCGCCTAACCGGCGCATGGCGAGCGCCAGGATGCCGCTTCCCGATCCGATGTCGAGGCCCAGTTTTCCTTGCATGTCGAGCGTCTCGAGAAGCTCGATGCATAACGCAGTGGTCTCGTGAGAACCGGTTCCGAATGCCTGCTCCTGCGGAATGATCAGAGCATGTCTCGTCGTGCCGGACGGAAGCAGGCTGGCATCGGGTGAGACGACGAACGACTTGCCGATCAGCAGAGGCTGCAGCGACTGCTGGTACCGCTCGAGCCAGTTCACACGCGGACGCTCGCATGCTCTGGCGTCCGGAAAGAGTGACGCGGCTTCGTCGCGCTCGCCGACAGACTCGAAGTACGCCGTGATGCCACCGTCGCGCGAGACGTTGCCCGTGGATCGCGTGAGGAACAGACGTCCCTGCACCGACTCCTCGAGATCGGGACTGCACTCGATCTCCAGCAGATAGTCGACGCAATCCTTTTCGCGATTGCGGTCACTGATGGGCATGCGCAAACTCTTTGATCTTTTCGCAACGCAGGATCTCACAGCGTGCAAAGGGCTATTGTCCGATGTGTGGGCCGTGCGGTATGTGGGAGCAGGACTCAGCCCGCCCAAGGCCAGCCGGAGGGCTGGCCCCACACTCGCGCCGCAAGGCGGCGCCGGACTTCGGTTCCCAACCGAGTGTGGGGCCAGTCCTCTGACTGGCCAGGCCAGCCGGAGGGCTGGCCCTCTCGACCGACACTTCACTCAAAGCAACAGGCCGACTGAACCCACCACATCGCTCACAGCTCCGAGGTGAAGAAATCCTTTACTTTGTCGAGAACGCGGCGGCTCGCCGGCTCGACACCCTCGGTCGTCGCGAACTGCTCGAGAAGCTGGCGCTGGGAATCGGACAGCGACGTCGGCACGCGCACGCTCACGTGGACGTAGTGATCGCCGCGGCCGGAGCCCTGCAGGAACTGCACGCCCTTGCCCTTGAGTCGGAAGACCTGATTCGGTTGGGTGCCGGCCGGAACACGTAGCGGCTCCTCGCCATCGATCGTGTCGGTGCGGATTTCCGCGCCTAACGCTGCCTGTGTGAATGAGATCGCATGCTCGGAATGGATGTCATAGTCGCGGCGCGTAAACTTCTCGTGCTCTTCCACCGAGATGAACACGTAGAGGTCGCCGCCCGGTCCGCCGTTGAAGCCGGCCTCGCCCTCGCCGGGAACGCGCAGGCGCGAGCCTTCATCGACGCCAGCCGGAATCTTGACCGACAACTTCTTCTCTTCGCGAACGCGTCCCGCGCCGTCGCACCCCACACAGGGTTCCTTGATGACCTTCCCCGCGCCGCCGCATTGCGGGCACGTGCGCGCGACGGCGAAAAACCCCTGCGAGTAACGGATCTGTCCGCGGCCGCCGCAGCCGGTGCAGCTCACCGGCGATGTGCCCGGCTTCGCGCCGGTGCCGCTGCAGGTGGCGCAGGTGACGATGCGCGGCACGTCGATCGTGACTTCCTTGCCGTAGACGGCGTCTTCGAACGACAGCGTCAGGTCGTAGCGGAGATCGTTTCCGCGCGCGGGTCTGGTCGTGCGGCGGCGGCCGGCGCCGAAGAAATCGCCGAATCCGAAGAGATCGCCCAGGATGTCGCCGAAGTCGGCGAATTGATTGGGATCGAAGCCCGTCGATCCGCCGACGCCCGCGTGGCCGTAGCGGTCGTAGCGCGCGCGCTTCTCATCGTCGGAGAGCACGCCGTACGCCTCCGCCGCTTCCTTGAACTTCTCCTCCGCCTCGGCATCGCCCGGATTCTTGTCCGGATGATGCTGCACCGCCATGCGGCGATACGCCTTCTTGATGTCGTCAAGGCCGGCAACGCGAGGCACGCCGAGGACCTCGTAATAGTCCCGTTTTTCTGTGGTGGCCATCGGGGTTATTTCGGTGTCTCGGTGGGCGACATCGACTTCAGCGGGTTGTAGAGCATCACGCCGGTCAGAATGCGCGATGCCGCCTGCAGGTCGTAGATCGCGTCGTTCAGTTTCTGCTTCTCTTCGGCCGCAACCAATTCCTTGGCCTTGTCGATCATCTTCTGGACGTTTTTCTGTTCGTCTTCGTTGAGCAGCTTCCCGAACTCGCGGAAAACCTTCTCGTTCGTGTAGATCATTCCCTCGAGCTTGTTCTGCAGCATGCGGATCTCGCGGCGGTTGGCGTCGGCGCGTGAATGCTCGGCCGCTTCGTCGACCAGCCGCTTGATCTCATCCGAAGACAAGCCGCCGGCCGGGTTGATCTGCACTCCCTGCGACTGCCCGGTGGCCTGATCGCGCGCGGTGACGTTCACGATCCCGTTCGAGTCGATGGCGAACGTGACTTCGATCTGCGGCACACCGCGCGGCGCGGCAGGGATGCCGACGAGATCGAACTTCCCCAGTGACTTGTTCTCGCGCGCGAACTCACGCTCGCCCTGCAGCACGTGCACCTGCACCTTGCTCTGGTTCTCGGCGACCGTGGTGAAGATGAGCGAGTTTTTCGTCGGGATCGTCGAGTTACGTTCGATGATCTTCGTGAAGAGGCCGCCGTGCGTCTCGAGGCCGAGCGACAACGGCGTGACGTCGAGGAGGATCATGTCCTTGATGTCGCCGCGCAGAATGCCACCCTGCACCGCGGCGCCAACGGCGACGACTTCATCCGGATTGATGTTGCGATTCGGCGCGCGGCCGAAAACGCGCTCGACCGCTTCGACGACCTTCGGCATGCGCGTCTGGCCGCCGACCAGAACGACTTCGTCGATCTGTCCGGGACGCAGTCCGGCGGACTTGAGCGCGTCGTTCACCGGATCGATCGTCTTCTGGATGAGATCGTCGACCATGCGCTCGAACTCTTTCCGCGTCAGCACCGTGTTGAGATGCTTCGGACCGCCGGCATCGGCGGAGATGAACGGCAGCGTGATGCGCGTCTCCTCCGAGCTCGACAGCTCGTGCTTCGCGCGCTCGGCCGCTTCCTTCAGGCGCTGCAGGGCCATGCGGTCCTGGCTGAGATCGATCGTCGTGTCGCGACGGAAGGTCTCGATGAGCCAGTCGATGATGCGCTTGTCGAAGTCTTCGCCGCCGAGGTAGGTGTCGCCGGACGTGGCGAGAACTTCGAAGAGCCCGTCTTCGAGTTTGAGAATGGAGACGTCGAATGTGCCGCCGCCGAGATCGTAGACGGCGATGAGCTGATTCTCTTTGTTGTCGAGGCCGTACGCGAGCGCCGCCGCGGTGGGCTCGTTGATGATGCGCAGGACTTCGAGTCCGGCGATCTTCCCCGCGTCGCGCGTGGCCTGCCGCTGCGAATCATTGAAATACGCCGGGACCGTGATGATCGCCTCGGTGATCGGCTCGCCAAGAAAATCCTCGGCAAACGCCTTGATCTCCATCAGCACGAAGGCGGAGATCTCTTCGGGCGAATACTCGCGGTCGCGGATCCGCACTTTGATGTCGCCATTCGACGCCGAGACGAGTTGATAGGAGAGGACCTGCTTGGCCTTGGCCACCTCTTCGGAGTCGAACTTGCGGCCGATGAGGCGCTTGATCGCGTAGACGGTGTTGTACGGATTGGTAATCGCCTGGCGCTTCGCGATCTGTCCGACGAGCCGGTCGGAATCCTCGGTGAAGCCGACCACGGACGGAGTCGTGCGACTCCCCTCGCGATTGGGGATCACCTGCGGCGTCGTTACGTCGACGACCGCGACGCACGAGTTCGTCGTGCCGAGGTCAATACCGATGATTTTGGACATTCGGGACTTTGAAAATTCTACCCTTGCTCGGGTCCACCGACGGCGACCTTGACCATGGCCGGCCTTAAAAGCCGGTCATGCAGGAAATAACCTTTTTGAAGGATTCCGGTGACGGTCTGCGCCGGAACCGACGGATTTTCCTCGCGCATCACTCCTTCATGGATATTCGGATCAAAGCGGACTCCGGATTCATCGATCACTTTCACGCCGTTTTTCTGCAGCGTGTCGAGCATCTGCTTGTAGATGAGAGCGACGCCGCGGTGAAAGTCGTCCCCCTCCTCCGCGTGGTCGAGCGCGCGGTCGAAGTTGTCGAGGATGGGGAGCAGATCTTTGAGAACGCCCTGGAGCGCGTACTTGTAGAAATCGGTCTTCTCGCGGTCGGCGCGCTTGCGGTAGTTCTCGAAGTCGGCAAGCGTGCGCATGTAGCGGTCCTTGAATTCGTCCGCATCGGACGAATCCTGCGCCTGCGCCCCCGGACGGTTTCCGGTGGCCTCCTGCGCGGCAATTTCCATCTCGTGTTCGATCTCTTCGACGGTGGAGTCGCCGGTGTCGTCAATGACGTACGCGTCGTCGTTTGCGTCGTTTCTGTTCTTGTCGATCACTGCTGCTGCTCCTCTTCTTCAATTTTGCGGCTGAGCGCGCGCCCGAGGTAATCGACGAGCGGGGCCATGCGGGCGTACTCCATCCGCATCGGACCCAGGATGCCCACCATCCCGAGCGGTGCAGAGTTCGAGCCGTAACGACGGGCAACGATGCTGAAGTTGTTCACCTGGGTGAAGTCGGATTCCGATCCGATGAGAATCTGCAGGCCATCCTCGGAGAGACAACTGTTGAGAAGCTCGACGAGCTTTTCCTTTTCCTGTAGCGCGAGGAACGTCTTGCGCAGGGAAACCGCGTCGGCGAACTCGGGCTTCATCAGGATCGACGTCGTGCCTTCGACGTAGAGCTCGTGGTCGATCGGCGCCGCGACGTCGTTCACCGCCTCGATGCCGAGGGCGATCGTCTTCTGCAGCATGGTGTCGTGATGCGCGCGCTCCTCTTCCGTCAGACGGATGAGGCGGCGTCGGATGGTGTCGAGCGTCAGACCGAAGAACTCGCCGGTGATGTAGCGGCTGATCTTCTCGAGCTCGTCGCGGCTGAACGGCTGCCGGGTCTCGATCACCTTGTTCACCACGACACCGTTCGTGCCGACGATCACGCACATGATGCGGTTGTCCGCGATGGCGATGAAGTCCATGCTTCGGATCGTGAACTGCATGAGCGTCGGCATGAACACGACGCCGACCTGATCGCTGAGCGTCGAAAGCAGCCTCGACGTGAGTTGCAGCACGTCCTCGATCTCGTTCACGTGGCCGACCTGGTCGTCGATCGACTCGCGCTCCCGCTGGGAGAGGACGCGCGACTTCATCAGGTGATCGATGAAGAACCGGTAGCCCCGATCGGTCGGTACACGTCCGGCGGAGGGATGCGGCTGTTGGAGATAGCCGAGATCCTCGAGGTCCGCCATCACGTTGCGGAGGCTCGCCGGCGAGAGCTGAAAACGGCCGCACTTCGCCAGCGAGCGGGAGCTGATGGCCTCGCCCGTGCTGACGTGCTGCATCACGATCTCGCGCAGCACCTCGCGGGCGCGGCTGTCGAGATCGTCACCGTGAACTTCGAGCTTCTGTACCATGCTGGTTAGCACTCCGGGAATCGGAGTGCCAGAGACATTGTAACGGACTGTGAAATGAAGAAATTCGGGGATCGCTGGTGGCTGGTCGCAGGTTGGGCGGCGGGGCTTCTGCTTTTCCGACCGGCGACCGGCGACCTGCTACCCGCTGCCGTCATCGATCGGGTCTCCGCGGTCATCGATCAGCAGGTGATCACCGTCAGCGAGATCAACCAGATGGTTGCTCTGCGATTTTTCCCGCACAAGAGCGGGCAGAGCGATGACGACTACCGTCGGGAGGTCCTCGATTCGCTGATCGCGCAGGCGCTGCGCTATCGGGACGTCGAGCGGTTCGGGGCGCCCGACGTCTCGAAAGACTCCATCGAGGCTCGCCTGCTCGAGATGCAGAAACGATTTGCGTCGCCCGCCGAATTCAGTGCCGCGCTCGCACACACCGAGCTCTCAGCCGACGAGCTGCGCGCTCTCATCAAGCGTCAGCTGCAGGTCGAGGGTTACATCCAGGAGCGCTTCGCACCGATCATCTTCGTCTCGTCAGAAGAGATCGACACGTACTACCGCGGGACGTGGTCGCAACAGCGCCGCACGCGAGGCCTGCCGATCCCTCCACTCGCTGATGTTACTGAGGAGATCCGCACTCTGCTGCGGGCCGATCGGTTGCAGACCGAGGTCGCAAGCTGGACGTCGCAGTTGCGTGCGCGGAGTAACGTCGACATTTACGCTCTGAAGTAAACGGGTTGACGGTTGACAGAACGCTTCGCACCGTTGGTGCGCGTCGGCTTCTGTGTGAGGACCGGCTTTAGCCGGTCGATCGTGACCGGCTGAAGCCGGTCCTCACACAGAAGCGGTACGAACGGCTCTAGCGATCTCGTCCTGTTACCATTCGTTCATCGTGTCCATCCAGGAAAACTCAATCCTCGGTCCGTACCACATCAAGGCGCAGATCGGAGAAGGGGGCATGGGCGCGGTCTTTCGCGCGACGGATACCCGTCTCGGCCGCGACGTCGCGATCAAGGTTCTGACCGCGGTCACCCTCAGCGACAAGGAACGGCTGCTGCGATTCGAGCAGGAAGCGCGCGCCACGGGGATGCTCAACCATCCGAACCTGCTCACCGTTTTCGATGTCGGCAATTCCGAAGGGACGCCGTTCCTCGTCAGCGAGCTGCTGGAAGGCGAGACGCTGCGCAACCGCATCGATCGCGGCGCGATCCCTCCGCGAAAAGCGGTGGACATTGCGCTGCAAATCGCGCACGGCCTCGCCGCCGCACACGAAAAGGGCGTCATCCATCGCGATCTGAAACCCGAGAACGTCTTCATCACCAAGGAAGGGCGGGTGAAGATCCTCGACTTCGGGATCGCCAAGCTGAGTCCGACCGCCGGTCACGATGGGCCCACGTTCCAGATGACAGCCACCGAGCCGGGTATGGTGTTAGGCACGGTTGGTTACATGTCGCCGGAGCAGATCCGCGGCGAGCAGGTCGACCGCCGATCCGACATCTTCTCCTTCGGCGCGATCCTCTACGAAGCGCTGACCGGCACGCGCGCGTTCAAGCGCGACTCGTCGATCGAGACGCTCAGCGCGATTCTGAAGGAAGAGCCGCCCGACATCACCGACAACTTCCCGAATATCCCGCCGCAGATCGAGAAGCTCGTCCGCCGCTGCCTGGAGAAGGACAAAGACCAGCGCTTTCAGTCAGCGCGCGATCTCGCGTTCAACCTCGAGACGCTTTCGAACTACTCGACGCCGTCGACGCTGTCCGGCGTACCGAATCCCCCGCATCGACCGACAGCGACGGCGGCCGCTCTGATCGAGAACGCGCCGACCGCGCGCGTCGCGACGCCGTCCCTTCGCCCGCGCACCGTCTCCATTCCGAAACCGAAGCCGAAACCGCGCGTGTCGCCGCTTCTGCTGACGCTGCTCTTCGCCGTCGCTGTTGGGGGTGCAGCGTGGGGCGGCTGGTACTACGCAACCCACATGCAGCCGGAGAAAGCGGAGGTCACGTTCCGTCGCATCACGTTCCGGCGTGGCGACGTGCACGGCGCGCGCTTCGGTCCCGATGGCGACACCATCGTCTACAGCGCGGCGTACGAAGGGCAGCCCGCTGAAATCTACGTTGCCAACCGGCAGAGTCCCGAAGCGCGTCCGCTCGGGATCAAGGATGCGGAGATCCTGGGCGTCGCAAAGTCGACCGAGCTCGCCATCCTCCTCCGCCGCGACCGCCTCTCGAACCTCGGCACCCTCGCCCGTGTTCCGCTGGCGGGAGGCAGTCCGCGCGAAGTTGCCGATCAGATTCAGGAAGCCGACTGGTCGCCGGATGGCGCGACTCTCGCCGTCATCCGCGGCGGTTCGGGCAAATACCGGATCGAATACCCGCTGGGCTCCGTTCGCTACGAGACGCCGCATCAGATTCGAAATCTGCGCGTGGCGCCCGCCGGCGACCGGCTCGCGTTCATCGAGCCGTATGGCGACCGAAACGACGTCGCGATCCTGGAGAAGAACGCGCGGACCGCGTCGACGATCGCACGCGGCTGGGACCACGGCGTCACCGGCATGACCTGGAGCAGCGACGGCAAAGAGCTCTGGCTCACGGGAACCGACAGCGGTGCGCCGCCCGCGCTGCACTCGGTGAACATTGCCACTGGCGAAACGCATCTCGTCAGCCGTCTGACGGGATCGATGAAGATCTACGACATCTCGAACGCCGGACGCGTGCTGCTCTCCAACGGAACGTGGCGCGCGGCCCTCGAATATCAGCCGCCGGGTGAAACGGCCGAGCGCGACCTGTCGTGGCTCGACTGGTCGATGCTCGCGGATCTCTCCGCCGACGGTCGCAGCATTCTCTTCAACGAGACGCGCGAGGGCGGCGGTTCGAAAAGCGCGGTCTACCTGCGCCGGGCCGACATCTCGACGCCGGTGCGGATCGGCGACGGCTACGGTGATGCTCTCTCTCCCGACGGAAAACTCGTGCTGTGCCACGCGGGCTCGAAACTCGTGATCCTGCCGACGGGCAGCGGTGAATCGCGTGACCTCAAAGTCGCCGGCGCCTTCGACCTCGGTGCCGCGTGGATGCCCGACTCGCGCCGCGTCGTCGTCGGCGGAGCCATTCCTGGCCACGGCTACCAGCTGCATCTCATCGACACGCTCGACGAGACGAGCAAGCCGATCTCACCCGAGGACGTCGCGGGCGAGGCGTATCGTCCTTTTGCCGTTTCCGCGGACGGCCGCTTCGTTGCCGGAATGACGAAGGAAGAGACCATCGCGATGTATCCGATCGAAGGCGGCGATCCGGCGCCCGTCCCCGGCGTTGAGAAAGGCGAGATTCCGATTCAATTGTCGCCCGACGGAACAGCGCTGTACGTCTACCGTCCGACCGCGATGCCTGCGCAGGTCTTCAAGATCACGATCGCCACCGGTGCGCGCGAACTGTGGAAACTGTTCTCGCCGACCGATCCGGCCGGCGTGTACAAGATTTCGCCGATCTTCATGACGCGCGACGCCAGCTCCTACGCCTACGACGCGCTGCGCACGACGAACGATCTGTTCGTGGGCGAGGGCCTTCGCTGAGAGATTCCGCGATCCTCTTCGCAGCGGCACTGGTCGGAGGCGCGGTCAACTCCATCGCTGGCGGCGGAACACTGCTCTCCTTCCCGGCCCTGCTGTTCATCGGACGGAATCCGATCATGGCCAACGCGACGAACAGCGTCGCGCTGTGGCCGGGATCGTTCGCAGGAATGATCGGTTTTCGCCGCGAGCTCGCGACGGTGCAGCGCTGGCTCCTGCTGCTGACGATCCCGTCGCTCATCGGCGGCGCAATCGGCGCGGTCCTCCTTCTGCATACCAGCACAAAGACGTTCGCGCGCCTGGTGCCGATCCTGATCCTCGGCGCCACGCTCCTGCTGGCGTTTCAGGAAGTGATCACCCGCCGCCTGACGCTCGCGGCGCAGGCCGCGAAGCCGACGCACGGCTGGATCGTCTTCGTCTTCACGTTCCAGCTTCTTGTCGGAATCTACGGCGGCTATTTCGGCGCCGGCATGGGCATCCTGATGCTCGCGGCGCTCGGACTCATCGGCCTCACCGACCTGCATCAGATGAACGGCCTGAAGAACCTGCTGGCGATCTGCATCAACGGCATCGCTGCCGTCTACTTCGCGATCTCCGGCGCGGTGATCTGGAACGACGCGCTGCTGATGGCCGTGGCCGCGGTCATCGGCGGCTACGCCGGAGCGCGCGTGGCGCGACGGTTAGGCCGGACGTTCGTGCGCGGAGCGGTGGTCGCGATCGGGATCGGGATGACGATTGCGCTCGCGGTGCGCTAATTGTCCTGAGTCAGAGATTCGCGTCATTTTGTCGCGGGCACTACTTCCCTGTCGAAACTCGCGGACTTGGCGGAGGCCAGATCGACCGCTGGGCGGGCGGCGCGCTCATCGTCCCGCCCTCCCGCACCGCTCCCTCGCTACGCTCGGGATGACATGGTTGCCTGATCTCGGATCGCAAGCTCCACCAGCGAAATGCCGTGAATCTTTGACTCAGGACACTAGTGTGTTGTCCTCGCCGCGAAGCGGCTGGTGTGGGGCCAGTCCTCTGACTGGCCGGCCAGCCGGAGGGCTGGCCCCACACTTGACCTACTCGGTCGGAATGGCCTTCTTGAAGAACTCCAGGTTGCGGCGCATCACGTCAATCCGCTCCTTCGGCTCGCGCGGGACATGCGGCGATCGCGGGTAGATGGCCATCGAGACGTCGACGCCCATCTCCTGCAGCGTGCGATAGAGCATCGTGCCCTGCGAGAGAGGAACGCGATCGTCCGCGTCCCCGTGCTGAATAAGGATCTTCGCGGTCGTCGGCTTCAGATGCCACAGCGGGCTGTGCTCACGAAGACGGTCGAGCGACATCGGCGTGCGGCGCATGTCCATGAGCGTCGCGTCATCGGTCTGCGCCGGCAATGCGGCCGTCTCACTGCCGCGGAAGTAGCTCGGGATGAACGCGCGGATGTCCGTCGTGCCGTGGAAGCTGAGCAGATCGACGACCGGTGCGCCGATGGAGATCGCCTTCAGCCGGTCGCTGTGCCCTTCGGCCCACGACGTCATGAATCCGCCGTAGCTCCACCCCATCATGCCTAACCGGTTCGCGTCGGCGATGCCGTCCGCGATCAGCTTGTCGATGCCGGCGTTGATGTCCATCCAGTCCATGCCGCCCCAGTCGTTGCGGTTGGCCTCACGGAACTTCTCGCCATAGCCACCGGTGCCGCGCGGGTTCGGCCGCAACACCACGAAGCCCTGTTGCGCGAGAACATTCGGCGCGTAGACGTAGCCGAGGTAGCCGAGGAAGCTCTGGTCGAAGTGGGAGGCGGGGCCGCCGTGCACGAACGTGAGCAGCGGATAGCGCTTGCCAGCCTGATAGCCGGCCGGCAACGTCAGCAGACCCTCGATCTCAAGGCGGTCTTTCGGATTGTGCCAGTGAATCAGCTTCGTTTCCGGAAGCGTGCGACCGAGGAGCGCGTCGTTGTGATGCGTCAGTTGGCGAGGCGCAAACGTGTCCGTCGAGGAGATGAAGAGCTCGGGCGGCGCGGTCAGCGACTGCTGGACGAAGGCGACATTCTTTCCGCGAAGAGTCGCGTCGCTGATGACGCCGTTGAATCGGGACACGTCACGAAAACCCGATCCGTCCGCGTTGACGCGAAAAATCTCGGACGTCGTGTTGAACGCGCCGTCGAACCAGATCGTGCGCGAGTCGTCGCTCCAGTCGAGGTGAGAAGGCGTGCGGTTGTATTCGCGCGAGATGAGGCGCGGCTCTCCGCCACTCGCCGGCACGACGTAGATCTGCTCCTCGGTCAGCCAGTCGCTTCTTCCGCCGCTGCTGAGGAACGCGACAGATTTGCCGTCGGGCGAGAATTGCGGAGTGTGATCGGTGCCCGGACGCACGACCAGCGGACGGATCTCGCCCGCGCGCGTGATCAGGACGATGTCCATCTTGTGAAAATCAGCTACGCCCGGAGGCGTGCGCTCGGCGGCGACGAGCGATCCGTCCGGCGACCAGACGATGCCGCTCATGTCGAACGCGCCTGTCGTCAGTCGAGTGGTGGTGCGCGCCACCACGTCGAACAGATAGACCTGCGCGTAGCGGATGTTCTCGCCGACGACGCGCACGTCTTCGCGTTCCGCCGGCGCGGGGTCGCGCATCACGAAGGCGATGGCCTTTCCGTCGGGCGACCATTCGAAGTCGCTGATCGAGCCTTTCTCGTTCGTGATATTCTCCGGCTCGCCGCCGTTGGCGTCCAGCATCCAGATCGCGTTGCGTCCGGCTTCGCGATCGGAGAGAAACGCGATGCGCGAGCCATCCGGCGACCAGCGCTGGTGATTGTCGGAGCCATGGGCGCGCGTGAGCTGCGTGTCCTTCGTGCCGTCGCTGTTGATGATCCAGAGATCGGCGTCGTACACGCTTCGCTCCATGTCGGCATGGGTGACCACGTACGCAATGCGCGTCCCGTCCGGCGACAACTGCGGCGAGGAGATCGTCGGCATCGTCGCGTAGTCTTCGACGGTGAGAGCGAACAGGAGTGCGGCCAGCATGGGCGCGCATTGTAGTCAATGATCCGCCCCTCATCCGCGCTTCGCACACCTTCTCCCCGCGCGCGGGGAGAAGGGCTACGGAGGCGCGAGCTGTTTCGTAGCCCCTCGCCCCGCGTCAGCGGGGAGAGGGTGGCCGAAGGCCGGGTGAGGGGCGCTCCGCCAGCAGCGCCCGCGTCGCCTCATGCTGCGGATTCTCGAGCACCGCGCGGGCCGGACCCTCCTCGACGACTTCCCCGTTCGCCAGCACGATGACCCGATCGGCGAAGTCGCGCGCGAAGTCATCGTCATGCGTGGTGACGACGAGGGCGCGCCCGGCGCGCGTCAAACGGACGAGCGTCTCGCCCAACTCGCTGCGCCGCGCCGGATCGAGCGACGCCGTCGGCTCGTCCATCAGAAGCAGCGGCGGATTCATCGCCATGGCACGCGCGATCGCCACGCGCTGTGCCTCGCCGCCCGAAAGCTCGCGCGGCAACGCGTTGCGGCGATGCTCGACGCCGAGGGATTCGAGGAGATCGGTGGCGGTGCGGTTGGCGTCCGTGCGGCTGATCCTTGCGACGTGAACCGGCGCGAGCGTGACGTTCTCCAGCACGGTCAGATGCTCGAAGAGATAGTGCAACTGAAACACCATGCCGACGTGCTTCGGATCGATCGAGATCGAGCCGCGTTCGAATCTCTCCAGACCGGCGATGCAGCGAAGCACGGTCGTCTTGCCGCCGCCCGACAGACCCATCAACGCGACAAGCTCTCCCTGCGCGGCGTGCAGGTTCACACCGCGAAGGATCTCGCGCGCTCCACGCGTGAGGCGCAGATCGGTGATCCTCAGTAGGTCGCGGCTTTCCATCGTGCCTCGAGCCTCCCCGCCAGTCGCGATAACGGCAGAGAGAGAATCAGGTAAAGCGCCGCGCACATCGCGCCGGGAATCACCCAGCTGCCGATGTTCGCGGCGAAGATCGACGTCTGCTTCGTCAGCTCGATGACGGTGATCACCGAAACGAGCGACGAATCCTTGAGCAGCGCGACGAAGTCATTGGTCATCGGCGCCAGCGCGAGGCGAAAGGCCTGCGGCCCGCGAATCAGCCGAAGGATCTGCGACTCGGTGAAGCCGAGTGTCCTCGCCGCCTCGAGCTGACCGCGCGCGACGGCCTCCAATGCCCCGCGATAGATCTCGCTCTCGTACGCCGCGTAGTTGAGCCCCAGGCCTAACAGCGCCGCGACGAACGCCGGCAAACGGATGACGGAAGACAGGCCGTAGTAAAGAACGAAGAGTTGCAGCAGTACCGGCGTACCGCGGACGACTTCGACGTAAACGCCGAGCAGGGCGCGGATCGGCGCCGAGCCGTAGACGCGGCCGCTGGCGATGAGAATGCCGACGATCACGGCCAGCGCCATCGCGGCGCAGGAGAGCGCAATCGTGATCAGGGACGCACGCAGAAGAGCGGGCAGATACGCGAGAACCGTTGCCGGTTGCCTTTCTACAGTTGCCGGTTGCCGGTCTGCGGTGCCTTGCTGCAGTTCGGACTTGCGATCCACATTGGCGAAGAACCGCGGCTGATACGAGTCCCAGATGTTCCACTTGCGATCGATGCGCTCCAGCGTTCCGTCGCGCATGCGCGCCTTCAGGATCGCGTCGACCCGGTCGCGCAGCGCGCCGTTCCGCTTCGCCATCACGATGACGTAGTGCCCCGTCGTCACCGGCTGCGGCTGGGTGTACAGGCCGCTTTGGCGGTGCATCGCACGCGCCGCGATCACATTGTCGAGGAGCACCGCGTCGAGTCTTCCCTGCTCCATGTCTGAGTACGGGTGCACATCATCGTCGTAGGAGACCAGCTCGACGGGCTGCGTCTTCAGGAAGTCGTACGCGATCGTTCCGCCTAAAGTTCCGACGCGGCGGCCGCGGAGATCGGCCATCGTGCGAAAGCGATCGCGATCTGCGGCGCGCACGGTCAGCACTTCCTGAAACTCGTAGTACGGAATCGACACCGCATGCGCAGCGCGGCGCGCCGGCGTGTCTTCGACGCCGCTCATGCCGATCTCGAAGTCCCCGCGCTCGACGGACTGGTCGATCTCGTTGAAGGCGACCTGCACGAACTCCGCGCGTCGGCCGAGGCCCTTGCCGACCTCTTCCGCCACTTCGACATCGAACCCGCGCAGCTTTGACGGATCGCGCGGATCCGCCTCCACGAACGGCGCCCCACCCTCGGCATCGCCCCCCCAGTGGAGAACCGGGCGCGAAGTCGCGATCATCATCAGTGCGATCAGCATCGCGTGTTCATCCTACAATCGATGCCGGTGAACGAAGACGTCATGGTGGTCGAGACGCGTCTGCTGCAGCCGTTCTTCACTGCGAATCTGGTCCGCGATCATACGCAGGCCATCCTCGACATCATCGCGGCAAGTCACGCGTTCATCGCACGGTCCACGGCAGAGGTGTCGCCGGAGTGGAAGCAGATCATTCCGTACGTTGTCGTCCGGCATGCCGATGATTACTTCGTGCTGCAGCGGACGGCAAAGCAAACTGAGGCGCGGCTTCATCACAAGGTGTCGCTCGGCATCGGCGGACATATCAATCCCGGTCACACGCTTCTCGAAGGTCTGCAGAAAGAGCTCGACGAAGAGGTCGACGTGGCGTCGCCCTACGAGCTGACGTTCGTCGGCATCCTGAACGACGACAGCACCGACGTCGGCCGCGTGCACCTCGGCGCCGTCTACGAGCTCGAAGCGCGCGAGAAAAAAGTGACGGTGAAAGAGACCGAGAAGATGGTCGGACGATGGATGCTGCGTCGCGACCTGCAGTCGGTTCGCGATGCGATGGAGACCTGGTCGCAGATCGTCTATGACGAATACTTGTCATCCTGAGCGAAGGCGAAGGATCCCCTTCGCATTTGCGATCCTCGCGGTGCTCGCGGGATCCCTCGCTGCGCTCGGAATGACACGGGATGTCGCCGTCACCGTGATCCTCCTCGGCACCGGCTATCCGCGGCCGAACGCGGAACACGCGGGTGGCGGCACGGCGATCGTCGTCGGCGACAAGTGGTTTGTCGTCGACTCGGGACGCGGGGTGACGATGCGCATCGCCGCCACGTCGCAGAAATACGAGAACTTTCAGGCCGTCTTCCTCACACACCTGCACTCCGATCACACGGCGGGTCTGCCGGATCTCTTCATCACGTCGTGGCAGTTTGGACGCAAGACGCGGCCGCTCGAGCTTTACGGTCCGGCAGGCACGCAGCAGCTCGGGGACGCGATGCTGAAGTTTTTCGAATACGACATTCACATGCGCCGCGATGTCGTCGAAAAGCACCCCGCCGGGGGTGCGACGATCCGCGTTCACATCGTGCAGGAAGGAAAAATCTACGACGACGGCGAAGTTCGCGTCACCGCATTCGTCGTCGATCACCGGCCGGTCGAGCCGGCATTCGGTTATCGCTTCGACGCACACGGCAAGTCGATCGTGATCTCAGGCGACACGAAGCCGAGCGACAACCTGGTGAAGTTCGCAAAGGGCGCCGACGTGCTGATTCACGAAGCGTATCTGCCCGAGCACTTCGCCCGGGTCGACACCCCCGAGGTGGCGGCGCGGCTGGGCAGGTATCACACGACGCCGGAGGATGCGGGAACCATCGCCACGCGCGCGGGCGTGAAGACGCTGGTGCTCACGCATCTCATCCCTGCGGGCGAAGATCAGAAGTTCCGCGAGCGCGCGTCAAAGACGTTCAAAGGCCGGCTGATCGTCGGCAAAGATCTCGAGGTGATACAGCCATGACGATGTTGCACAACATGTTCTTCCTTTCCGTCCCGGTGCTGGAGAAGATCGTCCGTCCGATTCTGGTCTACATCTTTCTCGTTCTGCTGCTGCGGGTCTTCGGCAAGCGCGAGCTCGCGCAGCTCAATCCGTTCGACCTGGTCGTTCTGCTCTCGCTGGCGAACACGGTGCAGAACGCGATCATCGGCGATGACAACAGCGTCGCCGGCGGGTTCATCGGTGCGTTCAGCCTGGTGTTCATCAACTACCTGGTGATCCGGTTTCTCTTTCGCCACCGGCGTCTCGATCAGATCCTGGAAGGCAAGCCATCGGTGCTGGTGAAGGAAGGCCACGTCGATCGTAAGAGTCTGGCGAAGGAGCTGATCACCATCTCAGAACTGCAGACCGTGGCGCGGCGCCAGGGCTTCGACGGCCTGCACGAAGTCGAGTCCTGCGTCCTGGAGCCGGGCGGCGCGTTCGTGATGCGGCGCAAGTGCCCGTCGGACGACGACATCAAACATCAGGACGTGCTCGGCCGGCTGGATGACGTGCTCGCGAGGATGGACCGGCTGGAGAAAAAACTGGGATAGATGTCATCCCGAGCGTAGCGAGGGACCGGTGTGGGTTGGGCGGTGCGACGATCCACCCGCCCACACCGGTGCCGAGCGTCGGGCGGGAGGAAAAGGGAGTACGCGAGA
>JBBRMQ010000021.1:0-29984 GCA_038230775.1 Thermoanaerobaculia bacterium
GATGGACGCCATCGTCGGCGACGCGATGCGCGCCGCGGACAAGCACCACGCGTCGTTGCTCATCCTCTCCGATCACGGCTTCGCGTCGTTCCGCAAGTCGGTCAACTACAACACGTGGCTGGTGCTGAACGGCTACATGACGCTGAAGAGCGGCGTGCAGGTGAAAGACCGCAACGTCGAGATGCTCTTCGACTCGGGGCAGTTCTGGGAGAACGTCGACTGGTCGCACACGCGTGCCTACGCCATGGGCCTCGGCGAGCTCTACATCAATGTCCGCGGCCGGGAAGCGCAGGGGATCGTGGCGCCCGGTGCCGAGTACGACGCGCTCAAAGCCGAGCTGAAGGCGAAGCTGCCACAGATGATCGATCCCGACGGCGGCGCGCATCCCGTACGCCGCGTCCTGGCGCGCGAAGAGGTGTACCGCCAGTTCGATCCCAACATGATCCCCGACCTCTTCATCACCAACAACGACGGCTACCGCGTCTCCTGGCAAACCTCCCTCGGCGGCGTCCCGAAGAACGTCATCGACGTGAACAAGCAGGTCTGGAGCGGCGACCACTGCTCCGTCGATCCGGAAATTGTGAAGGGCATCTTCTTCTACAACAGGAAGCTAACGACGGATCGCGCGCCGTATATCGCCGATGTTTACCCCACCGTTCTCGGGTTGTTGGGAGTGAAGGCTCCGTATGAGCTGGATGGCGTCGAGCTGAAATGACGAGGGGGCGTGGAGCTTCGATGACGAGGAATGTTGAACGTTAAATGTTGAATGTTGAATGTAGGGTTGCCTTTTCATTCAACATTCAACACTCAACATTTAACATTCCCGTTTCCTCCTCATGGACTACAAGCGCCTACTGATCCAGGTCGAACGGACTCTCGAGCATATCGAGAGCTCGACGAACCGTCGTCTCAACATCGCGCAGATGGCGGAGACGATCGCTGCGAACTTCCGGCAGGAGCTGGGGATCACCGGCGGGCGGATCTACGAGTGCACGGACGACAACAACTACCAGCTCGTGGCGCGGTTCGGGCAGGAGAGCCAGGCGCCGCTCGGGATCATCGTTCCCAAGGACTACAAACCGGTCGAGCTCGCGCTGGAGAATGGCGTCGTGGTGATGGATCCCACCGATCCCGGCGTCGATGCGGAACTGGAGCGCCACCTCGGGACCAATCGCTTTGCGGCGATCGCCGCGGGCGATGAGAACAACCACATCATCGGCTTCGACGTCTCGCCGGAGCTGAGTCGCGACGACATCCTCTTCTCGCTGAATCTCGTGCGCTACACGATGAACCAGCGGTTGCGCGCCGAACGCTTCGAGTCCCTCATCGTCGAGGCGCAGCGCATCCAGCAGTCGATCCTTCCGCAGCGCGTGCCGAACTACAAAGGATTCGACATCTGGGGCAAGACGGTGCCGGCGGAGATCGTCAGCGGCGACTTCTACGACTTCATCCCGCTGTCCGACTCCATCCTCGGACTTGCGATCGCTGACGGCTCGGGTCACGGCCTCCCCGCGGCCCTGGTTGTCCGCGACATCTACATGGGCCTGCGCATGGCCACCGATCGCGACTTCAAGATCATCCGCACGATGGAGAAGCTCAATCACATCATCCATCGCAGCCGGATGACGACGAAGTTCGTCTCGCTGTTTTACGGCGAGTTGGAAGTCGGCGGCATCCTCATCTACTGCAATGCGGGTCACAACTATCCGTTTGTCCTGAAGGCGAACGGTCAATTCAATTTGCTGAAGCACGGCGGTCCGGTCCTCGGTCCAACGCCTGACGCGCAATACACGCGCGGTTTCGCCAAGCTCGATCCGGGCGATCTGCTGTGCATGTATTCGGACGGCATCGTCGAAGCACACGACAAGAAGGATCTCGAGTTCGGAATGGAGCGCCTGCAGAGAGTGGTCAAGGCCAACCGGACGCACACGGCGGAGGAGATCGGGCGCGAAGTGCTGAGCAAGGTGGCGAAGTTCGGGCGGGAAGGGGAGGACGACCGTTCCGTCGTCATCGTGAAGGCAGTGCCGTCCTGATGCCCGACGTGCTCAACTTCAACGGTCGCTGGACCACCACGTCCGAGCGTCTCCTCGGCGTCGAGGATCGCGGCTTCCAGTTCGGCGACGGTGTCTACGAAGTCTTCAAGTTCCTCGGCAGGCGTCCAGTCTTTCTCACCGATCACTTTCACCGGCTGGAGCGCGGACTTCACGAGATCGAGATTCGGAACCCGTGGACCGAAGCGCAATACGTATCCGTTGTCGCGGCGCTCTTGGAGCGCACGGAGTTCGACGACGGCATCGTGTACACCCAGGTCACGCGCGGAGAAGCGGAGCGCGCGCACTTTTTTCCGGAGGGCATCACGCCGACGGCGGTGGTGTACTCACGCCGCATGAAGTTCCCCGACGCCGCCAAGAAAGAGCGAGGCATCCGGCTGATCAGCACGCGCGACATCCGCTGGCGCGGCTGCAACGTGAAGTCGCTCAACCTGCTGGCGAACGCGCTGGCGAAGAAGAAGGCGCAGCGCGCGGGCGCCGACGAGGCGCTTCTCGTCGAGGACGGAGTGGTGCGGGAGGGTGCAAGCGCGAGCTTCTTCATCGTGAAGAGTGGCCGCCTCGTGACTCATCCTCTCGATGAGCACATCCTGCCGGGAGTGATCCGCGACAAAACGATCGCGGTCGCACTGGCATCGAAGATCCATGTCGACGAGCGCTTCATCCGCGAGGCGGAGCTCCGCGACCTGGACGAAGCCTTCATCACGAGCACGACAATGGGCGTGATGCCCGTGTCGGAGATCGACGGCCGCGTGATCGGCAACAGCCGGCGTGGAGAGGTCACTTCGGTCCTGCAGAAGTTGGTGGATGAATTGGAGCTGGGAAGCTGATCAAATGCAGAATGCAGAATGCAGAATGCGACGTTCTTCTGCATTCTGCATTCTGCATTCTGCATTCTGATTTCTTCCCAGCCTCCCACCAACCCCCCTTCCCATCTCGTTCTTTAATCGTCTCCCGAAATGAGCCCGCCTAACACTCCGCCGGCCAGTCCGGCGATGCCCTTCGACTCATCGCGGTGCGAGCCGACTGCGGCCGCCAGGCGATTGGCGAGGCGGCTGAATGGCAGCGTCTGCAGGACAACGTGGCCGGGACCGGTGAGCGTTGCGTAGAACAGGCCTTCGCCGCCAAACATCGCGTTGCGGAAGCCGCCGACAAATTGGATGTCGTAGGTCACCGTGTCGGCCATGGAAACGATGCAGCCAGTGTCCACGCGCAGCTGCTCGCCGGGTGCGAGGTTGAAGTCGAGCATGTTGCCGCCGGCGTGCAGAAACACGAGGCCTTCGCCGCTGATCTTCTGCAGGATGAAGCCCTCGCCACCGAAGAGCCCGGCGCCGAACTTCTTGGTGAAGGCCACCGACAGATCGACGTTGCCGATCGCGCACAGGAACGCGTTGCGCTCGGCGAGAATCGTGTTTCCGTGCAGCTGGATCGGATAGATCTTTCCGGCGATGGGATTCGCGAGCGCCATGTGGCCGCTCGGCGTGTTGCACTGGAACACGCTCATGAACATCGACTCGCCGGCGAGGAACTTCCGCATGAGGCCTTTCATCAGGCCGCCCTGCATCTTCGCCTGCAGCTCGATGCCCTGCCCCATGTACAGCATCGTCCCCGCTTCGGCATACACCTGTTCGCCCTGATGCAGAGAAAGTTGGAGCGCCTGCATCACGTCGCCTACGATCTTGTATTCCATGCGCCGAATTGTAGCCGCCCGAGCCGTACTGATCGACGAGTTGCAGTCGCTTTTTCCCGACTCATCGAAAACGACGCTGCGCCAGATGCTGGCCGGAAGCCGCGTCCACGTGAACGGCGACCTCGAGAAAAACGCACGCACCGAGCTCGATCCGGGCGACTTGATCGAGGTTGCCGGTAAGGCCACCAGGCGTGACTTTCCCGAGGGGCTGTCGATTCTTCACGAGGATACGGATGTGATCGTCGTGCTGAAGGCCAACGGCCTTCTGACGATCGCCACGGAACGCGAGCGCGAAGCTACCGCCCAGGCATACCTCAACACCTACCTCGGCTCCCGTGGCGAGGATCGCGTGCATGTCGTTCACCGCCTCGATCGCGAGACGTCCGGCGTGCTGGTGTTTGCGAAGAACTTCCACGCTCGCGAGCGCCTCAAGGAGCAGTTCATGGAGCACAGCGCCGACCGGCTCTATGTGGGGGTGATCGAAGGCGCCATCGAGCCGGGGGACGGGACGATCCGCTCCAATCTCCTGGAACGTCGCGACCTGAAGATGGTCAGCGTGGAATCCCATCCCGACTCGAAATACGCGGTGACCCACTACCGCACCGTCGCGGTGAAGGGTCCGTACGCGATGCTGGAGGTGACGCTGGAGACGGGCCGCAAGAATCAGATTCGCGCGCACCTGTCCGAGAAAGGGCATCCGGTCGTCGGCGACATCATGTACGGCAGCACGCAGAATCCTCTGGGCCGCCTTGGTCTGCACGCGAAGCTGCTGGGCTTCAATCACCCCACGAGTGGCGAGCGGCTGACGTTCACCTCGCCGGTGCCGACGTCGTTCCGCAGCCTCTTCCGGCTGGCGTAGATGTCGCAATTGACCACCCAAAAGGAGACTGTATGAAATCGATTGCGATTGCCTGTCTCGCCGCGATGCCGATGTTCGCGCAGACCGCCACCACCACCACGACAACCACCACCGCCAGCTCGAAGAAGACCACGAAGGCCACCGCTGCGAACCACACGAAAGTGTGGAACGATTCGACGCGCCTCGCAGCGATTCTCAGCGACGTGCAGAACAAGATGAACTACAGCGCGGATGCCTGGAAGGTGACCGTGAACGAGGCGAACGTGCTCGCCAACCGCATCTACGCCAACACCGGCGGACGCTCGCAGGCGCGCGAGCTGCGCATGCACGTGCGCGAGATGCGCGAGGCCGCCCTCAAAGGCGACGCCGAAAGCGCGCGCACCCACGCAGCGGAAGCTGCACCGTTCGCAAATGAGCTGATGGACTGGGCTGCACCGAAAGACGCATCGAGTCGCTGATTAGAGTGCATCGACTCGCTGGTGCGAGTCGATGCGTTGTCGGTTGTCGGTGATCGGTTGTCAACGGCAGTGAGAATCTTGCTGGCTGACCGTCAGTCGCTCATCGGTGTCGATGCGGCTTTTGACAACCGACAACTGACAACCGACTACGCGCGGCGAAGCCGCGATTAAGAAAACGAAACCGCGAGCGTGGACCCTTCCTCGCGAAAAATGGTGTCCACGAACCGAATCGAGTTCGTCTTCAACGACATGAAGAGCGACGACGTGCGGATGCCACCGCCGAAGAAGCGCACGCCTCGCAGGAGGTCGCCGTCGGTGACGCCGGTGGCGCAGAAGATGATGTCGTTGCCCGACGCCAGTTCCGCGGTGTCGTAGATCTTGTTGCGGTCGATGAATCCCATCGACCTGAGGCGCTCTTCCTGCCACTTCTCGAGCGGGCGCAAGCGGCCTTGCATGCGGCCGTTGAGGCAGCGCATGGCCGCGGCCGTGAGCACGCCTTCCGGCGCGCCGCCAACGCCCATCGCAGCGTGAATGCCCGTTCCGCGCACCGCGGCCGCGATGCCGGCGGAGAGGTCGCCATCGGTGATCAGCTTGATGCGCGCACCCGCCTCGCGAATCTGCGCGATGAGGTCGTGATGGCGCTCGCGCTCGAGAACGACCACCGTCAGCTCATCGACGTCGCGCTTGAACGCGTCCGCGATGTTGTGGAGATTCTCCTCGACCGAGGCCGCGAGATTCACTTTCTCCGACGCCGTCGGGCCGACGACGATCTTGTCCATGTAAATGTCGGGCGCATTGAGCAGGCCGCCTTTTTCGGAGGCGGCGAGGACCGCGATGGAGTTGGCAGCGCCGGTCGCGCAGAGGTTCGTCCCCTCCAGCGGATCGACTGCAATGTCCACCTCCGGATAGATCTCGCCTTCGGTCCATCCGCGGCCGAGGGGCTCGCCGACGTAGAGCATCGGCGCTTTGTCCCGCTCGCCTTCGCCGATGACGATCGTGCCGCGCATCTTGAGCTTGTTGAGCTCCTCGCGCATCGACTCCACTGCAACCTGGTCGGAGTACTTCCGTTTGCCGTAACCCATCGTGCGCGCGGCAGCGATCGCCGCCTTTTCGGTCACGCGCAGAAACCCGATTTCCAGACTCGATTCCATGCGGCGCGAACTCTAGCAGAAAGAGCTCAGCCCGGAACTCCGGCGCGCACTTCCTGATGATGGATGCGCCCGCCGAGGAGAGAGACGCGGATGACGACCGAGAGGCTAAACAGCAACGCGAGCATGATCACGACTTCCGTCCAGCGGGGACGCGTTCCCATTTGGCCCCAAATGAGGGCGGCGATCGCGAGCGATCCGGTCACGCAGGCGGTCGTCAGGCCGTAGCCAGCGGCCAGGTCATGCTCACGGACCGCGGAGATGTCCACGCCGGGCAGGTTCGCCCGCTTGAGATATTGCGCCGCGCCGTCGCCGGTGGTGAACGCCGCAATCGCGCCCAGCGCCGCAAGGACGCAGACGACGAAGCCCGTCGTCACCAGCGTGCGGTTCCGGCGAATGAAGCCGGCGAGTAGAAGAAAAAACGCGAACATCTCCGCGTAGAGCGGCGAGTGGTTGAGCGCCAGATGCAGGTGGACGGCGGAGAACACTATTTCTTCGCCGTCTCCGCTGCGCGCCGCTCGGTCGCTTCCTTCTCCGCTTGCGACGACATCGGCGGGTTGTACGCCGCGATCCCGGTCACCGCCTCGGCGATGATCAGGTTGTGGATGTCGTGCGTGCCTTCGTACGTCTTGACTGACTCGAGATTCATCATGTGGCGGATGACCGGATACTCATCCGAGATTCCGTTGGCGCCCAGAAGATCGCGCGCCATGCGGGCGCATTCGAGGGCGATGTTCACGTTGTTCATCTTGCCCATCGAGATGTGATGCGGCTTGAGCTGCTTCTGATCCTTGAGGCGTCCCATCTGCAATGCGAGAAACTGGCCCTTGGTGATCTCGGTGATCATCCACGCGAGTTTGTTCTGCACGAGCTGGTGCGCCGCGATCGGCTGGCCGCCGAACTGGATGCGCGACTTCGAATACTCGACCGCGGTATGGAAGACCCCCATTGCCGCGCCTAACGCGCCCCACGCGATCCCGTAGCGCGCCTGCGACAGGCAGGAGAGCGGGTACTTGAGGCCGTTCGTTTCGGGAAGAACGTTCGCTGCCGGAATGCGGCAGTCCTCGAAGAAGAGCTGCGAGGTGACGGACGCGCGCAGGGAGAACTTGCCCATGTGATACGCGGTCGTGAAACCCGGTGTGTCCTTCTCCACGAGGAATCCGCGGATCGTGCCTTCGGCCTTGGCCCAGACGACAGCGACGTCGGCGATCGATCCGTTGGTGATCCACGACTTCGCGCCGTTCAGGACCCACGAGTCTCCGTCGCGACGCGCGTTGGTGCGCATACCGCCGGGGTTCGATCCGAAGTCGGGCTCGGTCAGGCCGAAGCATCCGATCGCCTGGCCCGCTGCCAGCTTTGGAATCCAGAGGTCGCGTTGCTCTTTCGATCCGTAGGTGTAGATCGGATACATCACGAGGCCGGACTGCACGGAAGCGAAGGAACGGAGGCCGGAGTCGCCGCGCTCGAGCTCCTGCATGATCAGGCCATACGCGACGTTGTTCAGTCCCGGCAGACCGTAGTCGCTGATCGTGGCGCCGAAGAGTCCCATCTCCGCGATCTTCGGGATGAGGTGCATCGGGAACTTCTCTTCGCGATTGGCGTGCTCGATGATCGGAATGACTTCCTCATCGACGAAGTCGCGAACGGTCTGCCGCACCATGAGCTCGTCTTCGGAAAAGAGCGAGTCGATGTTCATGTAGTCAACGCCGGGAAAGCTGGCCATGGATCTCCTTGTGCCGGGCCGGAATCGCAGGTCGCGAGTCGGAGGTCGCCGGTCGGTCCGATTCCGCGACTCGCGACTTGCGACCCCGCCGGTTGGGTGGTGGCATGATCATAACGTGCGGCTCGCGATCTTCGCCATTGCGCTCATCGTCCGGATCGCCGCGGTCGAACTGAGTGGTGCGGAGCGGGTGGCATTCGGCGACGGGGCCGATTACATCGCGCACGCGCAGTCGCTCTGCGCCGAGCACGCGTATCCCGACCGCGGGAATCTACCGTTCTTTCGTGCGCCGGGGCTGCCGTTCTTCATCGCCGCAGTGACCGGCGGTCATCCATCGAATATCCGCGCGATCAAGTACGCATTGTCGATCGCCGACTCGATCACCGCAGTGATCATCGCGGGCATCGCGCTGCTTCTCTTTGGAGAGATCGCCGGCTGGCTGGCCGGAATCGGCGCCGCGCTCCATCCGATCTTCATCGCCAGCGTCTGCGACGTTCGGAGCGAGCCGCTCTTCATGCTGCTGCTGGTGGCGGCGATTGCTCTTCTGCTCAATCGCAAGGAGGCATTCGCCGGTGTCGCTACGGCGCTGGCTGCGCTCACGCGGCCGTCGGCGTTGCTCTGCATCCCGCTGTTTGCGATCTTCCGTCCGCGCCGGGCCGTCGCCTTCTGCATCGGCGCGGCGCTCACTCTCGCGCCCTGGGTGGTTCGCAACGCGGTGCGCTATCACGAGCTGATCGTCGTCAACGATGCGGGCGGGTTCAGTTTCTGGCGGGGGACGGCGCCGGAGACGATCGACATCAGCAACACGAATGAGCCGAACGCGTATCGCGAGAAGGCGCTTCGATTCGAGGTCCTCACGATCGCCGCCACAGCGCGCGAGATCGACGCCGTCGCCAGTTCTCCGATGTCCCGCTCGCGCGAATGGACTCGACGCGCGCTCCAGAACATTCGCCGGAACATCGGCATCGAAGCGCGCTTTACGCTCGAGAAGGCATGGCTCTACTGGCGGCCGTGGCTCAATTCGCAGGAGTACTCGCGACGCGTGGTCGCCGCCAGCCTCCTCTTCTTCGTGCCGTTCTATCTCCTCGGCTTCATGGGCGCGCGGAGACGGGCGGATGTCCTGATCTTCTTCGCTGCGATGTGGCTCGCACACCTGCCGTACCAGATGGGAGTGCGATTGCGGTTGCCGTTCGTCGATCCGCTCATGCTGGTGCTTGCGGCTTCCGAGCTGTGTAGACGATATGCGCGTGCGGATACCATCGGTCGATCCGCCGCGCCGCCACTTCCGTGAAACCGGAGGCTCGCAGGCGAGCATCCACTTGCTCCCGCGTGTCGTGTTCGAAGATCCCGGCGCCGCGGCTGAGACGCAGAGCGCGTACGGCAACGACTTCCTGCGCTCGATCCCACGCGTTCTTCAGTCGGGCTGAGGGATCGAGATCTTTGATGATGAGCGTTCCGCCGGGCCGCATCCGTTCGAACGCCTGCCGCAACAGCGCGTCGCGTGCATCAGCATTCATCAGATACAGCACATCGAAGATCGCGACGACGTCGAACACCCCGCGCACGCAGCCGGCCGGGCCGCAGACGACGCGAACATTCGGATGGCGAAAGCGCGGATTCATTTTTCGCAGGTCGGGCTCGACCGCGATGACGATCGAGGCACGCTCTTCGGCGACGAGACGAGCCCACAGGCCGTGACCGCTGCCGATGTCCAGCACGCGCGCTCCGCCCGGAACGAGCTCCAGCGTGCGCGGGAACGGAGCAGAGAGAAAGCGGCCCAGGATGTGGAGGCGTTGCAGGGGAGGGTGGCGGCGAAAGGCGCGATGCAGCAGGGCGAGCGCACGCACATAGCCAAGCCGCATTTCGAGCGCGATTATAGTTGGCGGCTTGAAGCGCAAAGAGCTTTGGATCTCGCTTGCCGCACTGATCGTGGTGATGGCTCTCGGCACGCCCGCTGCGCTCTGGGAGTTTGACGAGGTTCTGTTTGCGCACGCGGTCGCGCACTACGACCCTCTCGCGCATCACCCGCCGCCGCCCGGCTATCCGGTCTTCATCTTTGTCGCCCAGATCGTTCGACGCGTTGCGCCGAGCAATTTCGCGGCACTCGTCAGCGTCAACTTCGCAGCGTCGGCGATCGGTTTCGTTTTTCTGGCCCTTGCATTCGGGCGGATCGCCGGCCAGGCAGCAGGGATACTCGCTGCGCTGCTGTTCTACTTGTCGCCCTCGATGCTGGTGCATTCGACGCTCGCGATGTCGGAACCTGGCGCGGTCGCGTTGCTTGCTGCAGCGCTGTACTTTCTGCCTGTCTCGGATTCTGTGTGTGGGCCGGCTTCAGCCGGCCGACCGGCTGAAGCCGGTCCTCACACCTCGCCGGCTGCTTTCGGATTCTTCGCGGCTCTCGCCGTGGGCTGGCGTCCGCAGTTCGCGATCTTCGTGCTGCCGATGCTCGTGGCGTCGATGTTTGTCGCGCGGACGTGGCGCGATCGCGCGATCGCTTTGATCGTCTTCACCGTCGTTTGCGTGGCGTGGTTGATTCCGCTGGCAAGCGCGGTCGGCGGTCTCGAGCGCCTCATCCCGTTCGAGAGGCAACAGGCAATGATCGTTGCGGCGCACGATGCCGATGTGTCGCGAAGCGGGTGGACTCCAGCCACGATCGCGCGAACCTTCATCGTCGATCCGTGGGGTCCTGCTTTGATCGCCTGGCCGGTCCTGTTGGCGATTGGCGTGGGTGTCACGCGCGTGTGGCGCGACCCGCGCGCGGCTCCGATCCTCATCGGTGGTGCTGCGTATCTGGCGTTTGCCCTCGCGGTGATGGACCCGGCGGACAGCGTCCGCTACGCGATCCCGTTCATGCTCGCCGCTGCCTTGCCCGCTGCGATGGGAATCGCGCATCTGCGCCCGAATCAAACCTACGCGATCGCCGCGCTTTTCGGTGCGGCCTCCATCATTTATTCGAGCTCGCTCCTCGTGCAGCGTTCGACGTCGATGCCGCCGGCGTTGATGGCGGCCCGCGACATCGAATCGCGCACGACACCAGACGCGGTCATCCTCTACGAGCTTCCGTTGTGGCCGCATGCGACGTACTGGTTGTCCGGTCGCCGGCTTTTCCGCCCGGATGATGGATTGCAACGATTCTTCGATTCGAAGGCGCCGATGTGGCTCTACGCCGACGGCGACAGCGATGTGTCGGGCTCCCGGCAATTCTCCTGGGCCGCGAGCGATGCGTACAGCGCGCTGACCCGAAATCATTACCGCGTGGTCACCACGATTCCCGTTCCGCCGGAGAGGCGATTCCGGCCGTTGGCCGGCGTGCGGGCATTCGAGCGCGAGGTCGACGGCGACGAGTGGCGCTGGCTCGATCAGGACGCTGCGTTGCAACTTCCATCGCTTGGCGCGACCGCGGTCCTGCTGCGTCTTGGGCTCCCGCAAGCAGCGCCGTTCGCCGACAACGTGGTGACGGTCACGAGTGATCGTTCGCCGCTCGGTCGCGTCCGCGTCGTTCGCGGTGGCCAGACACGGGTGACGCTGCCGCTTCCGGCCGGCGCGTCGATCCTTCGATTCCACAGTGACCGCGCCTATCGCCCGGCGATGGTTGCCGGAAGCCTCAATCGCGATCCCCGCCGCCTCGGTGTTCGACTGCATGAGCTGGTGCTGCAACCGTGAGCCGGGAGCGGGTTGCCATTGCCCTCGCCGCGATCTTCATTCTGATTCGATGCTGGACCGCGCTGCCGCCACGCTTCCAGAGCGATGAGCAGAAATCGTTCGGCGCCGCGCTGCTCACCTTCGATCCCTACGGCCACCAGCCGCCGCCGCCGTCGTATCCGGTCTATGTCGCGGCGGGCCGTCTGCTCCACTTTTTCATCCGGCGTCCGTTGCCGACGCTGCTCGCGCTGAGCGTGGGAAGTGCGCTGGCAGGCTTCGTCCTGTTCTCGATCGCTTTCGGCCGGCTGCTTCGCGCACCATGGATCGGGATCGCGGCCGCGCTCGCGCTCTACGTCTCGCCGCCGGTGCGCTATCTCTCTTCCCACACGGCAGCGGAGCCTCTGGCCTTCGCGCTGCTGGCCGCTGCGCTTCTGTTCTGGCTTCGCGGCGAGGACGTCTCGTTCGCCATCGCGCTCGCGCTTGCGATCGGCGTGAGGCCGCAGTTGTGCGTGGCCGTCATCGCATGGCTCGTGACCGCGAGCGTTCTGCGTCCGGCATGGCGCGGGCTCGTCGCGTTCGTCGCCACGCTGGCCATCTCGTTCGAGCCCGTGGTCGCAGGCGTCGGCATCGACCGATTGCAGTACTTCGTCGCGAATGCGATCGCCGCCGAGCGTCTGCGTTCGGTATCCGGTTCTCTGAGCGCGGTGTTGCATGCCTTCGTCGTCGAGCCGTGGGGGATGGGCACGCTTGTCGTGTTCGCTGCGGCTGCGCTGGGGCTTGCCGGCGCCTTGATCCGGCGCGAGAAAGCGCTGTTCCCGCTCGCCGCCTTCACCGTCGCCCATCTGCTGTTCGCGGTCGCCGCGGGGACGCGGATCGAGAGCGTCCGTCCGTTCGTTCCAGCCCTGATCGGGATCTCGCTGTTCGCCGCCGCTGCCGTTCCGGCGAAGTGGCGGCTATCATGAAGGCGATGGAACGGCCATCGATCTCCCTCGTGATCCCGATGTTCAACGAGGAACCGAACATCGAGCACGCGCTGGCGTACGCGGTGGACGCGCTCCGGCAACACGCGCGTGAGTACGAGATCATCATCGTCGACGACGCGTCCACCGATCAGTCGCCCGAGCTTGTGCGGCGCGCCATTCACGGCAACGCGGCGATCCGTCTGATCCGGCATGAGTTCAACCAGAAGCTCGGTGCGTCGCTGCGCACCGGATTCGCCGCCGCGCATCACGATCTGATTCTCTACATGGATGCCGACCTCCCGTTCGACCCCGACGTGTTAGGCCGGGCGATCCGTGCCATCAACGTCACCCGCGCGGATCTCATCTGCGGGTATCGCTTCGATCGCACGACGGAAGGAGTCAAGCGGACGCTGTATACGGTGGGGTACAACTGGCTGATCCGCATCCTCTTCCGCATCAGCGTTCGCGACGTCAACTTCTCCTTCAAGCTGATGCGGCGCGAGGTCCTGAAGAGCATCGAGCTGCGATCGGAAGGCTCCCTGATCGACGCCGAGATCGTCGTCAAGGCGCGCAATCGCGGATTCACGATCCAGCAGATCGGTCTCGATTACTTCCCACGCACGCAGGGCGAGTCGACGCTCTCGTCGCCGGCGGTGATCGTGAAGATCTTCCGCGAGCTGTTCACGCTGTATTCCGACATGAATCGCCGTGTGGCGCGCGAAGCACCAGTGGTCGAACTTGAAACGGCTCATCGTCACCGCGGATGACGTCGGCCTCGACCCCGGCATGACGGCCGGCGCGATCGAGGCTCATCGCCACGGCATCGTCACCGCCTGCTCGATCGTCGCCAACGGACGCGCCTTCGAGGACGCCGTCGCGCGGCTCCGCGATGTCCCCACACTCGAAGCCGGGGTTCACCTCACGCTCGTCGAGGAGCGCTCGCTCACCACCGGCGAACCGATGCCGCGCAACTGGGTGCGTTTCCTGCTCTCGCGTCGCGGCGACGTGGAAGGGGAGATGCGGCTGCAGATCGAGAAGGTGCTCGCCGCGGGAGTGAAGGTCACGCATCTCAACAGCCATCAGCACCTGCACATGCTTCCGTCGCTGCTGGCGCTCGTGCACCGGCTCGCGGATGAGTATCGGATCGGCTACGTGCGGACGATCAACGACCGCGGAGGGCCGATCGGCGTTCGCCGTGCGATCTTTGCGGCGCTGAGCTTTGGTGTGAGGACCGGCTTCAGCCGGTCAAGTAGGCCGGCTGAAGCCGGCCCTCACACAGAAGCCACCATCGGCGTGGTCGAAGCCGGTCATCTCACGTCTGCGCGATTGATCGATTTGCTCGAACATGTCGACGGCACGACCGAGCTCGTCACGCATCCGGGAATCGGCGTGCGCGGCTACGAGCACTGGCGCTACGCGTGGGACGAAGAGACACGCGCCTTGTGCGATCCGCGTGTGAAGGCCGCAATGAACGACATCGAGCTCATCGCGCCATCCGTAGCGCCGCCGGCCCGGCGGCGGGACCGCCGCCGGCTCGGCGGCGATTGAACCGGCCAGCGAGCCGCTGGCGGTCCCGCCGGCGAGCCGCCGGCGCTACGTGCGCCGAGCCGCCGCGGTCCGGCCCTATAATCCGCGCCCCGATGGGAAAGAAAATCGCGGTCGTCCCCGGCGACGGAATCGGACCGGAAGTCATCGCCCAGGGAATGCGAGTCCTTGAGACGATCAACGACAAGCGCAAGCTCGGCCTGGAGTTCGTTCACTTCGGCTGGAACGCCGACGAGTACCTGAAGACCGGCATCTCCATGCCGCCCGGCGCGATGGATGACATCCGCAACAACTACGCGGCCGTCTATCTCGGCGCGTTCGGCGACCCGCGCGTCCCCGACATGAAGCACGCCGCCGACATCCTCCTCGGCATGCGCTTTCAGCTCGATCTCTACGTCAACTACCGCCCGGTGAAACTGCTGGACGAGCGCCTCTCGCCGCTGAAGTCGAAGACGAAGATCGACATGGTGATCTTTCGCGAGAACACCGAAGGCGCCTACGTCGGCATGGGCGGCAGCTTCAAGAAGGGGACGTCCGACGAGATCGCGGTGCAGGAGGACGTGTCGACGCGGAAAGGCGTCGAGCGAATCATTCGCTACGCCTTCGAGTTCGCAAAGGCCGCCGGCCGCAAGTCCATCTGCATGTCGGACAAGAACAACGTCATGCGCTTCGGCGGCGATCTCTGGCTGCGCACCTTCGAGGAGGTGGCGAAAGAGTTCCCCGGCATCGAGCACTTTCACATGTTCGTCGACGCCCTGACGATGCAGATGGTCCGCGCTCCGGAGATGTTCGACGTCATCGTCACCAACAACATGTTCGGCGACATCGTCACCGACCTGGGCGCCGGGCTCCAGGGCGGTCTCGGAATGGCGGCCAGCGGCAACATTCATCCCGGTCGCGTGTCGCTGTTCGAGCCCATTCACGGCAGCGCACCGAAGTACACGGCCAAAGATGTCGCGAACCCGATCGGTGCCATCCTCACCGCCGCGATGATGCTCGAGTTCCTCGGACACAAGGACGAGGCGGCGCTGATCGAGAAGGCCGTCGTCGCCGCCATCCAGGCCAACGAGACGACGAAGGACATCGGCGGCGCGTTGGGTACGCGGGCGGCGGGGGATGCGATTTTGAACAAACTGCGGCTGTAGCCGCGTTGTCGGTTGTCAGTTGTCGGTTGTCAAGGGCGCCGGGCGGTCGTGGACAACCGAGAACCGACAACCGACAACCATTCAAGGAGAGAAACGTGAAGAAATCAGCAATCGCGCTATTGGCGCTCATCGCAACCAACACGTACGCCGCCGAAGGCATGTGGATGCCGCAGCAGATTCCGCTGCTGGCGGATCAGCTCAAGAAGGCCGGCATTCAGATGGATCCCGCGCGTCTGGCCGATCTCACCGGCGACCCGATGGGCGCGGTGATCTCGCTCGGCGGATGCAGCGCATCGTTCGTTTCGCCTGACGGTCTGGTGGTGACGAACCATCACTGCGGATTCGGAGCGCTGCAGTTCAACTCGCGCCCCGATCGCGACCTCATCACCAACGGCTTCCTGGCGAAGACGCGCGATGAGGAGCTGCCGGCCGGTCCTGGCTCGCGCATCTTCGTGACCACGTCGATCGAAGACGTCACGAACCGCATGAACGCGACGCTCACCGCCAAGATGAGCGATCTCGATCGCGAGAAAACGCTCGATCGGTCGACGAAGCAGTTGGTCGAGGAATGCGAGAAGCCGGGCGGCGTCCGATGTCGCGTCGCGTCGTTCTACGAAGGGACGCAGTATCTCCGTACCACGCAGATGGAGGTCCGCGACGTACGCCTGGTGTACGCACCGGCGCTCGGCATCGGCGACTTCGGCGGCGAGACCGACAACTGGATGTGGCCGCGCCACACCGGCGACTGGTCGTATCTGCGCGCCTACGTCGGCAAGGACGGTAAGCCCGCGGACTATTCGAAGGACAACGTGCCGTACCGCCCCGCGCACTATCTGAAGGTTGCGACGACGAGCGTGCAGCCCGGCGACATGGTCATCGTGGCCGGCTACCCCGGCCGCACGTTCCGCTATCGGACTGCGGCCGAGGTGTCGTCGATGCAGCAGTATGGGTATCCGACGACGATCCGGTACGCCACCGATCTCAACGCGATCCTTCGCGACATGGGAAAGAACGACAAGGACATCGAGATCCGCAACGCGAGCCGCATCAAGGGCAACGACAACGTTCTGAAGAACTACACCGGCACGCTGGAAGGCTTCCGCAAGGACAACATCGTCGCCTTGCGGCAGACCAGGGAGACGCAGCTCGCGTCGTACATCGCCTCGCATGCGGAGGCGAAGTCGTACGCCGGTGCGCTCGACCAGATGAACGCGCTGCAGCAGCGCGTCGCGGCAACGCGCCAGCGCGACAACGTGTTGTCGTGGATCTATCGGTCCTCGCCGATGCTCTCGCAGGCTCACACGATCTACAAGCTCAGTGTGGAGCGGCCGAAGAGCGACATGGATCGCGATCAGGGTTACCAGCAGCGCGACTGGTCGCGCATTGCCGAGGCAGTGAATCGGGCGCAGAAAACGATCGAGCCGAAGAGCGATCGAGCGGGTTTGAAGTACTTCCTCGCCGAATCGCAGAAGCTGGCTGCCGATCAGCGCATCAAGCCGGTCGATGACGCGATCGCGCGCGCGGGCAGCGTCGACGCGTTCCTCGATCAGCTGTACGCCAACACAAAGGTCGCCGATCTCAACGAGCGCAAGGCGATGCAGGGCGAGTCGACGGCGCAGCTCACCGCGCCACACGACGCGATGATCGACTTCGCGGCGGCGCTCCAGCCGGTCGACGATCAGATCGAGCAGACCGGCAAGGAGATGGCCGGTGCGATGTCGCGCATCCGCCCGCAGTACATGCAGGCGCTCAAGGCGATGAACGGCGGCGTCATGTACCCAGACGCCAACGGCACGCTGCGCATCACGTTCGGCCGTGTCGAAGGCTATGCCCCGCGCGACGCGGTGTACTACTCGCCGCTGACGACCGTGAGCGGCATCGTCGCGAAAGACACCGGCAGCGGTGAATTCAACAGTCCGAAAGCGCTCCTCGATGCGATCCGCACAAAGACTTTCGGTCCCTACACCGACCCGAAACTGGGCGAAGTTCCGGTCAACTTCCTGTCGACCTGCGATACGACGGGCGGAAACTCCGGCTCGCCGACGCTGAACGCGAAAGGCGAGCTCACCGGCCTCCTCTTCGACGGCAACTACGAAGCCCTCGGCTCCGACTTCGTCGTCGATCCGAGGCTCACGCGATCGATCCACGTCGACGCGATGTACATGCTGTGGGTGATGGACGCCGTGGACAAGGCGGATAATCTGCTGCAGGAGATGGGCATCACACCGAAACTCTGAAATGGACGAAACCGACAAGCTGATCGCGGCCGCGAAGCGCGCAACGCGCGGGTTCGTCGCCACCGTGGTGCGGACGGAAGGCTCGACCTACCGCCGCGCCGGAGCGCGATGTGTGATCAGCGACCAGGGCGAGGTGACCGGAACGATCAGCGGCGGATGTCTGGAGCGCGATCTCGTCGCGCGCGCCGGGGATTGGGCGGACATGCTGCCGCGCACGATCACGTACGACGCCACCCGCGACGACGACATCGTCTTCGGCCTGGGCCTCGGATGCCGCGGCGTGATCGAGATCCGCATCGAGCCCTTCGATGCCGGGCATCCGGTGGAGATCGTTCGCCAGTCGCCGCAGACGGTTCTCGCGATTTATGGCGGAGGCGCGGACGTCGAGCCGCTCGCCCAACTGGCGGAGATGATCGGCTGGGACGTGCGCGTCACTAGGCCACGGGACGTCCACCCGGAGCAGGTGACGGCGCCCGAGGCCGACGCGATCGTCGTGATGACGCACAACTACCTCTACGACCAGGCGCTGTTGCCGAAGATGTTGTCGAGCAAGGCTCGCTACATCGGTCTGCTGGGTCCAAAGTCACGCGGCGCTGAGCTGCTCGTGAATCTGCCGGCCGACTCGCGTGTCCACACTCCCGCCGGGCTCAACCTCGGCAGCGAGACACCCGAGGAGATTGCGCTGTCGATCGTGGCGGAGATTCAGGCGGTGCTGAGCGAACGGGATGCGCAGCCACTCCGCGAGATCGAGGTTCCTCTTCACGCGCGGGCTTCTGATTCTGTGTGTGGACCGGCTTCAGCCGGTCGACCGGCTAAAGCCGGTCCACACACAGAATCGAGCGAGCCGAATATGCCCAGAGCGAAGTCGTGACCATCATCATTCTCGCTGCCGGCGCCTCGAAGCGACTCGGCCGCCCGAAGCAGCTTCTGCTGTTTCAGGGAGAGCCTCTTGTCGTGCGCGCCGCGAAAATCGCTGCAGCCGTTACGGACACACTCGTGGTCATCCCCGACGATGATGCGATCCGGGCCGTCCTGAAGGACTTTGCAACCGTTGCAAACCCGAATCGCGACGAAGGTGTGTCCTCATCGATCCGAACGGGCCTCGAGGCGACTTCCGGCGACGTCCTCCTCATGACCTGCGATCAGCCTCTCATCACGGGCGAGCATCTCCGTGCGCTCATCGACGCCGGGTCTCCGATTGCCGCGACCGGATACAGCGGAATCTCGGGTGTGCCCGCGTTCTTTTCGGCGAAATTCCGCGACGAACTTCTCGCGTTGCGGGGCGACGTCGGGGCGAAACGGGTGATCGAACGGCATCGTGACGAGCTGGTGACGATCCCCTTCGAAGGCGCGGCTCTGGATGTCGATACCGAGGCCGCTTATAATTCCGCTCCCTTCCAAAGGAGCTGAATCATGTCTGGCCACAGTAAATGGAGCACCATCAAGCACAAGAAGGGTGCTGCCGACGCGAAGCGCGGCAAGCTCTTCACGCGCATCCTCAAGGAGATGACGGTCGCTGCCCGCATGGGCGGCGGTGATCCCGACGGCAATCCCCGCCTGCGCTCGGCCGTAGCCGAGGCGAAGGCGGCGAACATGCCGAAGGACAACATCGAGCGCGCGATCAAGCGCGGCACCGGTGAGATCGAAGGCATCATCTACGAAGAAATCACGTACGAAGCCTACGGTCCCGGCGGCGTCGCGCTCCTGGTCGAAGCGATGACGGACAACTCCAATCGAACCACTCCCGAGATCCGCCACATGCTCGAGAAAAACGGCGGCAATCTCGGCACTCCAGGCTCCGTGCGATTCCAGTTCGAGCGCAAGGGTTTCTTCGCGGTGGAGAAGAGCACCGTCGACGAAGACAAGCTGATGGAGATCGCGCTCGAGGCGGGAGCGGATGACCTGCAGACCGGCGATCCGGAGATCTACGAGGTCTACGCTTCGCCCGAGGCGTTCGAGCGTGTGCGCCTGGCGCTGGAGAAGGCGAAGATCCCGACCGTCGAGGCGAAGCTGGGACAGATTCCGGCGAACTACGTGACGCTCGAAGAAGCGAAGGCCAAGCAGATGATCCGTCTGCTCGAATCGCTCGATGACCATGAGGACGTACAGAACGTGTGGTCGAACTTCGACATCCCGGCCGAGATGATGGAGAGCGCGTAGAGCGGCAACAGAGAACCCGTCACTCGATCCGGTAACTTCGTTGCCCCTCGCCCCGCGCAGCGGGGAGAGGGTGGCCGAAGGCCGGGTGAGGGGCGCTCAGCGAACAGTAGGTTTTTGTACCGCGATGGCCAGCGCCGCGGCCAGCGCCAGCGCACCGCCGGTCGTGAACGCCGCGACGGCGGAGACGTTCTGGTACAGCAGGCCGAAGATCGCCGTTCCTGCGAGCACGAACATGCCGGTCGCCAGGTAGTAGATGCCGAAGCCTTTGCCGCGCAGATCGCCGGGCAGAAAGTCGCTGATCCACGCGCGCTCGCTGCCTTCGGCCAGCGTGAACGGGATGGCGTAGGCGAGGAACAGCACCACGAACATGGTCAGGCTGTGCGCGAACGGGAACGCGAAGTAGACGAGCGCGTACACGATCCATCCCGCGATGATCATGCGTTGTCTGCCTACCCGATCGGATCGCGCACCCGCCCACGTGGAGAAGAGCGACTTGATGATGTGATGCAACGACCACAGAAGCGGCAGCCGTCCGGTGGCGACGCCCGCTTTGTGCGCCTGCAGAATCAGATAGACATCGCTCGAGTTCGCGAGTGAGAAGAGCGCGATGGCGGCGAGCGCTTTCCAGAACGCTTTCGGCAGTTGTTGTGTCTGATGACCGGCTGAAGCCGGTCCACACACAGAGGCGGTCGTAACACGTGGAACTTCCTTCAAGAGCAGCACGAGCATGACGACGCCCATCGCGCCGGGAATGACGGCGATCATGAAGACGGTGCGCATCGGCAGGTGAAAGATGTTGAGGAACAACATGGCCAGCAGCGGTCCGACGACCGCGCCGGTGTGATCCATTGCGCGATGGAAGCCGAACGCCCGGCCGCGGCTCTCGACCGGCGTGACGTCCGCGATCATTGCGTCACGCGGCGCGGAGCGAATCCCTTTTCCGGTTCGATCGAGGAGGCGCGCGGCGAACACGCTGGCCCATTGGCCGGCGGTCGCAATCCATGCGCGCGAGATCACCGCGAGGGCGTACCCGGCGACAATGAGCGGTTTGCGCTTCGTCATGCGATCGGAGAATGTTCCGGCGAGGTACTTCAGAACCGATGAGAGCGCATCCGCGGTTCCTTCGATCAGTCCGACCGTGAGCGGCGTGGCGCCGAGCACGCTCGTGAGAAACACGGGCAGCAGCGGATAGATCATCTCGCTGGCCGAGTCGTTGAAGAGCGACATGATCCCGGCCAGGATGACTTGAGGACGGAGGCGGTTGGGTTGTTGGGACGTTGGGATGTTAGGAAGTTCTCCGCCCACTTCCCAACATCCTAACTTCCCAACGTCCCAACTTGTAGAATGCGCCCCGCTATGGCAAACAAGATCAGGAAAGTCGGCGTCCTGGGCTGCGGCCTCATGGGATCCGGCATCGCGCAGACCTCCGCTCAGGCGGGCTATGACACCGTCGTCGTCGAGGTCGAACAGAAGTTTCTCGACAAGGGCATCGCAGGCATCGACAAGAGTCTCGGCAAGTTCGTGGAGAAGGGGAAGCTCTCGGCCGCGGACAAAGACTCGTGCATGAACCGGCTCAAGGGTTCAACCTCGCTCGAGGATCTCGCCGAATGCGACATCGTCGTTGAGGCCATCACCGAGAATCCGAAGGTCAAGAAAGAGACCTACGCGGCGATCGACGCCATCGTGAAGAAGGATGCGATCTTCGCTTCGAACACATCGTCGCTGACCATTACCGAGCTCTCGATGGCCACCTCGCGGCCGAAGCAGTTCGTCGGCCTGCACTTCTTCAATCCGGTTCCGCTGATGAAGCTGGTGGAAGTGGTGCGCACGATCCTCACCACGAACGAGACCTTCGACACGGCGTTCGAATGGGCGAAGTCGCTCGGCAAGGAAGCGGTCTCCTGCCGCGATAACTCCGGCTTCATCGTCAACCGCCTGCTGGTGCCGTACATCCTCGACGCGATCCGTGCGTTCGAGGAAGGTGTTGGATCGGTGGAAGACATCGACAAGGCGATGCAGCTCGGCTGCGGCTATCCGATGGGCCCGTTCACGCTGCTCGACTTCGTCGGTCTCGACACGACGTACTTCATCACCGACGTGATGTTCAGCGAGTACCGTGAGAAGCGCTTCGCGGCGCCGCCGCTGCTGCGCAAGATGGTTCTGGCCGGTCGGTTCGGCCGCAAGTCGGGCGCGGGCTTCTACGATTACTCCGGCGAGAAGCCGGTCGCCTTCGACAAGGCAAAAGTGTGAGGACCGTCTTCAGCCGGTCACGTCAGGCCGGCTGAAGCCGGCCCTCACACAGAGGCGGAGAATTCATGGATTACGAAAACGTCAAAGTCGATGTTCGCGATCAGATCCTTTTCCTCACCATCGACCGCCCGAAAGTTCTCAACGCGCTGAACTCCGCCACCGTCGAAGAGATTTACAAAGTCTTCGCCATGGCGCGCGATGACAACTCCGTGCGCGCCGTGATCGTCACCGGCGGCGGCGAGAAAGCGTTCGTCGCCGGCGCAGACATCAACGAGCTCGCGCAGAAGACGCCGATCACCGGCAAAGAAACCTCGGAGCGCGGACAGTTCATCTTTTCCTTCATCGAACGCTTTCCGAAGCCCGTCATCGCCGCCATCAACGGCTTCGCGTTAGGCGGCGGTTGTGAGCTCGCGCTGGCGTGTCACATCCGCATCGCGTCGGAGAAAGCGCAGATCGGATTGCCGGAGGTGACCCTCGGCATCATCCCCGGTTACGGCGGCACCCAGCGCATGGCCCGCCTCCTTGGAAAAGGGAAAGCCATCGAGCTGATCTGCACCGGCGACCGCATCGCCGCGGCCGAAGCGGAGAAGATCGGATTGGTCAACCGCGTCGTCCCCGCCGATCAACTGATGGCCACGGCCGAGGAGATGGCGAAGAAGATGATTTCCCGCGGACCGCTGGCCGTGCGCGCCTCGATCGAGGCGGTGATGTACGGCAGTGAAATGCCGTTCAATGAAGGGCAGTTCCTGGAAGCGACGCTGTTTGGTCTGCTCTGTGCGAGCGAGGATACAAAGGAAGGCATGAACGCGTTCCTGGAAAAGCGGACGGCCAACTTCAAAGGGAAGTAATCGAAGCAGAGGCATCCAAATGGAAGAGAACCTCGAATACCTGATTTACGACTGGAACGTCCAGTCCGAGAAGCCGCAGCGGCCGTCGAACAAGAAGATCGAGTTCGATGACGAGACGCTGCGCGACGGGCTGCAGTCGCCCTCGGTAACCGACCCGACACTCGACGAAAAAGTGCAGATCCTGCACTACATGAACGATATCGGCGTCGACTCCGCGGATATCGGTCTGCCCGGAGCTGGGCCGCACGTCCAGAAGTCGGTCGAGCGTCTGGCGCGCGAGATCGTCGATCAGAAGATGAACATCGCCGCGAACTGCGCGGCACGCACGCACGAGAACGACCTCCGCCCGATCGCGGAGATCTCGCAGCGCGTCGGCATCCCGATCGAGGCATGTACCTTCATCGGTTCGTCACCCATCCGCCAATTCGCGGAGGAGTGGAATCTCGATTGGATCATCGAGCAGTCGGCGAAGGCCGTGCGTTTCGCCGTCGGCGAAGGTCTTCCGGTCATGTACGTCACCGAAGACACCACGCGCGCGAGGCCGGAAGACGTCGAGAAGCTCTACACGGCGGCGATCGAGGCCGGCGCGATGCGCGTCTGCGTGTGCGATACGGTCGGTCACGCGACGCCGTGGGGTGTCCGCAACCTGGTGCGGTTTGTCCGCGGCGTCGTCGCGAAAGCGAATCCCGATGTGAAGGTCGACTGGCATGGTCACGCCGATCGCGGTCTCGGCGTCATCAACACGATCGCGGCCATCGAAGCGGGTGCCGACCGCGTCCATGGATGTGCGCTCGGGATCGGCGAGCGCGTCGGAAACACCGCCATCGATCAACTGATGGTCAACCTCAAACTGATGGGCTGGATCGACAACGACCTCACGAAGCTCCCCGAATATGTCCGCTTCGTTTCGAAGGCGACACACGTTCCGCTGCCGGATCAATATCCTGTCATCGGGCGCGATGCCTTTCGCACCGGGACCGGCGTGCATGCTGCGGCGATCATCAAGGCCAAGAAGAAGGGGAGCGAGTGGCTCGCGGACCGCGTCTACTCCGGCGTCCCGGCCGGAATGTTCGGTCTGGAGCAGATCATCGAGGTGGGCCCGATGAGCGGCCTGTCGAACGTCGTGTACTGGCTCGCTTCCCACGGCTACCCGCAGGAAGAGACGCTGGCCAAGGAGATTTTCCAACAGGCGAAGTCGACCAACCGTATCCTTACTGATGAGGAATTGCACTCCACTGCACGCCGTTGGCAAGAAACTCCGTCCTCAGTACTCAGTCCTCAGTCCTAAGGCGGGCCCGAGTGGCGAAATGGCAGACGCAGAGGACTCAAAATCCTCCGCTCGCAAGGGCGTGTCGGTTCGAGTCCGACCTCGGGCACCAAGAATGCGCCGCGGATGCGGCGCGTTGTCAGTAGTCAGTAGTCAGTGGTCGCGCGGCGTAGGACAACCGACAACTGACAACGCGGCCAAGCCGCACAAAATTATGCGCTCACGACTCCACGCTCTCGCCTTCCTCGTTCCCTTCGTCGCCATGGCCGAGGAGAATGCACCGCTTGCGAATCGCGAGCGAGGCGCTTCGGTCGCCCGCCACTTCATCGTGACGGCGGAGCACACCTTGCGCGCCGATGAAACGGCGCAGCTCGCCGCGGCGGGCATCGAGGTCCAGCAGGTTCTGCCGGACCGTCGCTACATCGTGCGCGCCGCGAAGATCGAGGATGTGGCCGGCGATCCACGAATCGCATCCGTAGTCAGCATCGCCGCAGCGCACAAGATCGATCGTTCGGCCTATCGCGAGGCTGCGCTTGCCCGGCCGTTCGCGCGGATCCGGCTCGTGTTTCACGATGATGTGTCCTTCGCAGACGCGCAGGCGGCGGTCACGCGCGTTGGCGGCAGCGTCGAGCAGCTTCTGGCCGCGGACTACACGCTGCCTCAGCGTGTGTACGCTCGCGTGCCGTTCGCTTCGATTCCCGATCTGGCGGCCGATGATCGCGTGTTCGCTGTCTACGGCCCTGGGTTGAAGATGGCCCCGCTCAACGCGGTGGCCGCGCAACTCTCCAGCGTCACGCCGCTGTTCAGCGCGCCTTACAACCTGACCGGCGCCGGAGTCGTCGTGTCGGAGTTCGAGTTCGCAACCGCCGAGGCAGCGCATCCTGAATTCGGCGGGCGGTTGACCACGCATGTTGTCGGGGATGACGCCGGCAGCAAGCTGCATGCAACGCATGTCGCCGGAACGATCATCGCCTCGGGAATCGTTACGGCGGCGAAAGGCATGGCGCCCGGTGCCACGCTCCACGAGTTCGACGCGCGATCGGACTATCCGATCGTGATGGACACCAAACAGAATCAACTCCCACCGCTCGGGATCATCGCCGACAACAACTCGTGGGGCTTCCAGCTCGGGTGGCAATTCGATCCCACCGCCGCGGGCAGCTTCGTCTGGTATGGCGGCGAAGACTACTTCGGCGGTTACGACGGTTTCTATGACCCCCCCTACGACAAGATCGCACGCACCGGTCCCGTCTTCTTCGTGCAGTCCGCGGGCAACGATGGCGATCAAGGATCGGCCTCGCTGGTCGAACCTCCGTTTTACATGCACGGTCACGCGGACGACAACGGAGAGCTGATCAAAGGCGAGACGTTCTGCTACTCGGCGAATGGGTCGGGCACCGATTGCCCCGCAGCTTGCACCGCCGGCCCCGGCCATTGCGAGATACCGAAGCATCCGACGTACGGACCCTTCAAGACCGTCGGTCCGACCGGGAGCCTGAAAAACGTCGTCGCCATCGGCTCCGTGGATTCCAACAAGAACATCTCGTCCTTCAGCTCGCGCGGCCCGACCCATGACGGTCGCGTCAAACCGGACCTCGTCACGAAGGGCAACCATCAGTACTCGACGATTCCCGGAGGCAAGTACGGCATCGACCAGGGAACCTCGATGTCCGCGCCGGTCGCGACCGGAGTCAGTGCCCTTCTCACCGAGCAGTGGCGCAAGACGTTCGCCGGACAGAATCCGCTTCCCATCCAGCTCAAGACCCTTCTCATCGCAGGCGCCGACGACCTCGGCCTCCCGGGGCCCGATTACACCTACGGCTACGGACTGGTGAACGCGCAGGCATCCGTCGATCTCATCCTCGCCGACGGAAACACGGGCTCGCGCCTGCGCCTCGGCACCATGACGCAGGGGCAGCAGGTCGAAACACCGATCACGATTACCGCCGCGCAGAATCTGCGCGTCGTCGTCAGCTGGTTCGATCCGGAAGTGCTGTTAGGCCCGAATGATCTCGCAGAGAAGACGCTCGTCAACGATCTCGACATCAAAGTCATCGACACCAGCAGCAATGCCGTGCTGCCCTACGTCCTCGACGGGTCGAATACCTCCGCGAATGCAACGCGCGGCGTGAACACCGTCGACAACACCGAAGAGGTCGAGATCAAAAACGCTCCCGCCGGGACCTATCGCGTGGTCGTGACCGGAACGAACGTCGCGATCAGCCCCCAGCAGTATGTCCTTGCCGCCAACGCTTCGCTCGGCGCCGCCGCCGTCGTCTGCAACGATGCATTCGAGCCGAACGATACCGAGGCGACTGCGTTCGGCAATCTGGTGAATGGTGAGGCGATCGCGGCGAGCATCTGCTCGGCGACGGATGTCGATTACTACCGCATCCGCACCACTGCGCCGGGCCCGCTTACCGTCTCGCTGACCACCACCGACACCGCGGTGCGCGTGACGCTGTCCGGCAACGGCATCTCACCCGTGGTTCGCGACATCACCGCCCGCACCACAGGCAGCGTCTCGACGCAGACGGGAAGCGGCGTCGGCCAGTACATCGTGAAGGTGGAGCCGACCGGAACCGTCGGTGCGACGCACACGTACACGCTGACGCCGACCTTCTCGAGTCTTCCCGTGTCGCGCCGCCGCGCCTCGCGGCACTAGGTGTGTGGCCAGCCTCGGGCGGCCTGGCCAGCCGAAGGGCTGGCCCCACACCGGCCAGCCTGACGGCTGGCACTCAACGCTCCAGTAGAATGCGGGTCGCGATGTACAACACCCTTCTCGTCGAGGAGCGCGACGGCGTCCTCTACGTCACGCTGAACCGCCCCGACGTCCACAACGCGTTCAATGACGAGATGATCGTCGAGGTGATCGATCTCTTTCGCGATGTCGCCAGACGCGATGTCCGGGCGATCGTCCTTCGCGGCACCGGGCCGAACTTCTGCGCCGGCGCCGATCTCAACTGGATGTCGAGGATGGTGGGCTACACCCGCGACGAAAACGTGCGCGACGCTTCGCAGCTCGCCCAGATGTACGCGGCGATGAATGAGTGTCCGCTGCCGGTGATCGGCCGCATTCAGGGTGCGGCCATCGGCGGCGGAGTGGGATTGGTGGCGATCTGCGACATCGCCATTGCGTCGTCGGATGCGAAGTTCGGTCTGTCCGAGGTGAAGCTCGGAATCCTCCCGGCGGTGATCGCGCCGTATGTGATCGCCAAGATCGGCGCGTCGCACGCTCGCGCGCTATTTCTAACCGGTGAGCGCTTCGACGCCGAACGCGCGCTCCGCATCGGTCTCGTGCATCGCGTCGCCGACGCTCTTGATCGCGCGGTCGAGGATGCCGTCGGGCAAATCATGACATCGGGTCCGGAAGCCGTTCGCGAGTGCAAGAGGTTGATCGAACATGTCGCGTCGCACGACCTGCTGGACTCGGTGCCGTACACGATCGAAGCAATCTCCACGCGCCGCGTTTCGAAAGAGGGGCAGGACGGCATGAACGCGTTTCTCAAGAAGGAGAAGCCGCCCTGGGCATCTCGAAAATAGTCGTTCCCAACCGCGGCGAGATCGCCGTGCGCATCGCACGCGCGTGCCGCGAGATGCACATCCAGTCCGTCCTCGCGTTCGCCGAAGGAGATGACGTCAACTTCGCGCGCCGATTCTTCGACCAGGCGGTCGCGCTCGGCGGTTCGTATCTCGATGTCGATCGCGTGATGGACGCCGCGCGCCGCTGCGGCGCGGACGCGCTGCATCCCGGCTACGGCTTCTTGTCCGAGCGCGCGGAGCTGGCGGCCGCGTGCGAGAAGGCCGGCATCATCTTCATCGGTCCCAAAGCGGATTCCATCGCGGCGATGGGATCGAAGAGCGAAGCCCGGCACCTGATGACGAAGTTGGGCGTGCCCGTCGTGCCCGGCTACGACGGAGCCGATCAAGCGGACGCTCTGCTGATGCGCGAGGCGCAGCGGATCGGATTTCCGGTGCTCATCAAGGCATCGTCCGGCGGTGGCGGCAAGGGGATGAAGATCGTCCGCGCGGCGAGCGAGCTGGCTCCGGCGATCGAGTCCGCACGCCGCGAAGCGACAAAAGCGTTCGGCAATGACCGGCTTCTCCTCGAGCGCTACATCGAGGAGCCGCGCCATGTCGAGTTTCAGATCTTCGGCGACGGACGCGAGAACGTCGTTCATCTGTTCGAGCGTGACTGCTCGGTTCAGCGGCGGCATCAGAAGATCATTGAGGAGTCGCCGGCGCCGCGCTATCCGGAGGAGCTGCGACGAACGATGGCCCAGGCGGCGATTGCCGCCGCGCGCGGAGTCGATTACCGGAACGCCGGGACGGTGGAATTCATCGTGACGCCGGAAGGGGAGTTCTACTTTCTCGAAATGAACACCCGGCTTCAGGTCGAGCATCCGGTGACCGAACAGGTTCTTGGCGTCGACCTTGTGCGCGCGCAGATCGACGTCGCGAACGGTGGATCAATTCCGTGGAAACAGGACGCGCTCGTGCAGCGCGGCCACGCGATCGAGGTACGCATCTACGCGGAGGATCCGGATGATCGCTTCCTGCCACAGAGCGGGACGATCGCGTACTACGCCGAGCCGGCGGGTCCCGGCGTACGCGTCGACAGCGGCGTGTCGCAGGGAAGCGAAGCGGGCGTGAAGTTCGATCCGATGCTGGCGAAACTCATCTGCCATGCGGAGTCGCGTGAGGCGTGCATCGACCGCCTCGACCGCGCCCTCCGCGACTACGCCATCCTCGGCATGAAGACGAACGTCGGCTTCCTGCGGCGCGTCGTGACGCACCCGGCGTTCCGAGACGGTCTCGTGTCGACGCGTTTCATCGCGGATCACGCGGATTCGCTGCGCGCTCCCGAGTCGGAGATCGCGCCGCTCATCGCGGCCGCGCTTGCGGCAGCGTCATCCACCCGTCGACCGGACACCAGCGACGGGCGACCGGATGTCTGGCACTCGATCGGAACCTGGGGCCGTTAGGAGGCTCAGAGCCAGCGCCCCAAGGCTGAAGCGCGGCCGCATGTCATTCCGAGCGTAGCGAGGAACCAGTGTGGGTGTGTGGCGCGCCGACCGTGCCACCCGCCCCCACCGGTCCCTCGCTACGCTCGGGATGACACCGCCGGCCCGCCTAACTTTTTCCCAGTGCCTCGGGTGCGTGCACGCGACCCGCGACACCGCAGAGAATCAGCAGCGTGACCACGTACGGAGTGGCGAGCAGGAGATGGAACGGTACGCCGCGGCCGTGAGCCTGCAGTGCATATTGCGCAGCGGCGGTGATCCCGAAGACAGCGCTGCCGAGGAGCGCGCCTTTCATCTTCCAGCGTCCGAAGATCACGATCGACAGCGCGATGAATCCGCGGCCGGCGGTCATGTTCTCGGCGAATCCGCTGGAGAGCGCGAGCGCGAGATGCGCGCCTGCGACGCCCACGAGCATCGCCTCGATGCCGAGCGCGCTCCAGCGATGCGCGGGGACCGACGCGCCGGTTGCCGTCACCGCTTCCGGATTTTCACCGCAGGCGCGAAGGCGCAGACCGAACCGCGTCCGCCACAGCATCGCCGCAATGATGGCCGGTACGATCAACCACGCAACGGGCACCACGAGGTCGCGACCGACGCGCGGAATCGTGTGGCCGAACACCGCGCTCTGCTGCATCTCGCGGTAAACGAACCCCGTCGCGCCGGACGCAAGCAGATTGATCGCGGTTCCGGTCACGATCTGATCCGCGGCGCGCTGAATGGTGAAGAACCCGAAGATTGCCGCCACGACGACGGCGCCGAGGACTCCGCCTGCGAATCCGGCCGCGACGCTGCCCGTCGACTGCGCGACGATCACCGATGTCATCGCCGCGCATAACATCATCCCCTCGATTCCGAGGTTAATAATGCCGCTGCGCTGGACAACGAGCTCGCCCTCGACCGCCAGAATCAGCGGTGTCGATGCAACGATGGCCAGAACGATCGCATCAATCACGGGCATGAAACCTTCCGAACGCGATCAAC
>JBBRMQ010000022.1:0-29394 GCA_038230775.1 Thermoanaerobaculia bacterium
CGGCATCGCCGTGCTGGACGAGATCGCGCACTCGGCGCTTCTCGACCGCGTGCAGAACGCGGGGAACTGGTTCGGCGCCGAATTGCGCAAGCTGCAGACGCGCATGCCGTCGATCGTCGACGTGCGCGGCGCCGGAATGATATGGGGCATCGAGCTCGATCGTCCTGCGAAAGCCGTCGCAACGGAGCTGCTGGCACGCGGGTTCGTCGTTGGCACTGCAAGAGACAACGTCATCCGTCTTCTTCCGCCGTACGTCACGCCGAAGAAGGCATTCGTGGAATTCATTGCAGCGCTCGAGCAGGTGGTCGCCGGCGCGAAGGAGAAGGCAGCTTGAAAGCGAAGAAAGTCGCGCTCGCGTATTCGGGCGGTCTGGATACGTCCGTCATCATTCCCTGGCTGAAGGAAAACTATGGCTGCGAAGTCGTCGCCGTGGCGGTCGATGTCGGTCAGGCCGAAGAGACATCCGGCCTCGAGGCCAAGGCTTATGCCACCGGCGCGTGCGATTTCTATCTCATCGACGCGAAGGAAGAGTTCGCGAAGGACTACATCTTCCCGGTGCTCAAGGCGGGCGCGATCTACGAGCACGACTACCTGCTCGGCACCGCGACCGCGCGCCCGCTCATCGCGCGCAAGCAGGTCGAGATCGCGCTGGCGACCGGATGCGACGCCGTCGCGCACGGCTGCACGGGCAAGGGCAACGACCAGGTTCGCTTCGAGCTCGCCTATCAGGCGCTCGCGCCGGAGCTCGAGATCATTGCGCCGTGGCGCGAGTGGACGATCGTCTCGCGTGAAGACGCCATCGACTTCGCGTCGGAGCGCGGCATTCCGGTTCCGGTAACGAAGAAGGATCCGTATTCGCGCGATCGCAACCTCTGGCATCTGTCGCACGAAGGTGGTCCGCTGGAAGATCCGGCATTCGAGCCGGAAGCGTCGATGTTCAAGCTGACGACCGATCCGATGAGCGCACCCGATGTGCCGGAGAAGGTCACCATCGACTTTCAGCATGGTGTCCCCGTCTCCGTGAATGGGAAATCGCTTTCGCCCGCGACTCTCGTGCAGACGTTGAACGAGATCGGCGGCCGCCACGGCGTCGGCCGCGCCGACCTCGTCGAGAACCGGCTCATCGGCATCAAGTCGCGCGGCGTCTACGAGACGCCCGGCGGCACGATGCTCGTCACTGCGCTGAAAGCGCTGGAGTCGATCACGCTCGATCGCGACAGCGCGCACGAGAAAGAACGCAGCTCGACGCGCTACGCGGAGCTGGTGTACTTCGGCCAGTGGTTCTCGCCGCTGAAGGAAGCATTCGACGCGTTCGTCGACTCGATCACCGAGCCGGTCACCGGAAGCGTCACGCTGAAACTCTACAAAGGCAACGCGTCCGTGGTCTCGCGCACGTCGCCGAACTCGCTCTACTCCGAAGACCTCGCGTCGTTCAACATGCGCGGCTACGACGCCACCGATTCGGCGGGGTTCATCCGCCTGTTCGGACTGCCGTTGCGCGGCCGCAAGCGCCTGGCGCCGTTCATCGTGGAGAAGCAAGCGGCACGATGACCGTTCGCAAGTTGTGGGGAGGTCGATTCGAGTCCGGTCCGTCCGATCTGCTCCGTCAGTTCAACGACTCGTTCTCATTCGACCATCAGCTCTTCGCCGCCGACGTTGAAGGCTCGATCGCCTGGGCGCGCGGGCTCGAGAAGGCGGAGGTGCTCACGTCCGATGAGGCGGAGAAACTCATCGCCGCGCTGCAGCAGATCTCCGCGCCGAAGTCCTTCGACGATCACGAAGACGTGCACTCCTACGTCGAAGCGAAGCTGTACGAGAAGTTAGGCGCGCTCGCGGGCAAGCTCCACACCGGTCGCTCGCGCAACGATCAGGTCGCAACCGACTTACGACTCTGGCTGAAGCGCGCCACCGACAGCGCCGTCATCCTCGCGCGGACGCTGGCCATCACGCTCGCCGGCCGCGCCGCGGAAGAAGCGGCGACGCCGATGCCCGGCTACACACATTCGAAACAGGCGGAGCCGATCACGTTCGGCCACTGGTGTCTCGCCTACGTCGAGATGCTTCTGCGCGACATCGATCGTTTCGAGACCGCCCACGATCGCGGAGACGAGTGTCCGCTCGGGTCGGGCGCACTGGCCGGCACCCCGGTGAACATCGATCGGCAGGCCATCGCACGCTCGCTCGGTTTCGCGCGGCCGACGGCCAACTCGATCGACGCGGTTGCCGATCGCGACTTCGCAGTCGAGTATCTATTCGCCTCGTCGCTGCTGCTGTCGCATCTGTCTCGTCTGGCCGAAGATCTCATCTTCTTTACGTCGGACGAGGCCGGATACGCGGAGTTGCCGGACGCGATGGCCACCGGTTCGTCGCGCATGCCCCAGAAAAAGAATCCGGATGTACTGGAGCTGATCCGCGGTCACGCCGCGCGATCGATCGGCGAGCTCACCGGATTACTCGCGCTGCTCAAGGGTATCCCGCTCGCGTACGACAAGGATCTGCAGCTCGACAAGGAGCCGTTGTTCCGCACGCACGCGGTCCTGCGCGCCGCACTTCCCGCGCTGACCGCACTCCTCGCCGACCTGAAGCTCGATCGCGATCGCATGCGGGCCGCGGCAACATCTCCGCTGCTGCTGGCTACGGATGCGGCCGACGAGCTGGCCGCGAAGGGCATGCCGTTCCGCGAGGCGCACGAAATCGTGGGCCGCAATCGCCAGCAGTCGTTCAACAGCATCGAGACGATTCTGGGCAAGAAGTCCGCGACCGGCGGCACGTCGCCCGAACGCGTGCGCGAGGCCGCGCTGCGCGCTCTGGAGCAATTGAAGTGAAGTTGCCCAGAGGGTTCATGGCGTCCGGCATCCGCGCCGGCATAAGGAAGAAGCGTCCCGACCTCGGCCTCATCGTCGCCGAGCAGGGCGCGAACGCCGCCGCGGTGTTCACGCAGAATCGATTTCAGGCCGCGCCGGTGGTTCTGTCGAAAGCGGCTCTGAAGAAAAGCGGCGGCCGGCTGAAGGCGGTCGTCGTGAACGCCGGCTGCGCCAACGCGGTCACCGGCAAGCCGGGCCTCGCGGCAGCCAAACGCGTGCGGGCGGCCGCGGCGGAGCTCCTGCGTTGCCCCGAGGAAGAGATTTTTCTGGCGTCGACGGGCGTGATCGGTGTGGTGCTGCCGGACAAGAAAGTGCGCGAGTCGCTGCCCGACGCCGTGACGCGTCTCTCCACCGGCGGCATCGACGCGCTCTCGCACGCGATCCTCACCACGGACGTCGGACCGAAGGTGTCGCAGGCGACGTTCATGACCGACGGCAAGCGCGGGCGGATCGTCGGCGTGGCCAAGGGCGCCGGCATGATCCATCCCAACATGGCCACCATGCTGAGCTTCATTACGACCGATGCCGCGATGTCGACAGCCGCGCTGCAGCGTTCGTTGAAGGAAGCGGTGGACCAGAGCTTCAACGCGATCTCCGTCGATGGGGACACGTCGACCAACGACTGCGTTCTGCTGATGGCCAGCGGAAAACTCGACAACGCACAGAACGTCGATGCCTCCGATTTCCAGACTACACTGAATCGCGTCTGCCGCGATCTTGCCTGGATGATCGTGCGCGACGGCGAAGGCGCGACACGCGTGATGGAAATCGACGTTCGCGGTGCGCGCAACGAACGCGAGGCGAAGCTCGCCGCACATGCGATCGCCACGTCGCCGCTGGTGAAGACCGCGCTGCATGGCGGCGATCCGAACTGGGGCCGCATCCTCGCCGCCGTCGGACGCAGCGGCGCGCGCTTCTCAGTCAAACGCGTCTCCCTGTCCGCAGGCAAGATCACGCTCGTTCACAAAGGCGATCCGGCCCCGTATCGCGAGAAGGACGCGGCGAAAGTCTTTGCCAAAGAACGCGTTCCGATCCACGTCGACCTTGGCAGCGGCAACGCCCGCGCCGTCGTCCTGGCGAGCGATCTTGGTCACGACTACGTCAGCCTCAACGCCGATTATCGTTCCTGATTGCCCTCGGGGCTAACATAGCGTCTCACGCATGCCCAGTCAGCCGGCGAAGATCGGAAAGTACGAGATTCTCTCGCAGCTCGGCCGCGGCGGCATGGGCGTGGTCTACAAAGCCCACGATCCGGTCATCGACCGCGTCGTCGCCATCAAGACCATTCTCATCAGCGGCGATGAAGAGGAAGCCCGCGACCTCGTCGAACGCCTGCACATGGAAGCGCGTTCGGCTGGACGTCTCCACCACACAAATATCGTGACGGTGTTCGATTACGGCGACCAGGACCAGCTGTCCTACATCGTTATGGAGTACGTCGAAGGTGTGAACCTCGCGCGCCTCATCGAAGAGCGCCGGCCGATCGCCCTCGCGTCGAAGCTCCGCATTCTCATTCAGGTCGCGCAAGGTCTCGCCTACGCTCACGAGCACAGCGTCATTCATCGGGACATGAAGCCGTCCAACGTCTGCGTGACGGCGAAAGGAATCGCGAAGATCCTCGATTTCGGTCTCGCGCGCTTCGACGACACCAAGCTGACGAAAACGGGATATATGGCCGGCACCATCGCCTACATGTCGCCGGAGCGTTTGAGCGGCGAGAGCGGAATCAAAGACGACATCTTCGCGCTCGGTGCCATTGCCTACGAGTTTCTTACCTATGTGCGCGCGTTTCCCGGCTCCTCCGCGCCCGAGGTGATGTCGAAAATCATCACTCCGGAGCCGCCGCGCGCTCCTTCACTCGTTGCCGGTCTCCCCGTCGAGCTCGATCGAGTCATCGCCACAGCGCTCGCCAAGGACGTCGCGGACCGTTACGACAGCGCGGCCGTTTTCGCGAACGGGCTGGAACACCTTCTCCACTCGGACGCGGTGAGGACATTTACGGAACCGCATCAGCCCGAGGGGGAAAGCGGGGGCGACTTCCTCGACGATCGGCGATCCGGCAGTGTGTACGTGGGTCCTAGCAGCGCGAAACTCGACTCCTCGCCCCCGGCCACGATGCAGACGCTGAAGGAAGACGCTCCGACAATCGCGATGGCGCCTGCCACGTCCGTTGCCACCCAGATTCAGGGAGCGGCGACGGATCGCGGCGTGGCCATCGCTCCGGTGGCAGCCGCCACGCAGGTCATCGCTTCCGCTTCGCCGCGCCGTGGAGGGATGCCCGTCGCTGCAATCGTGATTCTGGTCGTCGCTGCCGCCGGCGTGTGGCTTGCGCGCCGGACGCCGTCCACCGTTCCGCCGCCCGTCGTCTCCAACAGCCAGGCGCCGCTGCCCGTTTCTCCCAAGCCCGTCGCGAGCGATCTCGTGGAAAAAACGGAGCTGCAACTCGCCACGGCGCGAACGCTGAGCGACGAGCTTGGACGCCGGTCGCTGAATCATCAGGAGATGATGCGATTTAGCGAAGCCAAAGCCCGTATGACGATAGCGGAAAAAAAGATCCGTGAAAACGATTACGAATCAGGCGCGCGACTGATCTCCGGCTCACTCAGCGCGCTCGAAGCCGTGATGTCCGCGAACAGCACGCGCAGTCAGCAGCCAGGGGAACGGGTTCCCGACAAACACCCTGCAGGCAAGCCGCCGATGGTCAGGACGGCGAGCGCGGGGCCGCCGCCAATCAAGTCAGCGGTCGCGGCGCCGCGTCCCATCGCAGTCACAACGGTTCCTGAAACGCGGCCGGCGCCGGCGCCGGTGCCGGTGCCGGTGCCGGTGCCGGTGCAACCAGCTCCCGCTGTGCAACCAACTGCGGTCGAGCCCCCGCCGCGTCAGCCGACGGCCGAGTCGCCGGAGCGGCAGGTGGCGTCATTCATCGCGCAACTCGCGGCGGCCTATCAGGCGAAAGACGTGGCCTTCTTTCGCGAGCATGCCGCGCACTTCTCGGATCAACTCGCGAATGCGATCCGCAATTCACCTTCGGTGCGGGTCGAGTTGCAGATCATGCGCACGGAGTTTGCCGATCCCCATCACGCCAGCGTGCACGTCAAGCGCGCCGACTGGTTCGGTGACGCCAATGCCACTCCCGCCACGCAGACGTTGGTGTATCGCATCGAGCGTGGAGCAAACGGCTGGGAGATCTTGTCGATCGGTCGCGAGTGACGCACTACATCGTCATCTGAATACCGGCGGTCACGACGTAGCCGGGCCGGATCCCGGCGTTGTTCATCGGGACCAGCAGGTTGAACAAGAGTGCGCGGTCGGTTCCGAGCTTGAGCTTTCCGCCGATGGTGCCGTCGATTTCGGAGCGGCCGAGGAGCGATTGGTTCCCCAGAATGACGCTGCGGAAAAGCGATGAGGCTTTTGGTCGCACCACGCCGATGACATCGGTGGAGATCGTGAACCCCGGTGATGCCGCGATCTCTGTGCCGAAGCGGTAGTCAAACGCGTTGAGGTTCGTCTCCCCGAATGTCGCCTCGTACGCGAGGTTGAGGTGCGGCGTGAACCGGCGCACCACCTTCGAGACAATGTACGTTTCGCGCAGTTTCACATGGCCGTTGCCGAGGAAGTTTTCCTTCTGGCCGGAGGGCAGAACGATGTCGGTCAGCAGTGCCGAGTCGACGCCGCCCTTGACGTTCAGGCGCAGCTTCGCACGCGCCACGATGTCTCCGATTCCAACCGCGGTGGCCGTGCCGTATTGATCCGGCGTCTCGACGTTGGGGTCGAAGTGGTGCGTGGCGGTCGAGCTGCCCGGTGAAATGACCACGAATGCGTGCGTAAAGACCTGCAGGTCGTTGCGGATGTAGGGGATGACAACGCCGACGTCGAGGCGGTTCGTCATTCCGTAGACGACGCTCAGCGCGAGCGCCTGGCTCTTCATCCGGAAATGCAGGTCGATGTTGACGGTGTCCTGCAGGAACGGGAACTCCGGACGCCCGAACGTGCATGCATCCGTCACGCAATGGTGCAACACGAGCTCCGTCGTGTCCTGGCCGGCGATGGTGTGGTAATCGGCGAACGTATAGGTGAGCGAGACGTTGAGGTTATTCTTACCGCTCGTCGATCCGCGCTCGGCCAGAATCGGTCCCAGCGATCCCTCCACGCGCTCGTACGTTCCCGTCGCTTCGTTGAAGCGGTACGACACCAGTCCCACCGCCGACGGGATCGGAAAGAACGACCGCGATTGCATGACGGCCTGCAGAGTCTTCGTGAAATTCTGAAAGTCGCCCGTCTGCCCGAAGTGCGAATTGTGACCGGTGTCGGCGAGCTGAATCCCGTTTCCGCCGTACAGGTTGTTGATCAGATCGCTCAGCGTCCTGCCGTGCTGAAACGTTACTTGCTGCGCGCCGGCAGCAGTGGAAAGCATCACTAGAACGAAACAGTTGAATGCGCGCCGAATCATCTGGCCTCCTCGAACGAGATGCGTGCCGCGGAGCAGTTGCAGGAGAGAGTTCGAGGATACACTAACGCGCCATGAAAAAAGGACTTGCGCTGCTGCTGTTCATCGCTCTTCCGCTGCAGGCCGCGTCACGCCTGCCGGTGCGCGAAGCGCATGCGATGGCGGCATCGGTCGACGTCATCGCATCGCGCGTCGGCGCCGATGTCATGAAGCACGGCGGGAACGCGGTCGATGCCGCGGTCGCGGTTGCGCTCACCCTCGCCGTCACCTGGCCCGAAGCCGGAAACCTCGGCGGCGGAGGCTTCATGCTGATCCGCAAGGCGGATGGCACGACCGAAGCGCTCGACTATCGCGAACGCGCGCCGCTGGCCGCGACCCGCGACATGTACCTCGACGCCAGCGGCAACGTCATCAAGGACGCATCGCTCGTCGGCTACAGGGCGATCGGCGTTCCGGGCACCGTGGCGGGACTGGCGCTCGCGCACAAGCGCTACGGCAAGTTGCCGTGGCGCGATCTCGTCGAGCCGGCGCGCAAGCTTGCAGCGGACGGATTCGTCGTCAGTCAGTACTTGTCCGGTAGTCTGCGGATGAAGCTCGCGACCGACCGCATGAAGCTCTTCCCGGAGAGCTGGCGGATTTTCCAACGCGACGGGAAGCCGTATCAGACGGGCGAAACATTCATTCAGCCGGAACTGGCGCAAACGCTGGCGCGCATTCAACAGGACCCCAGTGATTTCTATCGCGGCGAGATCGCGAAGCGGATCGTCGCCGACGTGCGCGCTCACGGCGGAATCATCACCGCCGAAGATCTCGCGAAGTATGAGCCCACCGTGCGCACGCCGCTGCGCGGAACGTATCGCGGCTGCGAGGTCATCACGATGCCGCCGTCGTCGTCGGGTGGCATCGCCCTCATCGAGATGCTGAACATGCTCGAGCCGTACGACATCCGATCGATGGGCTGGCATTCGTCGCAGCAGGTGCATACGCTCGTCGAGGTCATGCGCCGCGCGTACGCCGACCGCGCAGCGTTTCTTGGCGACACGGATTTCGTGAAGGTTCCGGCCGCTGGCCTGATGTCGCGTGAATACGCGGCGAAGAGAAGAGCCGATATCGATCCGGCACACGCCAGCCGGAGCGCAGACGTCGCCGCGGGCGACCCCGCACGATACGAGTCTCCGCAGACCACGCACTTCACAATCGTCGATGAGTCGGGCATGGTGATCGCCAACACCTACACGCTGAATGAGAGCTACGGTTCCGCGGCGACGGCAACGGGCATGGGCTTCCTCCTCAACGACGAGATGGACGACTTCACCTCGAAGCCCGGCGTTCCGAATACGTACGGCCTCATTCAGGGCGAGAAGAATGCGATCCAGCCGCGGAAACGCCCCCTGTCGTCCATGACGCCGACGATCGTGACGAAAGATGGGAAACTGTTCCTGGCGCTCGGCAGCCCGGGCGGCTCGACGATCATCAACAGCGTGCTGCAGGTGATCGTGAACATCGTCGACTTCGACATGAACCTGCAGCTGGCCATCGACATGCCGCGGTTTCACCATCAGTGGCTCCCCGACAAGATCGCCTGGGAGCCGTACGAGTTTGCCGCCGATGTGCGCAGCCTTCTCGAGCGCATGGGACATGTCTTTGCCGATCCCGGCTATGCCGACCCTCGCGGGATCGGCGACATGCACGCCATCATGATCGACCCCAAAGACGGAATGCGCCTCGGCGCCTCGGACCCACGACGAGGGGGCCAGGCGGTGGGATATTGATGAATAAGAGCGAACTTCAGAGGTTTGCGAAGAACGAGCGTGCGCGATTCGAAGCCGCGCTCAAACAGTTCGTGGAAGTGCCCTCGGTCTCGTCCGAACCGGACCGTCAGCGCGATATCCGCCGCTGCGCGGAGCTCGCGGCGCAGACGATCCGCGACTTCGGCGGCGAGCCGAAGATCCTGGAGACCAAAGGGAACCCGATCATTCACGGGCGGTTCGAGTCACACGCCGGCGCGCCGCGCGTCACCGTGTACAACCACCTCGACGTGCAGCCTGCATCGCGCGAGACCGAGCCGTGGGACAGCGATCCGTTTACATTCACGAAAATCGGGGACCGCTATTTCGGCCGCGGAACGACGGACGATAAAGGTCCGGCGCTCACAGCTTTGTGGGGCATCAAGGCTGCGCAGGAGGCAGGAACAGCGATCAACGCGCAGGTTTTGTGGGAGCTCGAGGAAGAGATCGGATCGCCGAATTTCGAAGCGGCGATGAAAGAGCACGCCGGCGCTCTGGCCACAGACTCGGTGATCGTGTCCGACACGATCTGGGTCGCGCGCGACCGCCCCGCCTGTCCCGCGGGGCTGCGAGGTCTCGCCGGATTCGAGTTGTCGCTGGAAACCGGAACGACCGATCAGCACTCGGGCGTCACCGGCGGTGCGGCGCGCAATCCGATCGGCGAGTTGATGAAGCTCGTCTCCGAGATGTATGACGCCACGACGGGCAAGGTGAAAATCAAAGGCTTCTACGACGATGTCGTGCCGCCGACGAAGCAGGAGTTGAAAGAGTTCGCGGCGTCTGGTTTCACCGTCAGGAAATTCAAGAAGGATCATCAGTTCAAGTCGATCCGCACCGAAGATGCACTCGAGTTGATGAAGCGTGTCTGGGCGATGCCGACGATGGAGATCCACGGCGTCGTCGGCGGCTACACCGGTCCCGGCATCAAGACCGTGATCCCTCCGAGCGCCACGGTGAAGGTGTCGTGCCGCCTGGTGCCGAAGCAGGACCCGAAGAAGATCATGAAGCTCGTGCGCAACTTCGTGAAGGGGCGCAACCGCGACGTCAAGGTGACGGACGAGTCGATGATGCAGCCGTACAAGGCGCCCGTCACGGGACCGTTGGCCGAGGCGGTGAAGAGTGCGATGAAGTTCGCGTTCGGGAGGGAGCCGGTCTTCGTGCGCGAGGGCGGTTCGATCGGCGCGGTCATCTCGATGGAGCGCTTTCTCAAGTGCCCGGTCATGTTTCTCGGCCTCTCGCTTCCCGAGCACGGCTACCACGCCCCGAACGAGAACTACGACTGGCAGCAGGCGAGCGGCGGAATGGTGGCGTTCGCGAGGTATTTCGAGGAAGTGGCGGCTTTGTGAGTAAGTGGTTCTGTGTGGGGACCGGCTTCAGCCGGTCACGGCCGACCGGCTGAAGCCGGTCCTCACACAGAAACCGCGCAAGGGTTGTAAGGCCTTAGACTGGTAGAACGAGCGGAACGCTCACCGAGTAACGGAGGCCGCTGGTCCTACGGCCTTACAGCCTTACTCTTCAGGGCCCTATCGCGCGCATCAACACGTCATTCACGCCGCCGGCATTCGACATCAACGTCCGCGCGCTGAAGAGAATGAACCCCACCGCGCCGTCATCCTCGCGCACCAGCTTGATCTGCCGCGCGAACTCGTCGGCCCCCACGCGGCCTACGCGATTGACGCTCATGCCCGCGACGATGCCGCGTCCCATGCGGTCCTGCCGCGTCCACCAATGCAGCAGTGCCGGGAAGCTCTGCTCCCGTTTCTCGATCGGCCAGTAGAGTTGCGGCGCGAGGTAGTCGACCCATCCGCGGCGAAGCCATAGCCGCGAGTCGGAGTAGATCGCCTCGTACGAGTCGAGCCCCTTGATCTGGCGCGGATAGCCCGGACGCCAGATGCCGAATGGGCTGATACCCACTTCGACGTTCGGCTTGATCGACTTCACGCTCGTGTAGAGGTTCTGCACGAATCGATTGATGTTGTCGCGGCGCCAGTCATCCTTCGACATGCCCGCGCCGTACTGGCGATACGTCGCGTCGTCTGGAAACTCGAGGTTGTTTTCCGGATACGGGTAGAAGTAGTCGTCCATGTGCACGCCGTCGATGTCGTAGCGACGGGCGACATCGGCGACAACATCGAGCGCGCGCTTCTGCACGTCCGGATCGCCGGGATCCATCCACACGAAGCGGCCGTAGGGATAGGAGCGCAAGGTGGTGGTCGCGTTGCCGCGGAACGGGTTGAACCACGCGTGAAGCTCGATGCCGCGCGCATGCGCTTCTGCAACGGCGAAGGCCAGCGGATCGTAGCCGGGGTCCTGACCGATCGTGCCGGTGAGGAACTCTGACCACGGCTCGAGCTGTGACGGGTAGAGCGCGTCCGCCATCGGCCGCACCTGGAGAAAAACGGCATTGAGATGGAGCGCGGAGACGCGGTCGAGGATCGCGATGAGCTCCTGCTTCTGCTGATCGGCGGTGAGGTCTTTTCGCGACGGCCAGTCGAGATTCGTGACGCTGGCGACCCAGACGCCGCGGAGCTCCCGGGCGCGATGCGGCTTCGGATTGAGGGAAACGCATGCCGACACGACGAGTAGCGTCAGTGGAAAAATGTGGACAGTGGTGGAGATTAGTGGTAAAAACCGACATCGAAGCCACAAAATTATGGAACTCAGCGTCCTCATGGGCCACGCGCCCGCTCGAGTCGACGAAAAGGGTCGACTCAAAGTCCCGGCTGATTTCCGGAAGCTCATTGAAGACAAGTATGGCTCAGATTGCTTCATCACATCGACCGATGGCGAGCGCGCGATGATTTATCCGCTCCCCGTCTGGTACGACTTTCAGGCCCGGCTGGCGAAAGTTCCCTCAACGTCGGTGGCCAAGACGAAGCTGCTGGAGCGCGTTAATTACTACGGCCAGGCGGCGACGATCGACACCCAGGGCCGCGTCCTGGTGCCGGCGGTTCTGCGCAACGTCGCCGGCATCGCTGAGGACGTGGTCGTCCTCGGTAACACCGACCATCTGATCGTGTGGAGCGAAGAGCGGATCCAGAAGCGCTTCGCGAAGAATCCGATGACCGCGGAAGACATGAAGGAGTTGGAGCTGCATGGCGTGTAGACCATGCACGAGTCCGTTCTTTTACAAGAGGTGCTCGAGTTTCTCGAGCCGAATCGCGCAGACGGGACGCTCGTCGACGCGACGATCGGGTTAGGCGGACACGCGGAAGCGCTCCTCGAGCGCAACCCGCAGATCCGGCTCCTCGGAATCGATCGCGATCCGGCGGCGCTCGAGGCAACGCGCGAGCGGCTGAAGAAGTTCGGGAACCGCGTGACGCTCGCGAGAGGGCGGCACGAGCAGCTCATTGACATTCTGAAGCAGCACGACATCACGGCGATCAGCGGATTGCTCGCGGACCTCGGCGTCTCGTCGATGCAGCTCGATCAGGCGGAGCGGGGCTTCTCGTTTCGTTTCGACGCGCCGCTCGACATGCGCATGGGTCCCGACAGCCGTACGGCGGCGGAGCTGGTGAACACGCTCGACGAAGTGGAGCTCGGGAAGATCATCCGCGAGTTCGGCGAAGAGCCGATGGCCAAACGCATCGCGGCAGCGATCATCGGGGCGCGACCGGTCGAGACGACGACCCAGCTCGTGGCGGCGATCCGCAGTGTGAAGAAGTCGAAGCCGCACGAGATCGATCCCTCGACGCTGACGTTCCAGGCGCTTCGCATCGCTGCGAATGAGGAGCTGATCGGGCTCGATCCTTTTGTGACCGACGCGGTGGAGATGCTCGAGCCGGGCGCGCGTATCGCGGTGATCGCGTTCCACTCACTCGAGGATCGGATCATCAAGCGCGCATTGCGGCGGCTCGAAGGGGAGTGCACATGCCCACCCGGTCTGCCGGTGTGCGCATGCGGAAAGATCGAGCGCGTGGTGATCCTGACGAAACATCCGGTCACTGCTTCAGAAGAAGAGATTCGAAGGAATCCAAGATCGCGCAGCGCGAAGTTGCGTGTCGCGGAGCGGTTGGAAGTGTGAGGACCAGAGTGTGAGGACCGGCTCCAGCCGGTCGAAGGTGACCGGCTGAAGCCGGTCCTCACACTGAAGCCGGTCCTCACACCGGTACGGAGCGGCGAAGCAAGGGTGAAGGTTGGGGAAGGGTGGGCGTGGCGTGGAGGCCGGGACTCGGGAGGGGTGGAGCGTGGGGCGTGGGTGTGAGTGGAAAGTATTCGGCGGCCCGCATGTAGGCAAATCTTCACCCTTGTTTGTCCGCTTCGAGCGGCAAACACATGTACGCACAGAGGAAGCCCATCGAGAACGTTCACATCGTTCGGGAGCGCGACCGACAGCGCTCGCGTGAGCTTCTGGCTGTCCTCGTGGTCGGCATCCCGATCGCGCTCTTCCTGCTGCTGTTCACCTGGCAGAATCTGGAGACGATCCGGTTAGGCCACGAAGCGACTGCGCTCCAGAAGCAGCGCAAGCAGCTCGAGACCTCGAACAAGTCCCTGCAGTTCGAGCTCGACCGCCTGACGTCGCTGCACCTCGTGGAACAGAAAGCGACCGCGCTCGGATTCGAGCGCACCGATCCTCGCGCGATCGTGATGGTCCAGCGCGCTTCTGACAACCGACAACCGACAACCGACAACGCGCGGAGCGCCCGTTGAGTCTCCAGCAACGTCGCCTCTTGCAGCTCTTTGCGTTTCTCGCCGCGTGGGGCGTGGTGATCGTCGCACGTCTCGCGCAGGTCCAGATCGTGCGCCACGACGACTACGTGTTGAAAGCGCAGCGGCAGCAGGAGCGCACGTTGCCTCTCGCTCCCGTTCGCGGATCGATCCTCGATGCGCGCGGCCGGATCCTGGCCGAGAGTGTCGCAGCGGTTTCGATCTACGCCGATCCGCAGGCGATCACCAACCTGCGCGCGACCGCCGGCGCACTGGCCGCGGTTCCCGGAATCGGCCTCACCGCGAAACAGATCCAGCAGAAGCTCGGCTCCGACGGCGGTTTCGTTTGGCTCGCGCGGCAGCTTCCCGCCGAATCGGGAGAGATCGCGCGCAGGCTCAAGCTGCCCGGTTTGTATTTTCTCGATGAGCATCGGCGCACCTATCCGCGCGCGACGCTCGCCGCCAACGTTGTCGGATACGTCGGTCTCGACGGCGAAGGCCTGGCCGGAATCGAGCACGCGTTCGACTCGAAGGTTCGCGGCCGCGCGGGACGCGTGACGCTGCTCCGCGACGCAAAACGCGGCATGTACCTCGTCGGCGGGGAAGGCAACAACCGACCGATCGACGGCGACTCCGTCGCGCTGACCATCGACTCCGTCGTGCAGTTCATCACCGAGCGCGCGCTGGAGAAAGCGGTTCAGAAATACAACGCCGGCGCCGGCACCGCGATCGTGATGAATCCGTCCGACGGCGCGGTGCTGGCGATGGCGTCGTACCCCACGTTCGATCCGAATCACTTCCGCGACTACGGTCCCGATGCCTGGCGCAACCGCACCGTGCAGGACATGTACGAGCCGGGCTCGACGTTCAAGATCGTTACGGCTTCCGCGGCGTTGGAAGAAGGTCTGGTCACCCCATCGCAGATGCTCGATTGCGGCAACGGCGTGATCCAGATCGGCAACACCACCATCCACGAGCACGGTGGTGCGCAATACGCGATGCTCAGCTTCGAGGACGTGATGGTCCATTCCTCGAACGTCGGCACCATCCGCGTCGGCCTCTCCCTCGGGCAGGACCGCTTCTATCGCTACATCAAGCAATTCGGGTTCGGCGAGCGCACCGGCATCGAGTTGCCGGGAGAGACTCCGGGCAAAGTGCGGCGAACGCAGCTCTGGTCGCAGCTCTCGAACGCCAGCATCTCGATCGGACAGGAGATCGCGGTGACTCCGTTGCAGGTGGCCACAGCGATCGCCACGGTTGCAAACGGCGGCGAGCGCGTGGCGCCGCACGTCATCGACCACGTCGTCGATCCACAGGGGAACGTCATCGGCCGATCGCAGCGCGCCGCACCGGTGCGCGTGATCTCGGAGAAAACGGCCGCGGTCTTGAACGAGATTCTGAAATCCGTCGTGGCGCGCGGAACCGGAGCGAAAGCAGCGCTGCCCGAACACGTCGTCGCAGGAAAGACAGGCACCGCCCAGAAGGCCGTCCGCGGCGGATACTCGCCCGACCGCGTCGTCGCGTCGTTCGGCGGATACGTGCCGGCCGACCGGCCGCGGCTCGTGATCCTCGTCGTGGTGGACGATCCGAAAGGCGCGCAATATGGCGGCGAGATTGCCGCGCCGGCCTTCAAGGAAATTGCCGAGGCGTCGCTCCGGTACCTGGGTGTGGCGCCGTCGGTCCCCGCTCGAACCATCAACGCTGCCGCGCCGTTGCTGGCCGCGTTTTCGCAACGGAAAAGTAGTCGAACGGACGCGGGAGTTCCGGACGTTACGGGGCTCGATGTACGGGCGGCGGTGGCAAGCGCGACGGCTGCCGGATTTCGCGTTCGAACCTTCGGGAGCGGAGTGGTCCAATCACAAATTCCAATGCCGGGCGGCCTTCTGCCGGAAGACCGTCTACTGACTCTTCGCCTGAACGAGGTGGTTCGGTGAAGCTGCGCGATCTGGTGCGCGACGTTCCGGTGCGTGCGACGCACGGAGATCTCGACGCCGACATCTCGATGGTCGCCGCGGACTCACGCCTGGTGAAGAAAGGCGCGTTGTTCGTTGCGATCCCGGGTTTGAAATCGGACGGCGCGGAGTTCGTCGACTCGGCCGTGGATCAAGGTGCCGTGGCCGTTGCTTCCGAACACCCGCTCGCTTCACGTCGCTCATCGATCGTTGAGATCGAAGTCGAAGATTCTCGCGCGGCGCTTTCGCTCCTCGCCGCCAATTTCTATGGCAGGCCGGCAGACAAGCTCTCGCTCGTCGGAGTCACCGGCACCTCCGGCAAGACCACGACCACGAAGATGATCGAGTCGATCTTCGACGCGGCCGGCAAACCTGTCGGGATGATCGGCACGATCGAGTATCGCGCGGGCGAGGAACGGCTGGTCGCCGATCGAACGACGCCGGACGCGGTCGTGCTCCAGGAGTGGTTCGCGAAGATGGTGCAGGCCGGAGTGCGGCACGCGGTGATGGAGGTCTCGTCGCACGCGCTGGCCCTGAAACGAACGTACGGCATCCGGTTTGCCGCGGCGGTCTTCACGAATCTCTCGCAGGATCACTTCGACTTTCACAAAGACTTCGAGGATTACTACCGGGCCAAACGAATCCTGTTCGATCAGATCGATCGCAACCATCGCACAGCGATCGTCAACATCGATGACCAGTACGGTCGCCGGCTGGCGAAGGAGCTGGGCGAGGCCGTGCTGTCGTTCGGACGAAAAGGCGACGTGCGTCCGGCCGATGGTTTCGTCGTCGATGTGCGAGGTTTGCACGGCCGCGTGGCGACACCTGCCGGCGACGTGCAGATCGACTCCCCGCTCCTCGGCGCCCCCAACCTGTCGAACTGGCTGGCAGCGATCGGGGCCGCGATCAGTGTTGGCGTATCGACGGGGACGATCGAGAAGGGCATTCGCGCTCTGCAGTCCGTGCGCGGACGATTCGAGACCGTGCAGGGGGAAGGCGGTCCGACGGTCATCGTCGACTACGCGCACAAGCCGGACGCGCTCGAGAAGCTGCTGCACGCGGTTCGCGATCTGGCCAGGGGAAAGCGCGTCGTGGTGCTCTTCGGCTGCGGCGGCGACCGCGATCGCGACAAACGGGCGAAGATGGGCGCGATCGCCACGAAGCTCGCCGATCACACCATCCTCACGAGCGACAACCCGCGCGGCGAGAAGCCGGAAGCGATCCTCGACGACATCGAGAAGGGCGCGCAGGGAGACTACGTGCGCATCACCGACCGCCGCCAGGCGATCGCGCGCGCCATCGGCGAGGCATCGGACGGTGATGTGATCGTCATCGCCGGCAAGGGGCACGAGACGTATCAGGTCACCGGCGATCACATCGCACACTTCGACGACCGCGAGGAAGCCGAGCTCGCGCTGAAAAAACATCATGAAAAAGCGATTCCAAAATAGATGTTGAATTTACGTACATATTCCGTCTACTATTCGTTCGCGCCATGGCGCGTTCCGGCTCCGCCTGCATGCTTCAGCGTGGGCGGGTGGTCGGTGATCGCAAGGCAGTCCCTTGGGGAAGGGGCGATCGCCGAAGTGGAACGGCGGCGGAGCCGGAAGACGCCATGGGCGGGTCGCGAGTCGGGGGTCGCAGGTCGGTCCGCCGACAAGCGACCTGCGACCTGCGACAAGCGGGTTGGGAGGCGGCAATGCCGACGCTGACCTTCAAGCAGCTCGCGGAGATGACCGGCGGCGACCTCGTTCAGGGCGGTGACATCACTGCGTCCTCCGTTGTCATCGACAGCCGCGAAGTGAAGCCCGACTCCGTGTTCTTCGCGATCACCGGCGATCGTCTCGACGGTCATCAGTTCGTGGCGAAGGCGCTGGACACCGGGCGCGGAGCTGTGGTCTCGCGCGTCGAGAACATTCCGCCCGACAAAGGCGTCGTTCGCGTCGACGACACCACGGTCGCCCTGCAGAATCTCGCGCGATCGATTCGCCAGAAGTTCCCGTTCACACTGATCGGCATCACCGGGTCGGCGGGCAAGACCACGACGAAAGAAATGATCGCCACGCTCATCGGCACCGAACGCAAGACGTTCAAGTCGTGGGGCAACTTCAACAACCTGATCGGCTGCCCGCTCTGCGTCGACAACACGCCCGACGATGCCCAGGTCGTCGTGAGCGAGATGGGCATGAATCACAAAGGCGAGATCGCGACGCTGGCCGGCCTGCTCCGGCCCGACTTCGGCGTCTACACGAACATCGGCCCCGTGCACATCGAGTTCTTCGGCACGATCGAGAAGATCGCCGAAGCGAAGCGCGAGCTGCTCGAGAATCTGGCGCCGAACGGTACGGTGATCGTCAATGCCGACAACAAGTACGTGGTCGACATCAGCCGCGACTTCAAGGGCCGCAAGGTGACCTATGGAATCGATCACCACGCCGATTTCCGCGGCACCGATATTCAGGAGCGCGGCCTGTTCGGCACGCGGTTCCAGGTGCAGGGACACGCGCTCGATCTGACGCTGCCCGGACGACACAATCTCGAGAATCTTCTGGCAGCGATCGCCACCGCGCGGACGTACGGAACGTCGTGGGAAGGCATCGAGCGCGGCGTGCGCGAGCTGACGCCGGCCTATCACCGCGGCGTGATCATTCCCGTCGGCGGCGCCACGGTCTACGACGACACCTATAACTCCAATCCGTACGCGGTCACGCGCGCGCTCACGCTGCTGCAGCAGGCGGACGTGAAGGGGCGGCGCATCGCCGTCATCGGCGACATGCTCGAGTTAGGCGACAAGGAGCTCGACTATCACACCGAAACAGGACGCGCGATTCCCAGGGATGTCGACGTGGTCGTCGGCGTTGGCCGGCGCAGCAAGTCGCTCCTCGACGGCGCGCGCTGGGCGGGATTCGCCGACGAGAAGCTGCATCACTTCGAAGACGCCGAGGCCGCGGGCCACTTCCTGAAGACGTTCATCGCGGACGGAGACCTCGTCCTGATCAAGGCATCGCGCGGAATCGGGTTGGATCGAACGGTGGCCATGCTGCAGGAGTCCGTCAACCGTCAACCGTCAACCGTCAACGCCGCCGGAGGCGGCAAGTAATGTTGTACTACCTGCTGTATCCGCTCCGGAACTACATCTCCGGCTTCAACGTCTTCCGCTACATCACCTTTCGAACGGCGTGGGCCGCGCTCACCGCCCTGGTGATCTCGTTCATTCTCGGTCCCTGGCTCATCGAGCGTATGCGTCAGATCAAGCTCGGCCAGTTCATCCGCGAGGAGGGACCGAAGTCGCATCAGCAGAAGGCGGGGACGCCCACGATGGGCGGCATCCTGATCAACGTCGCGATCCTGATTCCGACCCTGCTATGGGCCGACATCGTCAATCCCTACATCTGGATCGTGCTCTTCGTGACGTTCGCCTACGGTGCGATCGGATTCATCGATGATTACCGCAAGCTGGCGAAGAAGCAAAACCTCGGGCTCACCGCCAAAGAGAAGTTCTCGATGCAGATCGTCGTCGCGCTCGCGGCGGGCCTGGCGATCGCGTATCTGCCGAGCATTCACAACAACTACTCGACGGTCCTCACCTTTCCCTTCTTCAAGACGCTTCACCTGAACCTCGGTTTTTTGTACATCCCGTTCATCATCGTGGTGCTCGTCGGCGCCTCGAACGCGGTGAATCTCACCGACGGTCTCGACGGGCTGGCGATCGGGACGACGCTCATCGCCGCGGTCACGTACACGATCCTGACGTACGCGTCGGGAAACTTCCGCGTCGCGGATTACCTGCACATCGCGTGGGTTCCGCAGGCCGGTGAGCTGGCGGTCTTCTGCGGCGCGATGGTCGGCGCCTCGCTCGGCTTCCTCTGGTTCAACGCGCATCCGGCGGAGATCTTCATGGGCGACGTCGGCTCGCTCGCGTTAGGCGGCGCGATCGGATGTCTGGCCGTGATGATCAAGCAGGAGATCCTGCTGCTGTTCGTCGGCGGACTGTTCGTCGTCGAGGCGGCGTCGGTGATCATCCAGGTAGCGTCGTTCAAGATGACCGGCCGGCGCGTCTTCAAGATGTCACCGCTGCATCACCACTTCGAGCTCGCCGGATGGCGCGAGACGAAAGTCGTGGTGCGCTTCTGGATCATCGCGATCATGTTTGCTTTGCTGAGTCTTGCGACGTTGAAATTGAGATGAGGAACGGAATGAGAGCGTGTGTTCGTTGGTGGGGATCTCGTTCCACCCGCCCACACCCCTCCCTCGCTACGCTCGGGATGACAACGAAGAATGAGGAACGGACGGACGTTGCAATTGAAATGAGGATGTCATTCCGAGCGTAGCGAGGAACCGGTGTGGGTGGGTGGCGCGGGTCTCCTAACCCTCGCGGCATGACAACGAAAAATGACGAGATTTCTGGTGGTGGGTGCGGGAAAGTCGGGTGTCGCGGCAGCGAATTTTCTCGCCGCGCACGACGAATCCGTGTCCATCACCGACAGCAACGCGCATCCCGATCTCCCGCAACCGCTCGATGATCGCGTCGTGCGCTTCTTCGGCCACCAGGATGAGTCGGTTCTCGAGAGCGTGAAGACGATCGTCCTCAGCCCCGGCGTCCCCCTCAACATTCCGCTGCTGCAGCGCGCGGCCGCGCTGGCCATTCCGGTCATCGCCGAAGTGGAGTTGGCGTTCCGGTATCTGAAGGGGAAGCTCATTGGCATCACCGGATCGAACGGCAAGTCCACCACGACCGCCCTCATCGGCGAGATCCTGAAGGCCGGAGGGCGGCAGCCGATCGTCGCCGGAAACATCGGTGAGCCGCTCATCGCCTCAATCGATGAGGAAAAGACGCGCACGTACGTCGTCGAGCTTTCCTCGTTTCAACTGGAAACCATCGAGACGTTTCACGCCGACGTCGCGCTGCTGCTCAACATCACGCCCGATCACATGGACCGCTACCCGAATCTCGATGCCTACGCTGCTGCGAAGCATCGCATCTTCAGGAATCAGGGAAGCGGCGACACCGCGATCGTGAACGCGAGTGAACGCCGTGAAGCGCGCCGCGACGCGAAAGCGAAGACCTTGATGTTCTCCGCATCGCAGCCCGTCCAGGAAGGGGCGTATCTGGACGGCGATCAGATGGTGATGAGGATCGCCGGCGATGAACGCCGCATTCCGCGCGCATCGCTGAAGCTGGAAGGTGTCGCCAACGTCGAGAACGCGCTCGCTGCGTGGCTGGCGGCGCGGGCGGTCGGGGTCGATGACGTCGCGGTGCAGATCGCATTCGGCTCGTTCGAAGGATTGCCGCATCGCATGGTGCTCGTCCGCGAGATCAACGGCGTTCGCTACATCAACGACTCGAAAGGCACGAACGTCGACGCCACGCTGAAGTCGCTCGAAGGCTTCTCGCCGAAGAGCGTGGTTCTCATCCTCGGCGGCAAAGACAAGGCCGGCGAGTTCGAGCGGATGCGCGAGCTGGTCTCAAAGAAGACGCGCACGGTGCTGACGATCGGCAATGCGGCCGAACGGATCGCATCGGCGTTGAACGGTTCGGCCGAGATCGTTCCTTTGGAGACGATGGCTCGCGCCATCGAGTGGGCATCGAAGAACGCGAAGAATGGCGAGACCGTGCTTCTGTCGCCAGCATGTGCGAGCTTCGATCAATACCGCAACTTTGAACATCGCGGGCAGCACTTCGAGGAGCTGGTGAACGGCCTCAGTCCTCAGTCCGCAGTCCTCAGTGCTGGAAAGCTATGAGCCGAAAACTCTCGTACGACACGTCGCTGTTCGCCGCTGCCATGCTCATCGTCGTCATCGGCGTGGTCATGATCTACAGCGCGTCCGCGATCATCAGCGCGCAGAAGGCCGGCACCGACAACCCGTATTACTTCATCACGCGCCAGTGCATCTGGCTGCTCGCCGGCGGCGTCACGATGATCACGCTGATGCACGTGGACATGGCGCGCCTGCGCGACCCGCGGGTCATCGGCGCCGCTCTGTTCGCTGTCGTAGCGTTGCTAGTGATCGCGCTCTTCTATTCGCCGATCAACGGCACGCGGCGCTGGATCATCTTCGCGCACTCGCAACTGCAACCGAGCGAGCTGGCGAAGCCGGTCATGGTGATGTTTCTCGCGGCATTCCTGTCGCGGCGCGAGGAGCGCATCAACGAGTTCACGTCCACGCTCTTTCCGCTGTGCATGGCCATCGCGATCGTCGCGGGGCTGATTCTCGTCGAACCGGACTTCGGCACCGCGACGACGCTCGTTCTCGTCGCAGCGGCGATGGTATTCGCCGCTGGCATCGCCTGGAGTCGTGTCGCGATCTTCGCATTGATGCTGATTCCTGCCGCCGTCATGATCGTGCTCAGCGCCGCGTACCGGCGCGACAGGCTCTTCACGTTCCTCAATCCGGAAGCGGATCCGCGGGGCAAAGGGTTTCAGGCGATGCAGTCGCTCATCGCCATCGGCACCGGCGGCTTCAAAGGCCTCGGCATCGGCAATGGGCGCCAGAAGCTGTTCTTCCTTCCGGAGCCGCACACCGATTTCATCTTCTCGATCATCGGGGAGGAGCTGGGCTTCATCGGCGCCTTCGTGCTGATCACGCTGTTCGGTTTCCTGCTGTGGCGCGGATTCCGGATCGCGCGCTTCAGCCAGCACCGCTTCGACTACTACGCGGCGATCGGCTTCACGCTGATGATCGGCATTCAGGCGCTGATCAACATCAGCGTCGCGCTCTGCCTGCTTCCGACGAAGGGTCTTCCGCTGCCGCTGGTCAGCTACGGCGGGTCGTCGCTGGTGACGAGCATGATCGCGGTCGGGATGCTGCTGAATCTTTCACAACAATCGGGTTAGGACATTTTTCTATGGGTGAGATGGGCGTGGGAAACGGGCATGTCGGGGGTCGCCAGTCGCGGGTCGGATCTCCCGTCCTCATGATCGGCGGAGGTGGGACCGGTGGTCACATTTATCCCGCGATCGCGATTGCGCAGGAGTTCATCTCGCGCGGCCCGAATCGGCGCGTGGTCTTCGTCGGCACGCTGTACGGCCTCGAGAAGACGATCGTTCCGAAGGCTGGCTTTCCGCTGGAGTTCATCTCTGTCGGCGGACTCAAAGGCAAAGGTCCGGTCGATCTCATCAAGAACATGCTTCGCCTGCCGTTCGGATTCATTCAGGCCTTTCAACTCGTCGGCAAGCATCGCCCGACGGTAGCGCTGGGCGTCGGCGGCTACTCGTCTGGACCGGTTCTTCTCGCCGCGAGACTTCGAGGGGTCCCGACTGCGATCCACGAACAGAACGCATATCCGGGATTGACGAATCGCCTCGCCGCGCGATTCGTGAAAGCCGTCGCGGTCGCATTCGCCGATGCGGCTCCGCGGCTGAAAAGAAACGATGCGGTGGTGACAGGCAACCCGGTGCGTAAAGAATTTTTAGAGGTTCGACCACCGACTACCGACAACCGACAACGCCGAAGGCTGCTCATTTCCGGCGGCAGCCAGGGCTCGCGCATTCTCAACGACGCGATCATCGGCGCGCTGCTGTTCCTGGCGAAGCTCAAAGATCAGCTGCAGATCGTTCATCAGACCGGGCCGAAGGAGCTCGACAAGGTGCGCGAGGCGTATCGCTCATCGGCGTTCAGCGACGCGCGCGTGGTGCCGTACCTCGATCCGATCGTGGACGAGATTGCGGCCTCGGATCTCGTTGTATGTCGCGCCGGAGCGATGACGATCGGCGAGTTGGCGGCCATCGGACGGCCGGCGATCTTCGTTCCGTTTGCCGCGGCGACGAACAACCATCAGGAGCTCAACGCCCGTTTCGTCGAGCGCGCGGGGGGCGGCGTGGTGATCACCGAAGCGGAGCTCACTCCCGAGCGGCTGGCCGCCGCCATCACCGCTCTGGTCACCGATCGGCAGAAGCTGGCGCAAATGGCCGCCGCCGCGCACGGAATTGCAACTCCGGATGCCACAAAAAAGATCGTTGATTTACTCGAAAAAATTGAGAGAAGTGAATAAAATTGTCATTTAGCACGCCACTACTATCAGAATGAATTTCGATGCAATTAAGAACATTCATTTCGTCGGCATCGGCGGAATCGGAATGAGTGGCATCGCTGAGATCCTCGCCAACCGCGGCGTCGCGGTTTCCGGGTGCGATCTCAAATCGTCGTCGGCGTCCGATCTCGTATCGACGCGCGGCATTCCCGTCCAGATCGGCCACAATCCGTCGCATCTCAACGGCGTTGATGCCATCGTCGTGACGTCCGCGGTGAAGGGCCGCAACGCCGAAGTGGACGCGGCGATGGCGCGCGGCATCCAGGTCATCAAGCGCAAGGAAATCCTCGGCGCCATCGTCAACGCCAAGCGATCGATCGGCGTGGCGGGCACGCATGGCAAGACGACGACCTCCGCGATGGTCTCCGTGATCCTGGAAGAAGCCGGGCTCGATCCGACGATCCTCATCGGCGGCATGCTTCGCAACATCGGCTCGAACGCCAAGAGCGGTCGTGGCGACCTCCTCGTCGTGGAAGCCGATGAATACGACCGCACGTTTCACGAGCTTCATCCGGAGATCGCAGTGGTCACCAACATCGAGGCGGATCACCTCGAGTACTACGGCGACTTCGAGGCGATCGAAGAGTCGTTCCGGATCTTCGCCGCCGGCGTGCGCGGCACGATCATCGGCTGCGCCGACGAGCCGGCGGTCGAGAAACTTCTGCGGTCGGTGTCGAAGCCGGTCGTGCGCTATGGGATGTCCGACTTAGCAGACATCCGTGCGACGAAGATCGAGTTCGATGAACGCGGCACCGCCTTCCAAGTCCCGGGAATCGGATTCTTCCGGCTCTTCGTTCCCGGCGAGCACAACATCCGTAACGCCCTGGCCGCGATCGCCGTCGCGGACGAAGTGGGCGTGGCTCCGCAGACCTCGGCAAATGCCCTCGCCAAGTTCCTCGGCGTCGACCGCCGCTTCCAGATCCTCGGCCGCTTCCAAGGCGCGATCGTGGTCGACGACTACGCGCACCACCCGACCGAGATTCGCGCCACGTTGAACGCCGCGCGAAAGGGCTACCCGAAGCGGCGCATCGTGGCGCTCTTTCAGCCGCATCTGTACTCACGCACGCGCGATTTCGCGCGCGAGTTCGGCGAGTCGCTGCTGGTGGCCGACGTCGCGCTCGTGTCTCCGATCTACGCGGCGCGCGAGCAGCCGCTGGAGGGAATCACCTCGAAGGTGATTGCCGACGCGGCGCCAGGAGTCGAGTTTCTGGAGGGGTCCAACGAGCAGATCATCGCCGATCTGCGGAAGCGCCTGCAGCCCAACGATCTCTTCATCACCATGGGAGCGGGCGACGTGCATCAGGTGAGTGAGGCCCTCGTCCGATGAGCGTCCAGCTGGAAAGCACCGAGCGCTTTTTCCGTCCGGCGGATGTTGAGAGCCTGCGCCGCGACTATCGAAGCATCCGGCTGCGATCGTTCCTGCGAGTGCTGCGCAACGCGTTCATTCTCGCCGCGCTCGTCGCGGCGGTCATCATCGTCTACCGCCATACGCAGTCCGATGCGCGCTTCGCGATCAAACGTGTCGATGTCGCCGGCGCCGTTCATACGCAGCGCGCTGCCATCGACGCGCTGACGAAGCAGTACGTCGGATTGAATCTCTTCCGGCTGGACATCGATCGCGTTCGCCACGATCTCACCGCGCTCGACTGGGTCAGACGCATCGAGATCGAGAAGGCGCTGCCTGACACGCTGCGCATCCGCATCGTCGAGCGCACGCCGTCGGCGCTGATCTCGCGCGATGGCACGTTCCGCTACGTGGACGAGAACGGCGCCGCCTTCGCCGACCTCTCGCCCTCGATTGGCGACACCGATCTGCCGGTCATCGTGGCCACGACCGGCGATGATGTCGTTCGCGCCGTCGATCTGATCCGCCGCCTCCGCACGACCGATCCGGGCGTCTTCGCGCGCATTTCCGAGGTGCGGCCGTTGCTGCCGCATGGATATGCGGTGTTCGATCGCCAGCTCGGCGCCACCATCTACGCGGACGATCGCGACCTCTCCGCCAAGTGGCGCGATCTTTACTCCATCGCCGCCGCTGAAAAGCTGCAGCGTGGAGATCTGCAGTACGCCGACCTCCGTTTCGACGACCGCATCGTCATCAAGCCGGTCCGCGCCATCGTCGCGCCTGTCGCTTCGATTCCGCAAACCATTCCGACGCAGATTACAAATTAGGGAGAAGAAATGCCGAAGACCGAAGAGAAATACATCGTCGCGCTCGACATCGGAACTTCAAAAGTGTGTGTGCTGGTGGGGGAAGTCTCCGATCGCGGGCAGCTCGAGATCATCGGCAAAGGCACCGCGCCGATGAAGGGCACCCGCCGCGGCAACATCATCAACCTCGACCAGGCCAACGACGCTGTGAAAAAGGCGATCGACGAGGCCGAGGTGATGGCGGGGCTGCAGATCGAGTCGGCGTATGTAGGGATCGCGGGCGATCACATCCGCTCGGTGAACTCCCGCGGCGTCGTCTCGATCGTCGGCAAGCATCGCGAGATCGCACGCGAGGACATCGATCGCGTGATCGAGGCCTCCAAGTCGATCAACATTCCCGCCGAGCTCGAGCTGCTGCACGTGATTCCGCGCGAGTTCGTCGTCGACGGGCAGGACGGCATTCACGATCCGCTGGGCATGACCGCCGCGCGCCTCGAAGCGAATGTACACATCGTCACCGGTGCGCGAACGCACGATCAGAACGTGCTGACCGCCGTGAACAAGGCGGGCATCGCGGTGCAGGAGCTGGTGCTCGAACAGTTGGCGGCGGCCGAAGCGGTGCTGACCCAGGACGAGCGCGAGATGGGCGTCCTCCTCATGGACCTCGGCGGCGGAACCACCGACTACGCCGTGTTCCTCGAAGGCAACGTCGTGCACACGAACGTGCTGCCGGTCGGCGCCGGACACTTCACGTCCGACATCTCCGTGGTGCTGCGTACGCCAATGGAAGACGCGGAGCGCATCAAGAAGCGTTACGGCTGCGCGCTGTCTTCGCTGGTCACCGAAGACGATCCGATCGAAGTGCCGACGGTCGGCGGTCGCGCGCCGAAGATTCTGTCGAAGCAGGAGCTGACGAGCATTCTCGAGCCGCGCGCGGCGGAGATCGCGAAGCTGGTGTATCGGGACATCGAGAAAGTTGGCCTGGAGAAGGAAATCCGCTCGGGCGTCGTCGTCGTGGGCGGCGGCGCGGAGATGGACGGCATCGTCGAGATCATCGAGCAGGTGTTTAACCAGCAGGCGCGCAAGGGCCTGCCGCGCGGACTGGGCGGGCTGTCCGACACGATCAACGGACCGGAGTGGGCGTCGGCGGCGGGGCTGCTGCTCTGGGGCTTCCGCGACCGCACGCGCGTTCGCAAGCGTCCGCGGCGCGGGCTCTCGAAGGTGGCGGAGTCGTTCCGTTCGTGGTTTGCCACAAATTAGAGGTTCGAAATCGAGTACCATATCGGGAGACGGTAAATGATTACGTTTGATGACGAGACGCCCGGCGCCGGAAAGCTGAACATCGGATTCGACGAAGAGCAGCTGACGGCGAAGATCAAAGTTGTCGGGGTGGGCGGTGGTGGCGGGAATGCCGTGAACCGGATGATTCAGGCCGGGATCAAAGGCGTCGAATTTATCGTCGCCAACACGGACGTGCAGGCGATGCGCACCTCGCTTGCGCCGACCAAGCTGCAGATCGGCGGCAAACTCACCAAGGGCCTCGGTGCCGGTGCCAATCCCGAGATCGGGAAGCAGGCGGCGCTCGAGGACACCGATCGCATTCTGGAAGCACTCAGCGGCGCGGACATGATCTTCATTACCACCGGCATGGGCGGTGGAACGGGCACGGGCGCGGCGCCGATCATCGCGTCGCTGGCCGCGGAGCTCGGGTCGCTGACCGTTGCAGTCGTGACGAAGCCTTTCGCATTCGAAGGCAAGCGCCGTCGCGTGCAGGCCGAGCAGGGGATTCGCGCCCTGCGCGACACGGTCGACACACTCATCACGATTCCGAACGAGCGGCTTCTCAACTTCGTCGAGCGCGCAACGTCGCTCGGCGAGGCATTCAAGATTGCGGATGACATCCTGCGCCAGGCGGTGCAGGGCATCTCGGATCTCATCACGGTTCCGGGCGAGATCAACCTCGACTTCGCCGATGTGCGCACGATCATGCACGGCATGGGCATGGCGCTCATGGGTACCGGCGTCTCGTCCGGGGAGCATCGCGCGGTGGAAGCGGCACAGCGCGCCATTTCTTCGCCGCTGCTCGAGGAAGCTTCAATCGAGGGGGCAAAAGGCGTTCTCATCAACATCACCGGCGGCTCCGACATGACGCTCTTCGAAGTGCACGAGGCCGCGTCGATCATTCAGGAAGCCGCGGACGAGGAAGCGAACATCATCTTCGGCACGGTCATCGATCCACGCATGAAGGACGAGATCAAGGTGACGGTGATCGCCACCGGCTTCGACAGCGCAACCAAGGGACTGTTGAATACGCGCGGCGAACAGTTGTCGCCGCGCCCGCAGCCGATCGCCGCGTCGCGCACGCTGGCGCGGACCCATGAAGTGCCCGCTCCCGAAGTGCCGCCGCAGGTGGGCGCCGACGGAGAGATCTACGATCCACCCTTTTTTCGCAAAGGACTCACAAGGCCCGACGGATCGAGTGGATTCGGCCCGATGGCGTCGAGCGATTTCGGCAGCGATCTCGATATTCCGACGGTGATTCGAAACTTGAGCGATTAGGTGTCGCTCCGAGCGTAGCGAGGAACTGGTGTGGGTGGCGGTTCGCGTACCACCCGACCCACACCGGTCCCTCGCTACGCTCGGGATGACATGACGTTGAGCGCGCCCCTCGTGCGCGCTTCAAGGGGTGGCGGGGAGAGGGACCCGGCACCGACTGCTCGCGGGGCGCGGTTCTTCCGACCGCGCCCCGTTTTTTGTACTGCGCGGCTTTCGCGCCGCGCAGCGGCGCAAGAATCATTCCCACTCGATCGTGCTGGGCGGCTTCGATGAGATGTCGTAGCAGACGCGATTCACGCCACGAACCTCGTTCACGATGCGACGTGCCATGTGATCGAGCACATCGTACGGCATGCGATACCAGTCGGCGGTCATGAAGTCCGTCGTCGTCACCGCGCGGATGGCGAGCACGTTGTCGTATGTGCGCTCGTCGCCCATGACGCCGACGCTGCGCACGGGCAGCAGCACCGCGAAGGCCTGCGAGATTTCCCGATAGAGCCCTGCGCTGCGGATCTCCTCGATGACGATCTCGTCGGCGTTCTGCAGGATCTCCACGCGCTCGGCGTTGACTTCGCCAAGGATGCGGACGGCGAGGCCGGGTCCGGGAAAGGGATGGCGCCACACGAATTCTTCTTCCAGACCGAGCTCGATTCCGAGCTGGCGCACCTCGTCTTTGAAAAGCTCACGAACGGGCTCGATGAGCTTGAGCCCCATCTTCTCCGGCAGGCCGCCGACGTTGTGATGCGTCTTGATCACCGCTGACGGGCCTTTGATCGAAACGGATTCGATGACATCGGGATACAGCGTGCCCTGCACCAGAAACTCGACGCCGGCGATCTTCTTCGCCTCTTCTTCGAAGACCGCGATGAACTCGTTGCCGATCCGCTTGCGCTTGACCTCGGGGTCCTCGATGCCGGCGAGCCTGTCGTAGAAGCGCTGTTTCGCGTCGACCGCGACG
>JBBRMQ010000023.1:0-28940 GCA_038230775.1 Thermoanaerobaculia bacterium
ATAAAACGACCCGCCCGCGATGACCACAACAGCGGCGGCTTGCGCGAGCCACTTGAGCGGCACGCGGCGGCGGAACGGAACGACGTTCGTCGCGGACAGGCCCGCGGAAGCCAGGAACCGGTCGCGCGAGCGTGCCGGCGCTTCGACTTCAGGCAGTTCGGCGAGAAGACGCCAGGTCTCCCGGTAGCGGTTCCACTCCGCACTGCAGGCCGCGCAATGCTCGATGTGCTCGTGTGTCTGCTCGCGCCGCACCGGGTCCAGAGACTCGGTCAGCAGGAGAGGCATGCTCTCCCTCATGAAATCGCATTCAGCCATCGGTCACCTCCTTGCGCATCGCCGGTAAGCGCCTTCTTCAGCGTCTCCATGGCGCGGAAGACCCGGGTTTTCACCGCGCCCTCCGAACAGCCGGAAATCTGCGCAATCTCTGCGTACGACAAACCTTGATATCGGGAAAGGAGAATGGCCTCGCGTTGCTCCGGCGTGAGAACGCCGAGCGCACGCTGGACCCGCTCCTCGTTCTGCCGCCGTTCGAGATTCCGATCGGGCGCCAGCTCCGCGGGCGCCGGAATGGACATCAGAACCTCTTCCGCTTCCTTCGCCTTGTTATCCGACTTCCTCAAGTAATCGCGGCACCAATTGGCCGTGATGGAAAAGAGCCACGTCGACAGTTTTGCGTCACCATGAAACTGGCTGGCGTGTTTGAGCATCTTGACAAAGACTTCCTGCACCGCATCCTCGGCCGCCTCGGCGTTTCTCAGGAAGCGGTAGGCAAAGTTGTAGATCCGGCTGCTGTAGCGATCGTAAATCTCACCAGCGGGAGAGAAGTCGCCCGCCTGAACGATGCGCATCAGCTCCTGATCGCTCAGGTGCTTCATCTCTCCCCTATCTGTTGGCTTCGACGTGGACATCGCTGAAAGGTTACGGACTTACGCGGTCGCAACAGGGGTGGCCTGCGGTTCATTCGACCGTTGAGGCCGCTGCTCAGGACTGAGGTCTGCGGACTGAGGACTGAGCCACAGTCCTCAGTCCGTCCTCAGTCCTTCCTAGTTCGATCGAGGCGATCACGATGGCATATACATCCAGCAGGATCCAGAACACCTCGGTATCCCCGAAATTGAATTCGAAGAGGCCTGCCACGGCGAGCGCGACCGTCACGGCGACGCCGATCTGCGCAAAACGGCGTTGCTCCCCTCGCCAGCCCCGCGCGCATTCACGTAGGAACAGGGCCAGAAGAAGCAGGTAGGAGATCGGCGCCAGAACGCCCCTCTCGGCCCACAGTTGGACGACGTTGTTGTGGAGATGCGGGATGCGAAAGCGCGGAGCGTCATGCCGCCGATAGAGCGGATACACCTCTTTCATGTTCGCGGGCCCGACGCCGAGGAGCGGATAGTCTTTGATGATCTCGACGCCGGCTTCGACCATCCGGATGCGATCGAAATTCGACGCCTGCCGCGAATCGAACGTCGAAGCGAGCCGGCTGAAGAGCGGCATCGGCATGAAGGTGACGAACACGATCAGAAGCGGAACGGCGAACGTGAGCGCGCGCGGCCGCTTCAGGATGAGTAATGTTCCCGTTGCCACCAGCCATCCGAGCCATACGCTTCGGGTGAACGTCAGCAGGAGCGCGAGCGACGTGAGTGCCGTCCCCGACATGAGCCACGGGTTTCGCAAATCGTGGAGCCACAGCACGAGGAAGATGAGCCCGATCGGCAGCAGAAGTCCGGAAAGCGTCATGACGTGGGCGGCGGGCCCCGTGATGCGATGCTCGAGATCGCGCTCGCCCAGAACGAAGTATTGAATCAACCCGAAGAGCGACGCGAAGGCGCCGAATGCAAGCAGGACGCGGAGCGCGACCTCACGACTCCGCGGCACTTCCCGGAAAAGGATCAAGGCCATCGGAAAGAGAAGCATCTTTCCCCAGAGGGCGCTCTCGCCGATCGCGTGAGTGGCATGCTCCGCCGCGAGCGCCGACATCGTGGAAACGAGTCCGAAGATGAACAGCGGAAAGTACAGAATGTGAAACGACGGGCGCAGTTCGCGTCGCCACAACGCGACACCCGCCGCCACCATCGCGAAAAACGCGCCCAGCTCAGACGATGCGATCCATCCGGAACAGAAGAGGTGATAGGCGTACCAGAGCAGCGTGAGGAGAACGGCGAGGGGTGTCTCGGGCGGAAGCGTGAAGAACCGAGCGAGCCAGCGCCTCGCTGTCACGCCTCTTCGAACGCTTCGTCGACCAGCATCACCGGAATGTCGCTGACGATCGGGTAGATGCGGCGGCACTTCACGCACTGCAACCCCTGCTCGACGACGGGCTCTTCACCGCGGAACTTCTCGCGATACTTGTCGCGAACGCTCTTGCGCCGCGCCTCGGCCAGCGCGACCGGCTTGACCTCTTCCTTGCAGATCGGGCAGGCCAGAATCTCGAGCAATTCGGCGTCGATTGCCATCGGGCGCGAAGTGTAGCATCACGATGTTGAAAGTCCTCCACCTTGCCGCGGGCAACCGCTGGACCGGCGCTGCAGCTCCCGCATTCGCTGAAGTGGCGGCGCTGCGCGAGGCCGGCATCGATGCGCACTACGCGTTTGTCGGCGGCTACAAGCTGGAAGCAAAACTGAAGCGCATCGATTTCGCGCATCCGATCCTCGCCAAGGCGCAGAACCCGATCTCCTTCTTCCAGACCGCGGCCTCGATCGGGCGTCTCGTGACTCACCATCATTTCGACATCATCCACGCGCACCTCACCTGGGATCACTTTCTCGCGCGCTCGGTGGCGCGCGAATACGGCCTTCATCTCGCGCGCACTTTTCACGCGCGGCGTGGGATCCGCCGTGACCCTTTTACGCGGCTACTGCTTCGGGCGTCCGATCTCGTCTGCGTCACGAACGCCGCGCTTCGCGAGGCCGGACCGATTCGAGAGTTGAAGCCGGTGTTCACGCCGCCGCCGCTCGACCTCACGCAGTTCACGCCCGAGGGCCCGGATGCGCGCTCGGCGTACAACATCCCGGACGGCGTTCCGCTGATCACCGTGATCGGGAAAGTGTCGAAGGATCGCGGCTTCGAGCTCGCGCTCGAGACGTTCGCACTGGTGCGCAAGCAGGTGCGGGACGCGCGCTTCATGATCATCGGCCACGGAGAGCATCGCCCGGCGCTCGAATCGCTCGCGGCTTCTCTCGCCATCACCGACCGCCTCGTGTGGGCCGGCTATCACGAGGACGATCTGGCGGAGCACTATCGCGCGAGCGACATCCTGCTCTTCACGTCGAGCGGCTCGGACGAAGGACATCGCGCCGTGATGGAAGCGATGGCATGCGGCGCGATTCCGGTGGTCATTCCGCTCGACGGCATCGATGCGCTGGTCGACCCCGACCGCATCGCCACCGCGGCGAACGCGGCAGCCCTGACCGAACGCGTGCGCGAGACGCTCGCCGCAGATCCGACGGATATCCGAGCCCGTATGGTTGAGCAAGCGGATCGTTTCTCATATCGTGCAGCCGCCACCCGCCTTCTTGATGCCTATCGGCGGATTTTGTAGCCGCGGTCACATTGCCTTGTACAGGGGGCTGGAGCACAATCGAGGCGCCCATTCGCACCTCCAAAGATGCCGCCATTTGACCTTTCCGTGATCGCCGGTTTCTCGGCGCAGACCGCCGCCGCGCTGGTGATGGCGATCCTTCTGCTCGGCTTTCACCGGCAGTATCACAAGTCCTATCTGCTGCACTGGACGCTGAGCTGGTTCGCTCTCGGTGCGTACTACGCCGATGCGGCAATCGGAATGGGACTGCCGCTCCGCACGCACATGCCCTCGGCGCATCCGATCCGCATTCTGACGGCGGCGTTCGGCGGTGCGATCGGCTACCTGCAGATCGTGTGGCTGGTGTTCGGAGTGTACGAGCTGCTGCGGCGACGACCGGTGCGCATCCGCTTTTACTGGCGCATGCTCCTGGCCGCTGGAACGTTCGGGATGCTCTCATCGCTGCTGTTCATCGGACAGGACGCGATCTCCAGCTCGCGATACTTCGTCCGCGTCGGCCTGCGCTGCCTCATCGCTGCCATCGCCTACTTTGTCGCGAGCTACGCATTCTGGCAGGCACGGCGAAAGCGGCGCGGCGTCGGTTTCACGATGATGGCCGTGTCGTTCTTCCTGTACGCGCTCGAGCAGTTGCGACAGGTGACGATCAGCGTCGCATGGCAGTTCTTCAACAAGCCTCTTCCATCGCTGTTCACCAACTACTTCGATTTTCTGCTGCTCGCCATCCTGGGCATGTCGATGATCGCTTCGCTCCTGGAAGACGAGCGCGAAGCGTCCGAGCTGGCCAGCCTCGAGATGAGCCACATGGCATACACCGACGCGCTGACCGGGCTGCCGAACCGACCCTTGTTCATGGACCACCTCATCCTCGCCCTGGCGCAGGCCAACCGCGCCAACCAGAAGGTGGCGGTGTTCTTCCTCGACCTCGATCGGTTCAAGGACATCAACGACTCCCTCGGACACACGACGGGCGACACGGTGTTGAAGGCGGTCGCCGAGCGGATCCGGCATTGCGTGCGCGAAGGCGACACGGTTGCGCGGTTCGGCGGCGACGAGTTCACGCTGCTCATCCCGCAGATCGAGAACATCGACGACGCGGCGAAGATCGCGCAGAAGGTTCAGGAGACGCTCAAGATCCCCTTCGCGGTTGGCGATCGGGAGCTCTTCATCACGACGAGCATCGGCATCAGCATCTATCCCGCAGACGGACTCGATCCCGAGACGCTGGTGCGCAATGCGGATACCGCGATGTATCGGGCCAAGGATTCGGGCCGCGACAATTACCAGCTCTACACCGCAGCAATGAACGCGCGCGCCGTCGAGCGCCTCGCTCTCGAAAACATGCTGCGGCGCGCGATCGAGAACGATGAGCTCGTGCTGTTTTATCAACCGCTGGTCGACGCCAGGACCACGCAGGTCGTCGGCTTCGAAGCGCTCGTTCGCTGGCAGCATCCGGAGCTCGGTCTTCTTTCGCCCGCTCACTTCATCTCCGCGGCGGAGCTCTCCGGTCTGATCGTGCCCATTGGCAGCTGGGTCCTGCGCACCGCGTGCAAGCAGACGAAGCTCTGGCACAAGCGCATCGACAGCGAGCTGCGCGTCTCGGTCAACCTTTCCGCCCGCCAGTTCCAGCAAACCAACTTGCTGGAGGAAGTGGCGAACGTGCTCGCGGAGACCGGTCTTCCCGCCGAAATGCTGGAGCTCGAGATCACCGAGAGCAACGCGATGCAGAACGCGGAGAACACCATCTACACCCTTCGCGAGCTCAAAGGACTCGGCGTTCACATCGCGATGGACGACTTCGGGACGGGCTACTCCTCGCTGAATTACCTGAAGCGATTCCCGATCGACACACTGAAACTCGACCGGTCATTCGTCAAAGACGTCACCACCGAGTCGAGCGACGCCGCGATCGTCAGCGCAGTCATCGCGATGGCGCACAGCCTGAAGCTGCACGTCGTAGCCGAAGGAGTGGAGACGGCAGAACAGCTCGAATTCCTGCGAAACCAGAACTGCGACCGCATTCAGGGCTACTACTTCAGCAAGCCGTTACCCATCGCGGAGCTCGAGGCATATCTGATCGAGCGCAAGGCAGTGACCGCTTAGAACGAGAATCTCACCAGCGGGCGGCGGACAGCCGCGCCGCGAACGATCGGTCATGGCGTGACGATCGTCACTTTTTGTGTTGTGTTGTTGGTGATGCTGACGAAGCCCCAGTATTCTTTGCGACCGTCCAGCGGGATTACCTCAACACGCAGCCGTCCGGTCGTTGGTAAATTGGGGACGCCCCACAAATACGTTTCTGAAACTGCCGCCGCGAAGCCTGCGGAGCCGCGGGAAAATGTCGGCGTGAACTCGAAGACAAGCGTGTCCGGTGCGTCGCGCAGGGGCGTCGGATCGGTCGCGTAAACGCGCACCAATACTTGGGGTAGCGTGGTCGGGTCGACGTCGTAGACGCGTAGCGTCGCCCGGAACTGAGGATCAACGGGGAGGTCCATGAGCGAGAACGGGGACTGGTAGAACTGCGTGTCGCGCACGACCGGGACGCTGACACCCCACGAGGCATTCTGTCGGGTCGTATCGCGCGTGCGCAGGGTCAGCGAGACGTCGCTGGCTTTGGATGCGTCGACGTGACCGAGGCAGCCGCCCTTATCGCACAAGACGCCTTTCTCGATGACCAACGTGGAACGGCGTGCAACGGTGTAACCGAAGCAGGCGTCAACCGGACAGTCGAAGGGCTTCGCCAGGTCGCGCACCTCAACCGACGTGTCGCTCATGTTCGCGACACTTAACTGCGTCTGCCACTGGGACTCGAACAAACCGGGGGTCGTCCCAGTATTGATTGGCAAGAGAAGCGTGGTTTGCGCCAGCGCCGCCGGCTGAATCGATGCTGTCACCGGTGCAACAGACAGGTCGTTCAGGTCACGCGCAACCGGTAAGGCGAGTCCGAGCACAAGGAGCAATGGGATCATTCTCGTACTTCCTTGTATTTCCTGGTTGGTGGGGTCCGGCGCGTGACTTGATTGCGCGATCGTCGAGAACCTTGGATCGGTAGTGTTCGCGGCTCTTTCATGCTCCACCCAAGTCGAGGAAAAGTCGGTGAATTCCGTAATAACTTTTCTAAAACAATAATGAATCCTACCCAGCCGAGGTCTAAAGAGTGCGCAACAGCGCGCGCACGGGGCTGCCGTCGGCGCCGCGGATGCGCAGCGGCGCAGCGATCAACTCGTATTCGCCTTCCGCGACATCGTCGAGGACCAACCCTTCGAGGATTGCGATGTCGTAGTGCACGCAGGCGCGGTGCGCATCGAGCTCGCTGCGGAAGGGATCGACCGATGGAGTGTCGATGCCGATGAGAATCACGCCGTGCGAATAGAGATCCGCAATCAGAGACGTCGACACGCCGGCGAAGTCGTCGGTCCAGTTGCGCCAGTCGCGAAAACTCCGCGTGCGCAGAAGAACGCGCGGTGACGAGATGACTTTGCCCGCGAGATGTTCGAGCGTGACGCGCTCGCCGCGCCGCGCGTGAACGTCCACCACGACGCACGGTCCGATGTAAGCCTCCAGCCGCCGCGACGCGATGTCCTCGCCGTCGTCGATGATGTGCAGCGGCGCATCGGCGTGCGCGCCCGCGTGCAGCGACATGCGCACGTCGCCCGGAGCCGTCTGCTCGAACGCGACGTCGCCGGGCCACACGCCGATCGACGCGTCGAGAACCGGGGAAATGTCGATCAGCACGCGGCGATCACCTTGAGCTCGACCGAGATCGGCGTCGGCAGCGAGTCGACGCCGACGGTGGTGCGCGTCGGCTGCACGCGCACGAAGTACTCTCCGTAGACACGATTGAAGGTGTCGAAGTCGCGCTTCATGTCGGTGAGATAGACCGTGACGTCCAGGACCTTGTCGATCGAGCTTCCCGCTTCCTCGAGGATCGCTTTCACGTTCTCGATGGCCGCACGCGTCTGAACCTCGATGCCGCCCTGCGGGACCTCGCCGGTCTTCGGCTTGCGCGGGCCGATGCCGGACAGGAAGAGCAGATCGCCGACTTTGCGGGCATGCGGGTAGGGCCCGACCGGCGGAGGCGCCTTGTCGGTGACGACGATGCCCCTCACCCGGCCTTCGGCCACTCTCTCCCCGCTGCGCGGGGCGAGGGACGAAGACGGCTCGATTGCGTTGTGCGTTTCCAGTCCGCTGCCGATTTCCGCGGGCCCTTCGTCGAATTCTTTCTCGAATTCCAACTGCTTGCCGGGAGCCGGCGTCAACTCCACGATGCCGCATCCGGTTCCCCACACCGGCTGGTAATCCCACACCTTGCCGTTGTAGCGGTTGTTCTCACCCATGACCGAGCCGAGCCACCAGATGCCTTTGAAGCCCATGTCGGCATTCGCTTCGCGGCCGAACTCGCGCGCCACCTGCGCGACGTCTTCGAGACGGCCTTCGCCCAGCATCTCGAGAATCTTTCGGTTCCACTCGTCGTCTTTCGCCGAGGAGATCGCGTCGGTCGAGGGGTCGATGTCGGCCACTTCGTACCGGTTCGACAGATTCGTCACGCATACCACGATCGTCTTCTTGCCGTAGCGCTCGATCGCCGCGCGGGCCACCGCGCCTAACGTGCGCGTCTCATCACGTTCCGCGTAAATGTTGCACGACACCACCGACGCCGGGATCGCGTTGTTCGGATTCAGCATCTTCAGCGCGACGACCGTGCCGGTGTCGATGGGAAACCCGTGATAGTTGACCGTGGCAGCCTGCAGCCCGGCTTCCTTCGCCAGCTCGCAATACAGCCTGCCGAACTCCGGATCGACGCGGAACTCGTACGGGATCTCGCCGAACTGATACCAGTTCTGATCGACGAGCACCCACTTCGGCTTCGGATCGGTCTGCATCAGGTGGCCGATCACCGAGAACCACTGCGTCGAGTACACGAGCATCAGCTCCGCGCCGGACTGCTCGATCTCGCGCCCAATCGCTTCGTAATTCGCGCGCAGCGATGCCCAGCCGCGGTTCTTCTCCGGCGCCAGCACAACGTGCGGCTGGCCCGGAACGATGTAGGCCTTAACGATCAATGAACGTACGTCGAATCGCGCGGCATCGTGCTCTTCCGCGACTGAATGATGGAGGTCGCGAGGATCACACGCCGGCCGATCTCATCCCACTGTTTCGAGCGCACCAGATCGGGCACCGCGAGCGATACGCCGAGGTTGACGGCGACGCAGCCAGCGTCGAGGTAGGCGTCGATGGAGTCGAGCGGCACGGGGCCACCGGCGAGCATCGGAATGTCGCGGATCGGACCGCGCAACGTGCGGATGTAATCGGGACCGCCGAGGTAGAGGGCCGGAAAGATCTTGACGATGTCCGACCCGGCCTCCCATGCCCGAATCACCTCGGTCGCCGTCCCCGCGCCGGCGACGACGAGAAGATCGTTCTCCGCCGCGTACTCGATCACGTGAACGTCGGTGTGCGGCGACACGATGATCTGCGCACCGGCACGGCGCGCGGCGGCCGCATCGTTCGAGGTGCGCACCGTACCGGCGGCCATCGTGATCTCCTGCTCCGCGTAGCGCTGCGAGAGCGTGGAAAGCAGATCGAACGCATCGGGTGTCGTCAGCGTGATCTCGATGATCTTGATACCGTTGCGCGCGTACGAATCGGCGACCGCTTCCGCGGCTTCGACGCTGTCCTCACGGACGACGCCGACGATTTTGTGAAGCTGAACTTTGGCGAGGAGCTCTTTGCGGGACATGGCGCTGATTTTAGTGCGCCTTCGGCGCGTTGTCAGTTGTCAGTTGTCGGTTGTCAGAAGCGGGTGCTGACAACCGACCACCGAGAACCGACAACGCGCTGCGCAGCGGCGCACGAGTGCTAAGCTAACCCTCGTCCGGGAGGCTCCATGGTCCTGATCAACAAAGCCATCAACGAGGTCACGGTCAAGCTCGTCTACTACGGGCCGGGCCTGTGCGGAAAAACGACGAATCTCGAGAAGATCTACGGGAATCCCAAGCTCGAGCACAAGGGCAAGATGATCTCGATGTCCACCGAGACCGATCGCACGCTCTTTTTCGACTTCATGCCGATGGAGCTGGGGACGATCGGTGGCCAGAAGGTTCGCGTCCAGTTGTACACGGTGCCCGGACAGGTGTTCTACGACGCGACGCGCAAGCTCGTGCTGCGTGGCGCCGACGGCATTGTGTTCGTCGCTGACTCGCAGAACACGATGCGCGAGTCGAACACTGACAGCCTCGAGAATCTGAAAACGAACCTCCGCCTCAACCGCCTCGACCCTGAGAAGGTCGCACTCGTCTTCCAGTACAACAAGCGCGACCTTCCGAATGTCGACACGGTCGACGACATGAACGCGTACATGAAACCGGGCAGCAACATCACCGTGGTGGAAGCTGCCGCCAAGACCGGCCTCGGCGTCACTGCCACGCTTCGTGCCGCGATCACACGCATCCTGGACAACCTGAAGAACAGCGTCGATACGACGCTGCACGATGAACCAGAGCTCGCCGCGCCGGACATGACGCAGCGCGCCGGCGTCACGCAATCCTCGGCCGGGACGCCGAAGTTGTCGATGAAGCCGACGCCCGCGGCGCCGGAACCGTTCCCCGCACCAGCGTTCACGAAGCCCGCCCCCGCGCCACCGCCGCAGGCTGCCGTCGAGGAAGAACCGTTCGGCGGCGTGACCGTCGCCGAGCCGGAAGTCGCGGCCCGTGGAGATCGCGCCGCGCTCCAGTCGCTGCTGACCGGTGCACGTCAGGTCGTTGCCTCACTCGAGACGGCGCTCGAGAGCGCCCGCAATCACGAGCGCGCGATCGCGGAGAAGCTCGAGCGCGCCTGAGGCCCGATGGCCTGGTTCCAGGAATGGTTCGGCGAGGACTACCTCGATCTGTATTCGCATCGCGACGCGAGTGAAGCGAAGCAGCAGGTTGCGTTTTTCAAACATCGTTGCGGCACCGTCAACGGCCCGGTCCTCGATCTCGCGTGTGGCACCGGCCGTCACATCCGCGAGCTCGAAGATGCGGGATATCGGACCGTCGGATGCGACCTCGCGTACATGCTGCTGCGCACCGGGATCAGTGAACTGGGACCGATGCACGTCGCGCGTGCTGACATGCGCAGCTTGCCTTTCTGTTCGGGATCGCTCGCGGGACTGGTCAATTTCTTCACCAGCTTCGGCTACTTCACGAGCGAGGACGAGAACCTGCAGGTCGTCGTCGAGATGGCTCGAGTTCTCGGGACCCACGCACCTTTTCTCTTCGATTACCTGAACGTTCATCATGCTCTCAGAATGCTGATCGAACGCGAGAAACGAACGACACCGAACGGCGACGTGTTCATCGAACGGTGGTTCGACGCCTCCGATCGCTCCTTCAACAAACGGATCACCATCGGATCAAAACGTTACCTGGAGCGCGTTCGCGGTTACGATCTGGACGAGATCACCGCGATGTTCACCTCCAGCGGCCTGGCGATTCGATCCGCATTTGGCGATTTCGACGGAGGAAAGTTCCAGCCGTCGTCGCCGCGCCTCATCATCGTCGGGAGTCGCCAATGACGGAGCCGGGCTGTTACCGCGTTCCCCTCGTGCACTACCCCGGCATGAACCGGTTCGTGCTCGACTGGCTGCACGGCGACCAGCGATTCCTGCCGAGAAGTGTGGGGCCAGCCCTCCGGCTGGCCAAGGCCAACCCTAGGGTTGGCCCTACACAGACCCTCGTCGACGCGCTCGTTGCATCCAATCGCAAGTGGGGTCTCGAGGTCGACGACGAGCTCAAACGCTGGGCGGCCGGCGAAACGTTGACCGTGATCGCCGGCCAGCAAACCGGCTTCGCGGGCGGACCGCTGTACACGATCGCGAAGCTTGCATCGCTGCTCAAGATGAAGCGCGACAACGAAGCGCGTGGCGTCCCGACGACGGTGTTCTTCTGGCTCGCGACGGAAGATCACGACTTCGACGAGGTGGCGAACATCGCGCTGCCGAACGACGATCCAAAGCGGCAGACGGATCTCGTGCACCTGCGCGCTGCGCGGTTTCACGACTCGAAAGCTCCAGTCGGGCCGCAGCCGGTTCCAGAGCCGCTCATCGCCGATTTCCTCGCCACGACCCACATCGAGCGGCCGTCATGGCTGCGTCCCGGCATCACCTTCGCCGATTCATTCGCCGGGCTCCTGGCCACCGCGGTCGATGGCAAGTTCATCCTCATCGACTCGATGCTGCCGGAGCTTCGCCAGGCGGGCGCGCCGATCATCGAGAAGATCCTCACCCGCTGGCAGGACGTTCAGAACGAGATTGCCGCGCGATCGGAAGCTCTGCAGAAGGCGGGCTACGCACCGCAGGTGACGCCGCGGCCGGGCGAGGACTACACGCTGCTTTTTCATATCGACGAGAACGGCAATCGCGAGCTGTTGCATCGCCCCAACGGCGCTCCGTCGCACGAACGGCTTTCGACGTCCGCGCTCACGCGACCGTTGCTTCAGGACTTCGTTCTTAGACCGGATGTCTTCGTAGGCGGCCCCGCGGAAATCGCGTACTTCGCACAGATCGCGCCGCTGCACGAGATGCTCGACGTTCCCATGCCACGCATCGCGTTGCGCGCGCACGTTCTCGCGGGATCGCGCGCCGTCGTCCGCCGATTCTCGAAATACGCGATCAATCCGGAAGAGATCTTCGCGTCCCCGGAAGAAGTGCTCGAGAGCCACGAGCCTCGCGGCGTCACCGAGGTCCGCGCCATCGCCTCGGAAGCGGAGCGCGAGCTCGGCGAACACATCGCGAAGATCCGCGAGCTGGCGTTGCCGGCCGATCACGCCGTCGCGCGCTCGATCAATCGCTCGATCGGTCACATCAACTATCACTTCCGCAAGCTCACCGAGCGCGCTATCCGCGGCCTGGTGCGGAAAGATCGCGATCGCTTCGCCGCCGCGCGCGAGCTGGTCGCGACGTTCTTCCCCGATCAACACGTGCAGGACCGGGTAGTGGCTTGGATTCCTTTCTGGCTTCGCTACGGGCCCGCGTTCATCGAACGGATGGTGGCCGAGGTGGAGCCGGACGAGCCGACCTTCAAGATCGTGGGGCTGTGATGGCGAAATCGGAACACGTCGATGTCCTCTTCTTCGCCGCTCATGCGGACGACCTCGAGCTTTCGTGCGGCGGCACGATCGCGCACTTCGTGGGGCGCGGCCAGCGGGTCGGCATGATCGAGCTGACGCACGGCGAGATGGGAACGCGCGGCGACGCGCCGACGCGTAAGCGCGAGGCGGATGCGGCGATGAAGATCGTCGGAGCGAGCTTTCGCGAGCAGCTCGACTTCGGCGACGGCGCCCTGCGCACCGGCCGCGAGGAAGAGCTGCAGGTGATCGACGTCCTGCGCCGGTTCACACCGTCGGCGATCTTCGCCCCATGGCCCGACGATCGCCACCCCGATCACTCACGGACCGGAAAGCTCGTCACCGACGCCTGGTTTTACGCAGGCTTGCGACGTTTGCAATCGAAACGTGACGCGCATCGTCCCCAAGCTGTCATCTACTACATCCAGAACTACATGGTCCCGCCGAGCTTCGTCGTGGACGTGACCAACACCTGGGACAAGAAGATGAAAGCGATCGCCGCGTTCAAATCGCAGTTTCACAATCCGAAGTCGAACGAGCCCGAGACGTTCATCTCGAAGGGCGGATTCCTCGAGATGATCGAGGCGCGCGGGCGGCATTTCGGAGCGCTCATCGGCGCGGCCTACGGCGAGGCCTACGTCACCAAACAACCGCCGAAGATTGACGACGTGATCGCCGCGTACAGCGGACGCGAGGTCTGATGCGAATCGGAATCACCTGCTATCCCACGTTCGGCGGCTCTGGCGTCGTCGCCACGGAGCTCGGCATCGCCCTGGCCAAAGGCGGCGACGATGTGCACTTCATCAGCTACGCACTGCCGTCGCGACTGAACTTCTCGCACGAGCGCGTCCGCTTCCACGAAGTCACCGTCACCCCGTATCCGCTCTTCGATCCCTACCCGCCGTACACGCTGGCACTGGCCACGAAAATGGCGGAGGTCGCCGACTACGAGAAGCTCGACGTGCTGCACGTGCACTACGCGATTCCGCACGCCATCAGCGCTCACCTCGCAAAACAGATCCTCGGATCCACCGACCTCAAAGTTGTGACGACGCTTCACGGCACCGACATCACGCTCGTGGGCCGAGATCCGAGCTATCTGCCGATCACGAAGTTCGGCATCGAAGTCTCCGACGGCGTCACCGCGGTCTCGAAGTGGCTGCATGAAGAGACGGCGAAGAACTTCGCGACCACGAAGGCGATCGAAGTCATTCCAAACTTCGTCGACCCCGCGCGATTCCGTCCGAATCGCGGCGGGCTCTGTCACATGTTCGGCGCGTCGACTGACAGGATGATCGTCCACGTCTCGAATTTCCGGCCGGTGAAGCGCGTGATGGACGTGCTCGCGGTCTTCGAGCGCGTCACGCGCGTGATCCCCAGCCGGCTGGTGATGATCGGCGACGGCCCCGATCGCTCGGTAGCCGAGGCATTCTGCCGCGACCGACGCCTCCGCGACCGCGTCTTCTTCCTCGGCAACGTCCCTAATCTCGAAGAGATCGTCGGTGCGAGCGATCTCTTCCTGCTGCCATCCGAGGCGGAGTCGTTCGGCATGGCGGCGCTGGAGGCGATGGCTTCCGAAGTGCCGGTGATTGCGACCAATGCCGGTGGATTGCCCGAGGTGGTGACGGACGGCGAGACGGGATTTCTGCTGCCGGTTGGTGATGTCGACGGCATGGCGGCGCGCGCCATCGAGATCATTTCCGACCGCGCGCTCCAGGATCGTCTGGGACGCAACGGACGCCACGTCGCGGAAACGAAGTTCAACGTCCACGAGGTCGTGCCGCGCTACCGCCGGTTCTACGAGAGCGTCGGCGCACTTGGGATTAGGCGCGAGATGGGAAGCTAAGTGGCTGGGGAAGTGAAGGTGGGCAAGATGGGGGAACGAGGAATGTTGAATGTTCAATGTTGAATGTTGAATGAAAAAACCAAAACAAACAGACGTTTTAACATTCAACATTCAACATTGAACATTCAACATTCCTCGTCCCCCAGCTTTAAAGCATCCCAAAACTTGCCACCTTGTGACGGCTACGGCTCGATCCGCACGCCGCCCTGCGGCCCCGCGTTCCCGTAGATCTCCTCATAGCGCTTGTAGGAGTTGAGCACCTTGCGCACGTACTGTTTCGTCTCGTCGAAGTTGATCGATGAGAGAAAGAAGTCGTCGCCGTCGCCGGGAGAGAGCCGCGACCACAAGGCAACCTGCTTCGGCCCCGCGTTGTATGCCGCCGCCGTCTTGTAGTGGTCGTTGCCGAGCTCTTTCGACAGAGTGCTCACATACTTTGCGCCTAACCGGATGATCACGCGCGGATCGTAGAGATCTTCCGGCGCCACGTTGACCAGGCCGACCTGCTGACCGATGTCGCGCGCGGTGGTGATGATGAACTGCAGCAGGCCGCGCGCCGCGGCGGCGGATTTCGCGCGCGGGTTGAAGCGCGACTCCTCGCGCATGATCGAGAGAACGAGCGCCGAATCCGCGCCGTAGCTCTTCGAGTCCTCGACGATCGCATCGTAGAAATAGCGCGGATAGAGGAGCTCGCGCACCGATTGAGGCAGCAGCTCGGGCAGGTAGTCGTTCGGAAAGGACTGCATCAGGACTTCGACCGCATAGATCGAGTCCTTCGATGCGTTGCCGCGATTCAACGCCAGCGACTGCGTCAACGCCGACCGCGGCGGACGCAGGGGCCAGCGCTTGTGAACATCCTCCGCGGCCTCGTCGAAGAGCCCCATTGCCATCAGCAGCGACATCCGATCGGCGTTGTCCGGCAGCGGAAACCGCGCAAGAGACTCCGGCGCCAGCGCAAGAACGTTGTTGTATGCAGGGAGTTGCCTGTAAATCGATGCGAGACGCGCGACCTGCGCCGCGTGATCGGACGATGACAACAGAATGCGATCCGTTTGCAGCCGCCGCGCCGCATCCCATTGCGCTTTGGCCATCAGCGCGGCGACTTGCGTCTCACGGACTCTGCTCTCCTGCGCGATCTTCGCGGCCAGCGCCGGCGAGTCCACTCGTTGACGCCCGAAGTACGCGAAGTGCGTCGGCATCGTGGCGCGCAGCACATTGAGATAGGCGGCGAATGCGGCCGTCGGATTGGACGACTCGAGCGACCGCGCGCGCCAGTAGTCGATCTCGTACGGCTCGAACTTGTCGAGCAGATTGCGCGGGATCGAATTGAGAGTGACGAGCGCAGCGCCCGGATTCCCCGCGCCGAGCATGCCGACGGCGTACGCCAGCGCGGCTTCGACGACCACGTGATCGCGCGGCCAGCCCTTGCGAATCGCCGCCAGATCCGCGGCCGCATCGGCGAAGCGACGTTGCTTGAGCCGCGTGCGCATGCGCTGCGTCATCGCCGCGCTGGTGGCGGGAAAGCGTCCGGGAACGCCGATCGCTGAAGTCATCAGCCGCTCAGCCGTCGCGTCCTCTCCCTGCAACTGCGCGGCTCGCGATGCATGAAAAAGAAACGTCGCTTTCCATCGCTTGTCGTTCGTCCCGTTGGCGCCGGTCATGTACGCCTGCTGCGCCAGCGCGAACTTCTCGTTGCCGAAGTACGACCGACCGATCGCGAATACGAGGTCGTCGCGTTTCTGCGGCAGCCCGTGCAACGCCGCCGAGAGCAGGGCGACCGCGCGATCGAAGTGACGGTGATTGCGCATCGAATCACCGAGCATCGCCAGCTGCTCCGCGTTGAGACGTTTGATGAGATCGGGCCGGTCCAGCGCACGGCTGACGCGATCGGAAGGATCGTCGAGCGTTCCCGCGGCCAGCAATTGCGTTCCCCGTTGAAGGGCGCCGTTGATGTCGCCCAATCGGGCCGACATCTCGACCAGGTGGGCATCGAAGTCGCGCCGGCGCGTGGTGGGCACCGTGACACGCAGGCGATTCGCCAGATCGACAAGGGGCTTCGCATCGTGAAGCGTCGACAGGTACTCGGTTTCATCATCGATCGCCTGATCGCGATACAACGACGACGCGTCGCCGAAGATCAGCGCCTGTCGATCGCGGCTCGCGGCATCCCCGCGATGGATCTCCGACTGGTGATACAGCGCGAGCTCCCGAAACGGATTCCCCGCCTCGAGATATGGACCGAACAACGCGGCGGCTTCGCGATCATCGTTGTTCTCGAGGAGCGCGCGGGCTCGCAAGTACCCGAGCTGCCACTTCGCGTATTCGGCCGGATGCGTTTTCGCGAGGCGCTCCAGCAGCTCGGCGAGGTCGCCCCAGCGCGCCGTCGTCTCCAGCACCCGGAACTGATCGGTCCATTGGTCGACGGGCCGTACGTCGGTCGTCGGCTTCAACGGCTTCTGTTCCGGCGGCGCCGCGCGGAACACGCGGGCCCTGCGCGGCTGCTGCCGCGACAACACGACCGCGATGACGCCGATTAGAACGACGAGGACCGCGGCCGCGATCAGTACGATGCGGCGTTTCAAGCGGCGTCGTCTTGCGCGAGAGTTCCTGTAATGAGCGCGTGCGGCGCGCGCCGCAGAATCTCATCCCGGGCAATCGCGTAGCCGAGGATCGCGTCCACGAGGAGGCGGCGGCCATCGCGCGACAGCAGGATCAGGACCTTGCGCTTGATCTCGCGCACTTCGACGACATCCTCCCATCGCAACCAATTGAACCGTTTTCCGAGCATCGTCAGGAAGCGGTTTTCATAGAGCACGCCATCGTCGCTGACGTAGATGTGATCGCCATACTGCACCGCCGCTGCGGCAAGCGTGCCCAGGAAGAGAAGGGTGAGCCCGGCCAGCGGAAAGAACTCAATTTCGTTCGCACCTTTCGAAAGGTAGTCGAAGACCAGGGCGGCGGATCCGAACGCCGCGGCGCATGAGATCAGACGCGCGACCGGGGTGCGGTCGAACTTCAGGATCTGGCCAGCCATTTCGTTCGAATTCTAACGATGTCATTCGTTACAATGCGCCCCTTTCCATGCGCTGGAGCCAATACTTCCTGTTCACCCTTCGCGAAGATCCTGCTGATGCCGACGTCATCAGTCAGAAGCTGATGATGCGCGCCGGCATGCTGCGCAAAGTCGCGGCCGGGATCTACACGTACCTGCCGCTCGGCCTGCGATCGCTCCAGAAGATGGAGTTGATCGTCCGTCAGGAGATGAATCGGGCCGGCGCGATCGAGCTGCTGATGCCGACGATTCAGCCCGGCGAGCTCTGGAAGGAATCCGGCCGGTGGGAACGCTACGGCAAGGAGCTGCTGCGCATCAAGGACCGGCATGACCGCGAGTTCGTCTACGCGCCGACAGCCGAAGAGGTCATCACGGACACGGTGCGCGATTCGGTTTCGTCCTACCGGCAGTTGCCGATGAACCTCTATCAGATCCAGACGAAGTTCCGCGACGAGGTTCGTCCTCGCTTCGGCCTCATGCGCGGCCGCGAGTTCGTCATGAAGGACGCCTATTCGTTTCACGACAGCGCGGACTCGCTCGACACGACGTACGAGGCCATGCGGGATGCCTACACGAGGGTGTTTCATCGCTGCGGGTTAGACCACGTCGCCGTCGATGCCGATACCGGCAACATCGGCGGCTCGGCCTCGCACGAGTTCATGGTGCTCGCGCAATCGGGCGAGGACGCGGTCGTCAGTTGCCCGAACTGCAAGTACGGCGCGAACATCGAGAAGGCCACCTCCAAGTTCTTCCTCGACCAGCCCGAGCCGGCGTACGCGAAAGACATGGAGCCGGTGCACACCCCCGGAACGAAGACTATCGACGACGTCGGAGCGTTCCTGAAAGTGCCGACGTCGGAAACGGCGAAGACCCTGGTGTTCGACACCGATCAGGGCAGCGTCCTGGTGATGGTTCGCGGCGATCGCGAAGGCAACGAGGTCAAGATCAAGAACTTCCTCGGCGTCGAGCGGATGGAGATGATGCCGGACACCCGCTTCGAAACCGCGACCGGGGGCCCGATCGGCTACTGCGGGCCGGTGGGCACGAAGGCGAAGCGCGTCATCGCCGACATCTCGCTGCAGTCGATGAAGAACTGGGTCATCGGCGCGAACAAGAAGGACACGCACTACATCAACGTGAATCCCGGCCGCGATTTCCCGGAGCCGGAGTACGCCGATCTCACGACCGTCGTCGCCGGCGACCCGTGCCCGCGCTGCGGCACGAAGCTGGAAATCCATCGCGGCATCGAAGTCGGCCACATCTTCAAGCTGGGAACGAAATACTCCGACTCGATGCAGTGCACCTACCTCGATGAGGGCGGCAAACGCGCCTCCATGATCATGGGCTGCTACGGACTCGGCATCGGACGCACGGTTGCCGCCGCGGTCGAGCAGGGCAACGACGAGAACGGCATCCTCTGGCCGGTGCCGATCGCGCCGTTCGAAGTGGTCGTCACGCAGATCGGCAAGGAAGACACGGTCCGCGCGGCGTGCGAAGACGTCTACCGCAAGTTGATCGACGCGGGCGTCGATGCCTTTCTCGACGATCGCGATGAACGGCCCGGCGTGAAGTTCAAGGACGCGGATCTGATCGGCTTCCCGCTGCGCATCGCGGTCGGTGCCAAGAGCCTGGCGAACGGGCAGATCGAGTGGAGTCTCCGCAAGGATCGCGCGAAGCAGCTTGGGTCACCGGACGAGGTGCTCACGCGGGTGATCGACCTCGTTCGCAGCGCGCGAGTGTGAGCACCCACTGGGCGGCGGGCTCTCAGCCCACTGGGGCGGCGGGCCGCCCCAGATAAACATCAACGAACATCCTGCTATCCTTGACCATCGTCCAGGAGGGTTCATGCGTCGAACGTTCATCGGTCTCGTACTTTGTCTACTCGCACTTCCGGTCGCTGCGCAAAACACGGACATCGAAGCGCTGGCGGGATTGCAATTCAACTTCGGGAATCCGGGAGCCCGTTCGCTCGGAATGGGCGGCGCGTTTCTAGGCCTTGCAGACGATGCGTCGGCAGCGGAAGCGAATCCGGCAGGCCTGACGATTCTGCGGAAGCCCGAGATCTCGCTGGAGGCACGGAACTATCAAGAACAGCAGATCTTTACGACGAGCGGCACGTTCCCCGACATCAGCCGCACGGCCTTCAGCCATTACAGTCAGGCGGCTGAGGTGACGTTCGCGAGCTTTGCCTATCCGCACAAGAACTGGGTCGTCGCAGCGTACTACCACCAGCCGCTGCGTAATGTCGGCGCGGGACGAGACGTGAACATTACGACCAATCAGCTCACCGGCGCGATCTCGGCGAGCGTGCCGAACTTTTTTCTTCCGGCGCAGAACCCCACCGGCCCCTTGACCAAAGCGCAGTGCGAAGCGTTGCGCAAGTCGAAGAACGACTTCTTCGCCTGTCTCGAGTACACCGTGCTCCCGTTCGTGAGCGCGGTCGATGTCCAGGAGCGCACGTACGGCGTCAGCGGCGCGTACAAGTTCGGCAGGCTGTCTCTGGGCGGAACGGTGCGCTATCAGCGATTCAGCGAGTCCGCGCTGACGTTTCGCTTTGACCCCGACACGCTTCAGCCGACCAGCGTCGTCGCGCAGGCGACCGGCGATCTGGCGTCGGTCAATTCAAAGCCCAAGGATGAGCACTCGATCACGTACAGCGTCGGCGCGAAGTTCACGCTCAACGAGAGGTTCAGCGCCGGAGCGTCCTACAAGAAAGGCGCGAAGTTCCTGGCGCCGACGTTCATCGCGAACGATCAGACCGGCGGCGAGTTCTTTCGCGTCGCCGAGACGAAGTTCCACATCCCTGATGTCTACGGGGTCGGCGTTTCGGTGAAACCCACGCCCTGGGAGCTCATCATCAACGCCGACGCGGTCCACGTCACGTACTCGCACCTGGTCGACAATTTCTTCTCCATCAACTCGAACATTCGCAAGCTCGGTCAGGTCTTCAAAGCCAACGACGTCACCGAGCTCCACCTCGGCGGTGAATACGCGTTCCTCAATCTGAAGCTTCCGATCTTCGTCCGTGGCGGTGCGTGGCGCGATCCCGTGCATTCGGTTGAATTCGTCGGCCCTACGAACTCCGTCGAAACCATCGCCGATGCGATTCTCTATCCGAAGGGCGAATCGGTGACCCACACGTCGATCGGCGCGGGCACGGCATGGAAGAACTTCCAGCTCGATCTGGCGTACGACCGGTCGCGGCACTATCGCGTCGGATCGATGTCGATGGTGGCGCGCTTCTAAGTGTGCGGACCGGCTTCAGCCGGTCACAACTGCTCGACGGCCGGCTGAAGCCGGCCCTACACTCTCTGCGTGGAGTTCGACATCTTCTTCTCGATCTGCCAGACCGACGTGCACGGATACGTGCCGTCGGAGCGGGTCATGTTCGAGAACTTTTTCGAACAGATCAAGCTGGCCGACGAGCTGGGGTTCGGCACCGCGTGGGTCGCGGAGAGCCATCTGTCGACCGAGGTGCAGAAGACGAATCCGGGGGCGGTGATCCCGCACTTTGTCGGCGAGATCGGGCTCAACACCGACATCCTCCAGCTGGCACATCGCGTGTTCGCGCGCACGAAGCGCATTCACATCGGATCGGCGATTCTGAACATCCTCTGCAACGGCGGGCCGATCGCCGCCGCCGAGCGCCTGAAAACGTTCCTCTCGTTGCACGGTCTGGACCCGAACGAGAAGCGCCTTCTCAACATCGGATTTGCCTCGGGCCGTTTCCCGTTCGTCAACATCCCGTACGGAATCGTTCCGCGCAACGCGGTGGAAGAAGCGGCATGGCCGGTGGTGAAGACGAAGATCTTCGAGGAAGCCACCGAGATCTTTCTTCGCCTGCTCAAGGGTGAGACGCTCAACTCGGACATGATCCCGACGCGCGATCTGCGCCGTTCCGATTTTCGCAGTGATGCCGACTGGGAACGCGTGACCAGCGCGAATGGATCGAGCGGGGACGCGATCACCGTCGAGCCGCGCTGGCGATTTCCGAATCTCAGGATCGTGCCGCAGGAAGCCCGCATGGATCTGCTGCGCCTGCTCATCGGCTCGCACGATCCGCACACTCAGGAGTTCGCGAATACGATCCTGCCGGTCGGCGTCTTCAATCTCTCGATCACCCCTGGGAAGGAAATCGAGCAGACGAACGATCGAATGCAGACCGCGTATCAGGGAACGTGGCACCGTCGCATGATGCCGCGCACGGTGCTGGTGTTCATCGCCGACGACGCGGCACAAGCAGCGATCGAAGCACGCGACGCGCTTTCGAATTACTGGCGCGCGCTCGAAGGAACGCTGGACGAAGAGAAGGTCCGCAACGCAACGAACAACGCTCTCGTCGGCGACGCTCCAGCGATCATCGAGCAGGCCCGCGGACGGTTTCATCCCGAGGACCGGCTCATGCTCTGGTTTGATTTCAATAATCATGACTCTAAACGAGTCATGAAAAATATGCGCGATTTTATGATGCGCGTGGTGCCCGCTTTACGAGCTGGATCGCAGTCGTAAGGCCGCGCTCAACGAGGACGCTGACTGCCGCGGCGACGGCAACCAACCCGGCGAGCAGAAACGGGATGAGGAAGACGCCGTCCGCCTGCTGCGGCTGATCCAGGATGAAGAGCGCTGTGGCAACCACAACCAGCAGTGCGATGATCGCCATCCGCCAGGGCGTCTTCAGCGTCCCGAACCACGAGGCATACGCCACGGCGGCCCAGAACACGAGCCACGCTGCGGGAACGACGACGCGGCGCACCGCGCTGTTCGTCGGATCGTGGAAGAACCAGCACCCCCCGGCGAACAACGCCAGGAGGAGGATGGCGCGGATGTGGCGCGACTGCGGCGTCCAACTGATGCTCCGCGTCCGAACCGCAAGCATCGCGAGAAGGGTGGCGACTGCAAAAGCGATCGGCGTGGCGACGATTGCACTCTCCACCAATGTCCATGACGGGCTGTACTCACGCTCGTAACGCGGAACGACATGCTGGCCGTCCGTGTCGTACCAGCTCTCGGACCATGACGAGCCCATCGCCATTTCGCGGAGCACGCCGATATGAATTCGCTGTTGCCCGCGGCCGGCCTCCTCGATCGTGGCAAACGCCCGCATGTGCTGATCGGGTTGAGTCTGCAGACCCGTCGTGCGCAAACGGGCGACGGACTGCTCGATCTCGCCCGGTTTCGCCGCGATCAACTTCACGTCGCCCCCTCTCCAATCCGCCGACAGATAGGGAACGAGGGCCGGGCCGTCCAGCTTCACGATCAGGATCGGAAAACTGGTCGTCACGCCTTTGACCACCGCCGTTTTCATCCTTGCCAGGATCACGGCGCGCGTTGCGGCGCAGGTCGGCATCAGCAGAACCGGCGTCAGCGCGAACGCGATCAAGAACCAGCGGCTTCTCATCGGTGATCGTCCAGGGAACCTTGGGACAAGTCCAGGCGCCCCTCATCCGCCCTTCGGGCACCTTCGCCCCGCACGCGGGGAGAGGGTGGCCGAAGGCTGGGTGAGGGGTCTCTCGCACTTGCGCAGAGCTTCCCCTAGTATTCTGGCGCCGATCCATGCAGGACGAAAGTCTTCAAGTCAACTTCGCGCGAGCGATGCCGAACTGGCAGCCGCTGGTCGAGTACCGCCGCAACGGGGTGGCCGAGAACACCATCCACGGCGCCGTGTCGTGGGTCTCCGGAAAGAACGTCATCTACTCGTTCGGCGGCAACGTCGAGGTTTACGGCCGCTCGATGTCGAAGCCGATCATGATGAAGGTCTTCGTCGACGAGTTCCGCAGGGCGCTCTCGTCCGAGCAGCAGGCCATCGCGGTCGCGTCGCACAACGGCGACACGGAGCATGTCCGCGTCGCGCGGTCGCTGCTCCTGCAAAGCGAGTGGGGACTGATGCAGACACCGCTGGACGTGCCGCTCGTGCAGTTCGGGCGTCAGGTTCGTCGTCCGCGCCGCTGGTATCACTGCTGCTCCGGCGAGCACGCGGCCATTCTTCGCGGCTGCAAGCTGAAGGGCTGGTCGCGCGTCGGCTACGTCTGGCCGCATCACCCGTTCTTCCAACAGTACGTCGCCTACATTCAGAAAGTGTTAGGCCGGGACTGGACGCCGGGCACGGTGGCGAAGGATGGCTGCGGACTGCCGACCATCTCGATGACAGTCACCGACCTCGCGCGCCTGTTCGCCAACCTCGTCACCGAGCGGCACGACGACTGGATCTGGGACGCGATGGTCCAGCATCCCGATCTCATCGGTGGCTTCAATCGACTGGACTCCACGATCCTGAAGGCGTGCGACGGCCGCGTTATCGCGAAGGAAGGCGCCGACGGACTTCTGGGCCTGGCCATCGAGCATCCCGACTATCCCGACGGCCTCGGCGTCGTGGTGAAGATCGCGCACGGCTGGAACCCGCAAGCCACCTGGTACATCGCCCGCTACATCCTCGGCGTCCTCGGCTTCGAGTTCCGCAATCCGTACAAGCTCCGGCGGCAGAAACCGTTCATCGTGCCCGAGGTGATTCCGCCGAATCTGCGCGATCGGATGGGTGCGATCGTGCCGTGGGACTCATGGGATCCGGACATCGACAAGTGGGAGTTCGACCCGGAGGAGTTCGTTGCAACGGCTCGCTAACTTCATCGGAGGCAAGTTCGTTGCGCCGGCGTCCAGCAGCTATTTCGACGACATCGCTCCGGCCACCGCCGCGCGGATCGCCGAGGTGCCCGACAGCGACGAGCGGGACGTGCACGACGCGGTGCGAGCGGCGCGTGCCGCCTTTCCGGCGTGGTCACGGACATCGACCGCGGATCGGTCCAATCTGCTGCTGAAACTCGCCGATCTCATCGATCGCAATTTCGAGGAATTGGTGGTGCTCGAGAGCCGGGACAGCGGGAAGCCTCTCAGCCTCGCGCGCAAGCTCGACATTCCACGAGCCATCGCGAATTTTCGATTTTTCGCCACCGCCATTCTTCACGATGCCAGCGAGGCGCACATCACCGATGCGGCCGCGCTCAATTACACGCTGCGACAACCCCTCGGCGTCGTCGGTCTCATCTCCCCCTGGAACCTGCCGCTTTATCTGCTGTCGTGGAAGATCGCGCCCGCCATCGCGGCCGGGAATACCTGTGTCGCGAAGCCGTCGGAGCTCACGCCGCTGACGGCGAATCGTCTCGCCGAACTGGCGAACGAGGCGGGCATTCCGCCAGGGGTGATCAACATCGTTCACGGCTACGGCAACAAGGCCGGCCGCGCTCTCACGTCTCATGACGATGTGGCCGCGATCTCGTTCACGGGAGGCACGATCACGGGAGCCGCGGTCGCGGCGAACGCGTCTCCGCGGTTCAAGAAGATCTCGCTCGAGTTAGGCGGGAAGAATCCGAATCTGATTTTCGCTGATGCGGATCTCGATGACACAATCGCCACCTCCATTCGCTCGAGCTTCTGGAATCAGGGCGAGATCTGCCTCTGCGGCTCGCGCATTTTCGTCGAACGTTCGATTCACGACGCGTTCGTCGAGCGTTTCGTCGCTGCAACGAAGAAGCTCGAGATCGAGACCGATTACGGCGCTCTCATTTCTGAGGCGCATGTCGGGAAGGTGCTTGGCTATGTCGATCTGGCGGAGAAGGAAGGCGGCAGGATCGTCACAGGCGGGAAACGCATCGATCGTATGGGCTACTTCGTGGAACCGACGGTGATCACGGGCCTGACGTTCGACTGTCGCGTTCTGCAGGAGGAGATCTTCGGGCCCGTCGTCACGATCACGCCGTTCGACGACGAAGCAGAGGCGATCGCGTTCGCCAATTCGACCCGCTACGGCCTTTCTGCCAGCGTTTGGACGCGCGATCTCCAGCGCGCCCATCGGGTCGCCGCGGCGATCGACAGCGGAACGGTCTGGATCAATTGCTGGCTGTTGCGGGATCTGCGCGTCCCGTTCGGCGGCATGAAGGAGAGCGGCGTCGGGCGTGAGGGCGGCTTCGAGTCGCTGCGTTTCTTCACCGAAACCAAGAACGTCTGCATCAAGTTGTAAAATCAGACATGCCCATCATCGGCGGCGTTCTCGCTCCACATCCTCCTCACATCGTCTATGGCGAGAATCACTGGCGCAACGAGCCGAAAGCAGAATGCGGTTGGGAAGTGCTGCGCTGGGGCTACGAGCGCGCGCGAAAGCATTTCCTGGAGAAGAAGCCGGATGTGCTCCTCGTCCATTCGCCCCACTGGCAGACGCTGATCGGCCACCACTTCCTCGGCCTCCCGGAGTTTCACGGTCTTTCGGTCGATCCGATTTTCCCGAATCTCTTCCGTTTCAAATACGACCTGAAAGTGGATGTCGAGCTGGCCGAGCTGATCGCGGAAGAAGGACGCAAGGACGGGTTGATCACGAAGATGATGCGGAACCCGAACTTCCGCGTCGACTACGGGACCATCGTTTCGTGTCACATGATGAATCCGGAGTGGGACATTCCGATCGTCGGGATCTCTTCGAACAACTCGCCGTACTACTTCTCGAACGAGATGGGTCAGGCGCAGATGGTTCGGCTTGGCGAGGCGACGCGGCGGGCGATCGAGAAGAGCGGCAAGCGCGCAGTACTGCTCGCGTCGAACACGCTCTCGCATCGCCATTTCACGACCGAGCCCGAAATTCCGGAGGACATGTCGAAGGAGCACGTGTACGAGCACAGCGGCTATCTGTGGGACATGAAGGTCCTCGACCTCATGCGCCGCGGCCGCACGCGTGAGCTCCTCGCCGTTCTTCCCGAGTTCATGGACATGGCTCTCAGCGAGGTCAAGGCCGGGGCGCTCGCCTGGATGTTGTCGGCGCTGGGATTCCCCGATTACGCCGCCGAGGTTTACGGATACTGGACGGTGATCGGAACCGGCAACGCGGTCGTCGGTTGGGACCCGCAGATGAAGGAAGCAGCGACGACACAAGGAGCCGCGTGACCATCCTGTTTCTCGCCGTACTGGCCTCGATCGTTCCGGCGAACAAGACGTCGTGGATGCGTCCGGATCTGTTTCACCTGATCATCGGGATGCCGCGCGCCGAGGCGGTCAAGACGCTGGAAGAGAGCGGCTGGAAGACGAAGCCCGGCGACGACAAGAATCACCTGATCGTCGACTACTCCGACGACAAGTCGCTGACGCTTCAATTCCGCAAGAATCGCCTGAAGGCGGTGAGCTTCGAGCTGTTCGCGCTGGTGCCCGAAGCGAAACGAGCGTTCGTCGAACAGAAGGACGTGCTGCGCGAAAAGTTCGGGGACGCCAGGAAAACGCGCCCTTCGATCGTGATCTACGACGACCGGCTGCCAAACGTGATGGTCGTGCTGAACGCCGATCCGAAATCGGAACAGGGACGAAGAGGTCTCGGGATGCTCGTCGTGCGGTACTACGACCCGCGGTGATCTTGTGTCATAGCGAGGGACCGGTGTGGGCGGGAGGTTCGATACGCGTGCCGCCCACCCACACCGGTTCCTCGCTACGCTCGGAATGACACGGGTGGCGTACTGAGAGTCATCGCTGCTGCCTTCCTCCAGTCTCCGAAGCTGATTGCGACGCCCTTCAGCCCGTCCTGAGACTCAGTGCCACGAACCGCCGCCGCTGCTGCTCATGGCGTACGGTTGCGCGGGACCCTCGTAGATGAAGATGCCTTCGCCGAGCGTGCCGGCGTAGAGCCGCTGCGCGTCGAACGGATCGACGACGATCGATGTCAGTTCCGCGGTGAGCGACGGCAGCGGATACGAGTTCCACTGCGTCTCATCCGCGCTGACGAGAACGGCGTGCTGTTGTCTCGCTGTGAGAAACACGGAGTCGTTGCCTGAATACACCGACGCATGCTCGGCATCAGGCGCTTCGGATTCGTACCACCGCCGATCGATTCCGATGCGTCCCGCTTTCACCCCGTGCAGACCGGCGACGAACACGTTCTGCTTGCCGTGAATCTGACGGACCGCGATCGTGCGGCCCTTGTCCGGCGCGCCGGCGATCGGCCACCATTTCTCGCCGTCGAACGTCATCAGGCCGGCAGTGGTCAGCGCGTAAAGCGCCTTCTTATCTCCGGCGTTGCCCATCGCGATGTCCACCGTGCGATTGTCCGAGCCAGCGAGCCGATACCACGCCTTGCCAGCGTCGCGGCTGGTGAATACACCCTCGGACGTCGCTGCGAAGAATCGCGTGCGATTGAAGCGAAGCACCTTGTTGACGCGAATCGGCGCGTTCGCCGGCGATGCCTGCAGCCACTTCGAGCCGTCGGCGCTGTAGAAGAATCCCTTCTCGGTTCCGGCGATGAGTTTCGCCTCGGCGTCGCCTGTCACCACGATCGACAACACGGCGGGCATGTTCGCGTCGCTGATCTTGCCCCATGTCTGCGCGCCGTCTTTCGATTCGTAGATGCCGCTCGACATGCCGCCGAAAACAACGGACGCGAACACGTGCGCCGGCGCCGACGGATCGGCGGCGATGGACGTGATCGTCATGTTGCGCAATCCCTCGCACGAACGCGCGAACGTCTTGCCGTCGTCCTGCGAAACGTAAATGCCATCGCCCTCGACGCCGAGGACGATGCGATGGGGACGCTGGTTGTGAAGAGCGATCGTGTTGACCACGAGACCTTCATCGGAGACGACGTACCACGACTTGCCGCGGTCATCGGTGCGATACAGGCCCGCGACGGATCCCGCATAAACGCGATCGTGATCGCACGGATCAATCTCGACGTCATGAATCCGCCGGTTGTTGAACCCGTCGCGGTAGCGCGTCCAGTTGTCGCCGCGATTGTGCGAGTTGTAAACCCAGCCGCACGTCGAGACCCAGACGTCGTCGGGATCGTCGGGATTGATGGTGATGCCGAACATGTCGGTGTCGAGCACCATGCCGTTGTTGATGAGCGCCCAGTTCTTGCCGCCGTCGTCCGTGCGGATGCCCTGGCGCCACGTGCCGACGTAAATGCGATCGTGATCGCGCGGATCAATCGCCAGCGACTCGACGTTTTCCTGTTCGGAGATCTTGCTCCACGTGCGGCCGCTATCAACGCTGCGATACACGCCGGTCAGACCGCCGGCGAGAACAAAATTCTCATCGCGCGGATCGCCGGCGATGGCGCGCACGGAAAAGTCTTCGAGGCCTTGATCCCGCCGGCTCCACGACTTCCCGCCATCCTCGGACACGGCGATGACGCCGCCACCCCAAAGACCCCACGACGCAGCCCACAGGCGGCCGCTGCGATCGATCGAGAGGTTGTCGACGATGTATCCGGGGAACGGAACGCCGTTCCGCGCAGGCCGCCAGCTCTTTGCGCCGTCCCGCGAAACGTAGACGTCGCCGCCGCTGGTGCCGAGGTAAAAGGTGTCGGGATCCGACGGATCGACGGCCAGGGCTCGTACGTCCGCGCCGTAGAGATTGCCGCGTCGCCACTGCGCGAACGCGGGAGC
>JBBRMQ010000024.1:0-28488 GCA_038230775.1 Thermoanaerobaculia bacterium
ATGACACAGGACATCGAAGATCAGATCCGCCGCGCGCCCGAGCAGTGGGTGTGGATGCATGATCGCTGGCGCGACCGACCGCAGCGGGACGGGGGCGCCAAGTAGGTTCGCTCTGCCAGAAAACGCCGCGAAGCGGCAGGTGTGGGGCCAGTCCTCGGACTGGCCGCCAGCCAGAGGGCTGGCGCCACACAGCGCCGCGTGGCGGCGGGGGCGGGGCCGAGTGCGGTATGTGGGGTCGGGCTTCAGCCCGCCCTTCCCGGCCTAACGCCGAAATAGGTTCTTCAAGATGAACAACACGTTCGCGGGCCGTTCGGCCAGGCGGCGCATGAAATACGGATACCACTCGGTGCCGAACGGGATGTAGACGCGCATCCCCCAGCCGTCCTTCACGAGCTTCTCCTGCAGATCGCGGCGAACGCCGTACAGCATCTGGAACTCGAATGCGGACGGCGCGATCTTCTCGCTGAGGGCGAATGCGATCGTGGCGTCGATCATGTTCGGATCGTGCGTAGCGATGCCGTGATACGTCCCGCTCCTGAGCAGGATCTTCATCAATTTGACGAAGTTGGCGTCGACATCGGCCTTCGCCTGAAACGCGATGCTCGCCGCCTCCTTGTACGCTCCCTTGCAGAGACGGATGCGGGTCTTTTCCGCGCAGAGCGCCTGCACATCAGCTTCACTGCGATGCAGGTAGGACTGGATCACAGCGCCAACGCGCCCTGAATGCTTCTGGTGGAGATCGCGCACCACATCCAGCGTCTTCTGCGTGTACGGTGAGCCTTCCATGTCGACGCGCACGAAACTGTCGAGACGCGCGGCATGCGCCACGAGCTCGCTCGTGATGCTGCGCGCCAGCGCCTCGTCGACATCGAGGCCCATGTGCGTCAGCTTGAGACTGACGTTCGCGTTGAGCTTGCGCTCCGCGATGCGGTCGAGCATCTGGTGATAGAGCGCCGCGCTGTGTTTGGCCTCTTCGGTATTGGTGACGTTTTCGCCCAGATTGTCGACGCTGACCGACATGCCGTGGGCGTTGGTGGCGGCAGTGGCGGCGAGGGCGTCGTCCACCGACATCCCGGCCACGAATCGATGCGACACCTTCTGTCCGGCGCGCGACTTCTCGGCGAACGAACGCAGAACCTTGCTCTCGGAAAGCGCGATGAAGAAGGCGCGCGTCAAGCTTTGGCCACCACGACTGCCGCCACGCGCGTTGCCCCCGCGCGCTGCAACGCGGCCGCGCATGCGCGCAGCGTCTCGCCCGTGGTGCACACGTCGTCGACGAGCAGCACCGAGCGGTCTTCGATCGCCGCCGATGCGGAGAAAACGTTGCGCACATTCGCGGCGCGGTCGCTGCGGGCGAGAGTCGATTGTGCCCGCCGCTCTTTCTTCTTCGTCAGCGCAGGTTCGTAGGGCACGGCGATGCGCTTTGCAAGCGCGCGGCCGAGAAGCTCCGCCTGGTTGTAGCCGCGCGATCGCTCCTTCGATCGATGCATCGGCACGGCGGCGACTGCGTCGAACTGGCGATCGCGGAGGACGTCCTCGAGCAGACCGGCGAGCGCGGCGTCAAGAAAATCGTGTCGTTCGAACTTGAACGCATGCAGCACGCGTTCGAGCTCGCCGCGGTAATGGCCCCAAGCCTCCGTCCACGCTACAGGCAGCGGATCATCGAGGCATGAGATGCAGCGGAACGAAAGCGTGTCGCTGCCGCTCCACGGCAGCGCGCAGGAGTTGCACTTCGCGCTCGTGATCCGCGGAAGCAACTTCCAGCAGTCGGCGCAACACGACGCCTTGCGGTCGCGCCACGGCAGCTCGCGATCGCAGACGACGCACGAGGCATGCAGAACGATTCGCGCCGTCTCACGTCCTAACTGTGTCAGCGTCTCGAGCACGGCGCTCATTGTAAGGGAGACATTCGATGCGTATCATGCCCCGCATGATCAGGATCACGTTCGCAGTGGCGTTCGCGCTGCTCATTTCCGCGCCCGCGTTCGCCCAGACCTCGGAATTCGGCATCCTCATCGGCGGCAGCAAACGCCTCGTCAGCCATACCGACGAAGCCGCGGGACTCGGCATCAGCGACAACTTCAAATTCAACAATTCCGTGCGCGAGATCTACTACAGCGTCGCCCTCGAGCCGGGCACGCGATTCCGCATCAAGGCGGGGCAGATCGAAGCACCCGTTGCGTTCCAGTTCGCGACGGCGGACGGGAACCTGCGCAGTGATCTGCCCAAGGGAAAGGTGGAGCACATCGACGGGCTGGTCGACTATCGGTTCTCCGAGGCGTTTGGCTCCACCGGGATTTTCGCCGGCGTGGGCCTCTACCGGCAGAGCGGTGACATCACCGATACGCGCGTCCCTCTCGCACAGCGCGGGCATCAGGAAGAAACCAACTACGGACTCTCCGGCGGCATCAACGGCGACTTTCCGATGAGCCGCCGCTCCGGTGTGATCGTCGAAGCGACGTATCACTGGCTGAATTACCACTACCGGCCGCGATACGTCACGCTCACCGCTGGGTTGCGCTTTTCGTTTTGAAGTAAGGCCGTAAGGCCGTAGAGACCGTAGAGCGAGCGACTCGAGCGTTCTACCTCGTTCTACGGCCTTACGTCCTACTCCTCTCTCCCGGGGCACGCCCCTTGCTCCTTGCAAATCCGGGAGGAAACCCATGGCCAATCAAGGAAAAAGCGTTCGCGATGTGATGACGGCGAACCCCGCGTCTGTGTCGGAGAAGGATTCCATCCGCGACGTGGCACGCATCATGGCGCAGCAGGATACGGGCGTCGTCCCTGTCGTGAATGGCAAGAAGATCATCGGTCTGATCACCGACCGCGACATCGTCGTCCGACTCGTCGCTGCGGGCAAAGACCTCGGCACCGCGAAGGTGACCGAGGCGATGTCGAAGGGCGTGCGTTCGGTGAAGGAAGACGCCGGTGTCAACGATGTCCTGGATCTGATGACGAAGGCGGACGTTCGCCGCATTCCGGTCGTGAATCAGAACGACGAGCTGGTCGGCATCGTCTCGATGGCCGACATCGCCAAGACGAATCACGACGGGAAGGTCGGCGAAGTCGTCGAGAAGATCAGCCAGGCACCACCGAACAACTAGCGCGGTCTCAGGAGGACTGAGGGCTAGGGACTGAGGACTGAGGAGCAACGCCTCAGTCCTCGGTCCTCAGTCCTCAGTCCTCAGTCCTCTCCGGATTCCAGGGCGGAAATGCCGCGCGCTGAGACGCCGTTTCGCTCTGCGATGAAACGACTTCTCGTTCTGAGTCTCCTCGCCCTCCCCTTGTTCGCGGGTGACGTTCCGAAGCCCGCGCCGAAGCTCGGCGAGAAAGCCGACCGGCAGATTCGCGAAGCGGTGCCCATCTGCGCCGAAGCGGTCACCGTGAGCAAAGACGCGCTGCAGCACGCGCTCCCGATCAACCTCACCGGCAACGTCGTGCGCGTGGAAAGCAAGCGGCAGGCGTGCGAAGGGCAATGGGTCGCCGCGACATCGACCCAGGGCGGCTTCTACATGGGCGTTCCCTGGTTCCTCGACAACCTGGACGGAACGATCGAGGAGAAGCTGAAGAATTTTGCCTGGAATGCGATGAAAGAGAGTTGGACGGCGGTCGTCAATCGCGAGAAGACTCGTGAGGGTTTCTTTCCCGTGACGATGTTCCAGACCACCGAGAGGGGCAAGCTGCCGTTCGAAGGCGTCGTCGATCCGGCGGGCACGATCTTCTTCTTCGGTCATTTCGTCCCGCTCGATGGCGACATCCGCAACGACCGGATGAAATCGCTCGATCCGTTCCTTCGCGACTCCCCTACCACCGGTTCGGCGAAAGCGCCGGTGACCGTCGTCGAGTTCTCCGATTTCGAATGCCCCTCCTGCCAGCATGCGGCCGGTTACCTCAAGCCGATCCTGGCGAAATATGGCGATCAGGTGCGCTACATCCGCTACGACCTTCCGCTCATCCAGATGCATCCGTGGGCGCTCGCCGCAGCGATCGCGGGCCGCGCGGTTCATCGCCAGAAGCCAGAGCTGTTCTGGGAGTTCAAGGAGCAGGTCTATACGAATCAGGAAAAGCTGTCGGCATTCACCGTCGACGACTTCACCCGGAACTTCGCCAAGGATCACGATCTCGACATGACGAAGTACGACGCCGATGTGGCATCCGACTCGTTGCGCAGCGCGCTGATCAACGGAGCGGGAGCGGCGCTCTCGAACGACGTCCGCGCTACGCCCACCTACATGGTCAACGGCACCTACGTCGATCCGGGCCTGGAAGGGAAGGCTTTGGAGAGTTACGTCAGCACGTTGCTCTCGAAAAAGTAGGTCTTTCTCGCCTCCCGCCCACACCGGTCTCTCGCTACGCTCGAGATAAACAGCAGGTTGAAGAAGTAGCGAGCTGAGCCTATCGTAGTGGCATGCCGATACCTCATGTGAACTACCTGCACGTCCTCGTCAGCGCGGTCGCCATCTTCATCCTGGGCGGCCTCTGGTACTCCAAGCTGCTCTTCGCGAAGCCGTGGATCAAGTTGATCGGAAAGTCGGAGGAGGATCTCAACTCCGCGCCGAAAGGAATGCCGCTGATGTTTCTGCAGGCGTTCATCTGCGGCTTTCTCGTCTCATGGGGCATGGATGTGGTTCTCAACCACTTCGCCAACATGGACGCGATGCGCGGCGCGATGGTCGGTATCCTGTGCTGGATCGGCTTTGCCGGCTCGACGAGCTACGCCAACTACCTGTTCGGCGGAAGGCCGCGCGCGCTGTGGGCGATCGACGCCGGATACAACCTCGTCTGCTTCGTGATGGCGGGGCTGATCCTCGGCTGCTGGCGTTAGGACAACGACCCCTCACCCGGCCTTCGGCCACCCTCTCCCCGCTGCGCGGGGCGAGGGAAACGTAATCCGAAGGGCGGATGAGGGCTCGCGCGTTAGACGGCCTGCCAGACCAGATCGAGAAACGCTTTGAGCATGCGGCCGGTGAGACCCCAGATCTCGTGATGTTCGTGCCGGTAAAAGTACGCGGGATAGTTTTTCTCGCGGAACGATACGTAACGCACTTCCGGCTGCGACGGATCAAGTAAGGCTTCCAGGGGCACCTCGAAGACTTCCGCGACTTCGCTTTCCTGCAGCACGTAGTCGATGCGTGCGCGCAGGATGCCGACGAACGGCGCAACGAGAAAACCGCTGTTCGTGATGACGTCGTCGAGCCGCCCGATCAATTCCACGGCTTCGCGCTGGATGCCGACTTCCTCCTCCGCCTCGCGAATGGCGGCAGTCTCCAGCGGCTCCCCTTCGTTCGCGGCGCCGCCCGGAAACGCGATCTGGCCGCTGTGCGCAGCGAGATTGGGCGAGCGTCGCGAAAAGAGAAGCGACCATGAACCCTGATCGTGAATCAGCGGAACGAGCACGCATGCGCGGCGGTACTGCGGCGCATCGATCTCGATCGCCGGTCGTTGCGCGAGCAGACCGCGCAACCGTTCGAGCGTGTCGTCAGTAAATTGCGGCACGACCCCACGCTTCCGGATCCAGCATCGGGATGCTCTCGAGCGCGTGATGAAAGGTGATCAGTCCCTCCGGTGCGGGGACGTCGATCACGGCCGTCTCCCCCGGCGGAAGATCCCGAGGCAGTTCGAGCCATCGGCTGAAATCGCCCGACTTCACGATGATGCGATAGGCCGGCTCGCCATACGCGCGGGCGAGGAGCGTGATCTCGCCGGTATTGCGAATCGTCGCGCGTCTGCCGTTCATGCTCACGAGTTCAACTCTCGGAAAGAGTGGGATCGAGCCTGTCGATGTGTGGGGCCAGCCCTCTGGCTGGCCGGCCAGCCGGAGGGCTGGCCCCACACTCAAAGCCTTCAAGTAGCCGCGAACCGTCGCATCGATGCTCGCGTTTTCTTCCAGCCATTTTTTCTGCGCGGCGGATGGATCCGGCAGATCGCGCTCGAAGAAATCGACGAGCGCGTCGACTTCACCTTCGCCGAATGGAATCTTTACCACGGTGTCGTCGGGCAACTCCGCGAACTGCGCGTAGTCGCTCACCGCGACCGGCTTCCCCGCTGCGAATGCCCGGATCAACGTGCCCGAAGTCTCCCCCGCGCTCGGATAGCGAAGATTCACCAGGCGGTCGACCCGGCCGTAGTAGTCATCGAAGTTCTCGACGTATCCGGTGAACGTGATCCCTTCCCCGCGAAAGGCGTCCACGTCGATGTTCGGCGCCGGCTCGCCGACGACCAGCAGCTTCTTGCCTTTCGTTCGTCGAAAGGCTTCGAGCACCACGTCGGCGCGTTTAGCAGAGGTCAGGAAGCCGAACATCCCGATTGCGTTCGGCGGGCTGAGAGCCCGCCTCCCCAGATCGAAGGGCTCGTACGGGTGGGGCACGACGTGGATCGGAGTCGTGACACCGAACGACCGCAGCCGATCGGCCGCGTAGTGGTTGTGCACGATCACCGCGAGCGATCGATTGGCGACGTCGATCGATGCCGGAAAGAGAAAGTTCCCCATCTCGCTGTGGAGCCCGGCCGCTCTACCACGCGCCCACGCAGCTCCGGCCTCTCCATGATTCGCGCGCAGCGCCGCCACATAGCCCTCGACATCGCCGCGCGCGAGCGTCATCTCGACAATGAGGTGATGCAGAACCAGATCGTGCAGCACGATGACACCGGGTGTCTTCATCGCCTCTTCGTAGATCCAGGCGTGATGAGGGTTGTTGCCGAGCTGATAGATCGCGGGTCGCTGGTCGCGGGTCGCTGGTCGGGAGTCAACGACCTCGACATCCAGATGCTCACGCAAGGCGGGGATCACCATGGACGCGTAGTGCGCTACTCCCGTTTTCGTTGATGCCTGTGGCGTGAAGAACCCGACCTGCGACCCGCGACCTGCGACCTGCGTCATTCCGCGCTCTTCCTCGCCCGCTGCGCGAGATAGGCCTCGACGAAGCCGTCGATGTCGCCGTCGAGCACGCGGGTCACGTCGCCGACCTCGAATCCGGTGCGCAGATCTTTCGCCATCTGGTATGGCTGCAGAACGTAGGAGCGGATCTGGCTGCCGAATCCGATCTCCTTCTTCACGCCTTCGAGCTTCACCTGCTCCTCCTGCCGCTTGTCGACCTCCTGCTGGTACAGGCGTGCGCGCAACAGCTTCATCGCGGTGGCGCGATTCTTGTGCTGGCTGCGCTCGTTCTGGCAGGTGACGACGATTCCGCTCGGCAGATGAGTGATCCGGACCGCGGAGTCCGTAACGTTGACGTGCTGACCGCCCGCGCCGGAGGAGCGGTACGTGTCGACCCGGAGATCCTTGTCGTTGATCTCGATCTCGATCTCTTCGTCGATATCGGGATAGACATAGACCGACGCGAATGATGTGTGCCGGCGCTTCGCCGCATCGAATGGCGAGATGCGCACCAGCCGGTGCACCCCGTGCTCGGATTTCAGATAGCCGTACGCGTAGTCGCCGCGCACCATCACCGTCGCGCTCTTGATTCCCGCTTCCTCGCCCGCCTGCTGATCGACGAGCTCCGTCGACCATCCTTTGCGCTCGAAATAGCGGAGGTACATGCGCAGCAGCATCTCGGCCCAGTCCTGCGACTCGGTGCCGCCGGCTCCCGGATGGATCGCCACGATCGCATCCCGGTCGTCGTGCTCGCCCGAAAGCTTCATCGTCATCTCGATCTCGTACGCCTGCGATTCGAGCTGCGACAGAAGAGCATCGAGATCGGCGTCGACATTCTCGCCGTCGTGCTGCAGTTCCAGCAGCACGTCGAGCTCTTCAGTTTTGGTGTTGATCGACTCGCCGGTGGCGATTCGTTTTTCTATCCGCGAGCGCTTGCGGCCGGCTTCCTGCGCGGCTTCCGAGTTGTCCCAGAAACCGGGTGCGGACATCGTGCGCTCGACATCCGCGAGCGACTGGCGAGCGGTATCGAGGTCAAAGATAGCTCCGGACCGAGGCCAGACGCGCCTTCAGGTCAGGGATTCTGTTCGGGTTTTCTTCTTTCATGTTTTTCTCCGGGTGAAGACGGCGATCGCGGTCAGCGCCGAGGCGAACCACGCGAACCAGTCTCCGAATCTTACATACGGCGTGGTCGAATGTCGCGATTCGAATTTCGGATACAGGATTCCCTGCCGGTTCATCGGCAGCTCCATGAGGATGCGCCCCGTCGGATCGATGAACGCGGAAATACCCGTCGTGGCAGCGCGCAGCATGTAGCGATCGGTCTCGACCGCACGCAGACGCGCCTGGTTGAGGTGCTGTCGCGGCGCGGAAGTCCCGTCGTACCAGGCGTCGTTCGTGATCGTCACCAGCACGTCGGCCCCGTGGATCACCTGCTGTCGCGCGATCTGCGGGAAGATGATCTCGTAGCAGATGGCCAGTCCGTAGTGATGATGCCCATCGAGCGGAGTGTCTTTCGCGCCGAACTCGAACTCGCCCACCGCGTGCACGAGCTTCTTCGCAAAGAACAGCATCTTGCGCAGCGGCACGTACTCGCCGAAGGGGACGAGGCGGATCTTGTCGTAGTGGCCGATCGTCTTGCCGTTGCTCACGAGAAACGCCGCATTCCACATCTTCGCCGGCGCCTTCGCATCCTCGGCCACGGAACCGAGGATGATGTCGGCGGAGCTCTGCAGCGAGGCGCTCTCGATGGCTCCGCGATAAGAGTCCGTCGTCGAGTATGAGAGCGGAACCGTGGATTCCGGCCACACCACCAGCGTCGCTCCCCGCGACGAAGCCTCGGCCGTCATCGACATCATCCGCTCGAAGATTGACATCAGGTTCGTGTCGTTCCAGCGCATTTCCTGCGAGATGTCCGGCTGCAGGAGGGCCGCGAGCGTCTTCTCGCCCTGCGGCCGCGCGATGATCTTTGCGGCCGTGTAGCCCGTCGCCCACCACACGAAGCAGAGGATCGTGACGAAGCCCGTGACCAGCAACGCGTGGAATCGCTGCGGCTTCGCGACGATCATCCACGAGATCGCGGTGGCCGGCAGGAAGATCAGCATCGGCATCGCGTAGGGACCAGCGAAGCGATCGATCTGGATCAGAGGCGTGTAGTCGACGATTGCCGCGGCGACCAGGCTCCAGGGAAATCCGGTGAAGAGATAGGTGCGCAGGTACTCGATCGCGGCCCACGCGATGGGGAGAAGCAGCCAACGGTGAAAGGGCTTCAGATTCTGTGTGAGGACCGGCTTCAGCCGGTCACGGACGACCGGCTGAAGCCGGTCCTCACACAGAACCCGAAACGCGATCCAACCAAACAACGCGCCGTAGAGCCCGAGATAGAGCGCCATCGCGATAAAAATCGCGACGCCGGTGGCGTACGGCAGCCCGCCGTAGTGCGACATCACGCGCACGACCCAGGGCACCATGATCAGCCACGCTGTGGTCTGCGATGCCCATCCGAGCAGAAAGGCTTCACGCGGACGTCGCGCATGCGCGATCGCGAGGAAGAGCGGAATCGGAGCGAGGAAGATGAGCCAGCCGATTCCGACATTCGGAAACGCGAATCCGAAGAGGAAACCGGAGAAGATCGCCAGCGCGAGCCGCGCGATCACTTCTTGAAGAGCGCGTCGAACGCCTTGCGGGCGTCGTCCGGCGTCTGGATCCTGCTGCCCTTATCGGCGGCAAGGTCCCTCACGACTTTGGGCTGGTAGAACGTGCACGCGTTGCGCGTCTGCTTGCCGACGACGCGGGCCGGGATGTTCTCGCGGCACTCCCACATCGTCGTCGTGTCGAAGAAGCGGCAGTTGCCGCAGGAGTGCAGGTCGGCGTTGCACTTGACGCAAGTCTCATCGGGGAGAGGATCGTCGAGGCTGATGCGCTGCTGGCCGCACTGATTGCATTTGAAGACTTCCGGACCGAACCCACCTGCCGTCCTTCCGCGCGGCGCGCCTTCGAGGCGCTGGCGCGGCGGATCGGGACGCGGCCCGGAAGGAGGCCGGTCGCTGCTGCCACCACCGCCGGAGCCCGAGCCGTAGCCGCCTCCGTCCTGGTAGCCCTTATGTTTGTATTTACGATCGCCCACAGTCACCTCACGAACAAGTAGTAGAGCGCGCCCAAGATCAGCAGCACCGTGATGATGAACAGGATCATCTTGATCGCCACCATTGCCATCTTGAGGACGACCCAGATGACGATGATCGCAATGAGGATCCCGAGGAGCTCCTGGGCAGCTGGCATTGTCGGGGTTGCGGCAAGTGTAACACCCTACAGAACGAGCCTAACAGGCTGCTCGATGTACTGCCGCAGCGTGCGCAGGTACTCCGCTCCAGCAGCTCCATCGATCACACGGTGGTCGCACGACATCGTGATTTTCATCCGCTCGCGGATCACGACCTGACGATCGATCACCACGGGTTGCGACGATGCCGCGCCGATCGCGAGGATCGCGGAATTCGGCGGGTTGATGATCGCCGTGAACTCGTCGATGCCCCACGCACCCAGGTTGGAAATCGTCATTGTCGACCCCTGATATTCCTCCGGCCTCAGCTTGCGGTTCTTCGCCTTGTCCGCCAGGGCCCGGACTTCGGTGCCGATGTCGGGGATGGATTTCTGATCCGCGTTGCGCACCACAGGCGTGATGAGACCCTCCGGAGTCGAGACGGCGATGCCGATGTGGATCTCGCCATGCTGCGTGATGGCCTCGTCGCCCCAGCTGGCGTTCACGTTCGGATGCTCGCGCAACGCGAGGGCGGCGGCGCGAACGATGAAGTCGTTCAGGCTCAGCTTCGCGTTGTGGATCTCGTTCAACTGCGCGCGCAACGACAACAGGTTCGTGACGTCGTAATCCACGGTGAGATAAAAGTGCGGGATCGGACCCGTCGACTCCGCGAGACGCCTGGCGATCGTGCGCCGCATCGCGGTGAGCGGAATCGTCTGGGTCTGCCTCGCCGGACGCGGTTGTCGCGCTGTGCCCGGCTTCGCGTCCTGGATGTCCCTGGCCACGATGCGTCCTTGCGGTCCGCTCCCCTGCACCGCCTCCAGGCTGACGCCCATCTCGCTCGCCATCTTTCGCGCAAGCGGCGACGAACGGAGGCGTGCTCCCTGTTGCTGCGGCATCGAGACGACATTCGTTTGCGGCGATGCCTGTGGCTGCGTGAGGTCGATGCGCGGCGCCTTCATCTCCACCGCCTCGCCGTATTCGCCGGTGCTGTGCTTGATCGAGTCTTTCTTGTCCGTCACGCGACGGGCAGGATCGTCCGCAATCACAGGAGCTTTCTCAGCGGCAGGAGCTTTCTCAGGGGCAGGAGCTTTCTCGGCAGCTTTTTCGCCGGCGCCGAGGATGGTGGCGAGACGGCCGCCGACCTGAATGGTCTGGCCGGCATCAGCCGTCACTTCGCCGATGGTGCCGTCCTGCTCGGCCTCGAGATCGAGATTGACCTTGTCGGTCTCGATCTCCAGAACAGGCTCGCCCTTTTTAACGGCATCGCCCGCCTTCTTGTACCAGCGGATGACCTTCCCCTCGGTCATCGCGTCGCCCATCTTGGGCATGATGATTTCGTTCATGCCTTGTACATCACCTTGCGAATGGCTCGCACCACGTGCTCTTCGTGCGGCGTAGCGAGCAGCTCGAGGTTGCGCGCATAGGGCATCGGGACGTCTTCCCCGGTGACGCGTTCGACGGGCGCGTCGAGCTCATCGAACATGTTCTCGGTGATGCTGGCGGAGATCTCCGCGGCCGCGCCGAACAGCTTCCACTGCTCCTGCACGACGACGCAGCGATGCGTCTTCTGCACGGACGCGTACGCCGGCTCGAGATCCAGCGGGCGCATCGTCCGCAAATCGATCACCTCGGCCTCGATGCCCTCGTCTTTCGAGAGTTTCTCCGCCACGCTGAGTGAGAGCTGCAACATGCGGCTGAACGAGACGATGGTGACATCGCGCCCTTCGCGCGCGACGCGGGAGACGCCGAAGGGCACCGTGAAGTCAGGATCGTCCGGCACTTCGCCTTTCATGCCGTAGAGCGCGGCGCTCTCGAGAAAGATCACGGGATCTTTGCCGCGGATCGCGCTCTTGAGAAGGCCCTTGGCATCGGCGGGTGTTGCCGGCGCGGCGACCTTCATGCCGGGAAAGTGTCCGTAGAACGACTCGAAGGTCTGCGAGTGTTGCGCGGAGAGCTGGACGCCGGCGCCCTGCGGTCCGCGGATCACCATCGGGATGTCGACCTGACCACCCGAGAAGTAACGGATCTTCGCCGCGTGGTTCAGGATTTGATCGGCGGCCACGATGGCGAAGTTCATCGTCATCATCTCTACGATCGGTCGCAGGCCTAACATCGCCATCCCCACCGCCGTTCCCGCCATGCCAGCCTCGGCGATCGGCGTGTCGATCACGCGCCGCGGGCCGTATTTCTTGAGCATGCCCGCCGTGATGCGGAACGTCCCTTCGTACACGCCGATGTCCTCACCCATGATGAGGACGTTCGGGTCGCGGTCCATCTCTTCGATCATCGCTTCGCGGATCGCGTCGCGGTAACTTTTCTCAGCCATCGTTATTCGCCAGAGACGACGTCGGTGAACAGCTCGCTCGGATCGGGCTGCTCGCTCTCTTCCGCGAACTTCACCGCCTCCGCGACCGTCGCCGCCGCCTGCTCCTCCATCACTTTCACGTCGTCGTCCTTGAGGCCGCAGATCTCCGTCAGACGGTTGCGCAGGATGCTGATCGGATCGCGATGTTTGTGCTGTTCGACTTCATCCTTCGAGCGATACGGCTGCAGGATATCGGCGGCGCCGTGTCCGGAGAAGCGATACGTGATCGCCTCGATGCAGTACGGCTTGCCCGTCTCGCGGATCTGACTGATGGCGCGATCGGCGACCCCGCGTACCGCGAAGAGGTCCTGACCGTCCACCTTCTCCGACTGGATGTTGTAGGCGCGCACGCGCGCCGAGAGATCGGTGAGCGCCGAGTGGCGTTCGACCGAAGTGCCCATCGCGTACCCGTTGTTCTCGATGATGAAGAGGATCGGACACATTCCGTCCTTCCCCCACAGCCCGGCCATGTTCATCGCCTCGTGGAACGAGCCGATGTTCATCGCGCCGTCGCCGAAATAGCAGACGGCGATGCGGTCCGTGTTCTGGTATCGAAGCGCATAGGCCGACCCCGTCGCGAGCGTGAGGTGGCCGCCGACAATGCCGTATCCGCCGTAGAACCCGTGCTCGACGTCGAATAGATGCATCGAGCCGCCCTTGCCCTTCGAGATTCCGGTGCCTTTGCCGAACAGCTCGGCCATCACGCGCTTCGGCTCCGAGCCGAGGGCGAGCGCATGTGCGTGGTCGCGGTAGCCGGAGTAGACGATGTCGTTCTTCTTCAGCGCGCTGATGACTCCGCACGCCACCGCTTCCTGACCGATGTAGACGTGCAGGTATCCGCCGATCTTTCCTTTGCGGAACTCGCGCTCAGTCGCTTCCTCGAAGCGGCGGATCAGAATCATCTGCCGGAGGATGTCGACCCACTCCGGGGCACACGCCTCCCGCTCCAGGGTTGCGGTGGCTTCTGCTTTCTCCTTCGCCATGGGCCTCGCAATATAAGCAAAAAGCGTGCGGCAATCGAGGGAAAGTCGGTTGACGGTTGTCAGTGGACGGTTGACGGTTGCCCTCGATTCCTGTCAACCGTCGACCGTCAACCGTCAACGCTGCCGCTAGGCGGCCGGCGCGGCCGCAAGATCGCCATCCAGATTCCGGCCCTGCAGGATGAAGACCGTCGCCACGATTCCCAGAATCACGCCGTTGATCGCGAGCGCAGCCGTGATGGACCAGCGCTGGGCGATGAAACCCGCCATGAGACTTCCAAGCGGCATTCCGCCGCGGAAGGCCAGCATGAAGATCGACATCACCCGCCCGCGCATCGAGTCCGTTGTCGCCAGCTGCACGAGCGAGCTGTAGAGCGACACGACGCCGACGATGCACATTCCCGAGCCGAACGCGATCGCGAGGCTCAGCGGAACGTTGCGGCTGAACGCGAACGCGATCAGAAGCATCGCGAAACCAAACTGCAACATCAACGCGAGCTTGGCCTTTCGCGCGTGATGGCTGCTGGCCGCCACGAAGAGCGCGCCGAGCACGCTGCCGAGGCCGTAGGCGACGAGCAGTTGGCTGTAGACCTTGGGGCCGCCGCCGAAGATCGTCTTCGCCACCACCGGGAAGAGCGTCAGCATCGGCATGCCGAGGAACGTGCCGGCGAAGGAGAGGAACGTGAGGATCATGAGCGCTTTTCGCGAGGTGACGAAGGCGAAGCCCTGCTTCATCTCCGCCATGATTCCCTTGCGCTCGTGGCTCTCGCCGCGGATCACAGGCGTCTTGATGAGCATGTACGCCACGATGATCGGCACGAACGAGAACGCGTTGAGCGTGAAGCACGCGGCCGCGCCGTAGACCTCGATCGCGATTCCGCCGATCGCCGGACCGATCACGCGCGCTAGATTGAACTGCATCGAGTTCATGGCGATCGCATTCGGCATGTCCTCTCGCTTCACCAGCAGAGGCAGAAGCGACGCGTAGGCGGGCCCGCTGAACGACTGCACGCTGCCGGTCAGAAACGAAAGCAGGAAGATGTGCCAGATCTTCACCGTGTTCGACCACAGCAGAAACGCGAGCACGATGGCGAAGAGCATCTGCAGGTACTGCGACATCAGCATGATCTTGCGGCGTTCCACGCGATCGGCGATGACGCCTCCGAACAGCGAGAACAGCAGCATCGGCCCGGTGCTGAGGAAAGCGTCGAAGCCAAGAAGCAACGCCGAGTTGGTCATGCGGTAGACGACCCAGGCCTGCGCCATCGTCTGCATCCAGGTGCCGATGGTCGACGTGAACGCGCCGATCCAGACCAGACGGAAGTCGCGGTAGTGCAGCGCGCTGAACGTCCGGCCTAACCGGCTGCGCGGAGTGGCCGCCGCCGCGACGTTCGCCTCCATCGTCTCTTCCTGCGGCAGCGAAGAGCTCATCGCGCGATCTTCAGTCTCGCCGCGGCGCCGCAGGAATGCGCGTGACAGATCGCCACGGCCAGCGCGTCCGCGGCATCCGCCGACATCACCAGGCTCGCGCAGCCCGGCAGAAGCATGCGCACCATCTTCGCCACCTGCTCCTTTTCCGCGGCGCCATATCCGACCACGGCGCTCTTGATCGACCGCGGTGCGTACTCGAACAGCTCGAGGTGCGCGCTGCGCGCGGCGAGGAGCACGACACCGCGCGCATGCGCCAGCTGGATGAGACTCTTCACGTTGTTTCCTGCAAACGGAGTCTCCACCGCGACGACTTCCGGCGAGGTGCGCAGGATCACGGCCAGCACATTCTCGTGAATGCGGCAGAGCCGGTCCGCAAGCTCCGCTCCCCTCTTGGTGGTGATCGACCCCTGCTCGACGAGCGCCAGACGTCCGCGGTCGTAGTCGACGACGCCGAATCCCGTCGTGATGCTGCCTGGGTCGATGCCGAGGATCCGCATATAAGGAATGGTAAATGTTAAATGTTGAATGTTGAATGAGATTCGAAGACCGCACTCAACATTTAACATTCAACATTCAACATTCCTCGTTCCCCCGTGGCTACCTTAGAGAATCGGACCTCATAGATTTCCCGCCCCTCCTCCCGATACTTCGCCTCGTAGTTCGTCCGCGGCGGATCGGCAGGCCCCGGGATTCGGGCTTCCGAACGGAACACCTCCGCGAGGAACGGCGCGGCGACTTCGTAATACTCGCGATGGTCGGTCACGAAGATGCCGGTGCCTCCGTCGACCAGAACCCGGCGCATTTCCTGGAGCGCTTCCGGACGGATGATCCGCCGTTTTTGCTGGCGCGTACGCGGCCACGGATCGGGAAAGTAGATGTGAATCTCGGCAATGGACCCGTCGGCCAGCATCTTCTGCATGACCAGAAACGCATCGTGGTTGATGAGACGCAGGTTCCGGATCCCGCGCTTCAGCACGCGGTCCCGTATCAGGCGGTGATAGTGGAGCGACTTCTCGATCCCGATGAAGTTCGACTCCGGCTGCTCGAGTGCGGAGCCGATGAGAAACCGCCCCTTCCCCGATCCGATCTCGAGCACCACGCGACGATCGTTGCCGAAGACCTCCCGCAAATCGAGCGCGGCGAACCCCGTTTCCCTCGGATTGATGACGAGATCGTCTTCGCTCATCGCGCGGCGAGCCTAACATGTGTTAGGCTGAACAAAAGGGAGGGACCACGTGGCGCGTTACGCTTTATGCAAGAAGGGGCTGCACCGGATGAGCCCATCGAATACGTACGAACACCCGGCGAAGGGTTCCGAGTGCCGCGAATGCAAGCGCGATTACATGCGCGACTACATGCGCGAACGCCGGGCTGAAGAGAAGTCACCGCGACGCCGCCGGCGCGCTTGAAGTTGGGATGTTGGGATGTTGGGACGTTCGGAAGACTGACCCTTCCCAACGTCCCAACATCCCAACGTCCTAACTACCCTTCAGATCCTCCGACAATCGCACATACGTGTCGTAGCGCGCGCGGTTGATCTCGCCGCGCTCCAGGCGCTCTTTCACTTCGCACCGCGGCTCGTGCAGGTGCGTGCAGTCGTTGAAGCGGCAGGACACCGAGGCTTCCGCGAACTCCGGAAAGTAGTCGCGGAGCTCCTCAGGCTCGATGTCCCACAGGCCGAACTCGCGAATGCCCGGCGTGTCGATGACGTACGTGTCGTCGCCGAGATCGTGAAGGGTCGATGACGTGGTGGTGTGGCGTCCGGTGCCGCGCTTGTGGAGATCGCCCGTCGCAATCTGCAGCCGCTCGTCGAGCGCGTTCAGGATCGACGACTTGCCGACGCCGCTGTGGCCGACGAGCGTACACGTCTTGCCGCGGATCACGTCGCGCAGAGCGTCGAGGCCTTCGCCGGTCGTGGTCGAGCACGGAACCACAGGGATGTGGAGGTCGCGATAGACGTCGAGCATTCGCAACGCGGCCTCGCGCTCGCCGGGCTCCAGGAGATCGACCTTGTTGATGCAGATCGCGGCCTGCGCGCCGCCGCGCATGATCGCGATCAGATAGCGATCGATGAGACGGATTCGCAGCGGCGGAGCCTTGACCGAGACCACGTTCACGACGACGTCAATGTTCGCCGCAATCAGTCGTTCGCGGCGCGGATGCAACGGATCGGGACGCGACAACACCGTGCGGCGGGGAAGCACTTCACGAATGCGCCAGACGTTCCCGTCACCAGCTTCAGCGACCACCTGGTCGCCCACCGCCAGCTCGCTGCTTTGTCGCTTTGCGAGCTCAGCGGGAACCAGGCACTCGATCTCGCCGCCCTCGGCAAACACGCGACATCGCCCGCTTCCAAGCGAGATGACAATTCCGGTCAAGGGCATAAGGGCACAGTGTAAGATGTGACAAATCCAATCGGTAGGATCCTGACCGTCGAATATGTCGAAAGCCGAGAAACCGTCCATTCTCGTCGTGGATGACAACGCCGAGACTCGCACGCTGCTGACCGCGATTTTTCAACGCGATTTCATCATCGAAGTCGCGAGCGACGGCAGCGAGGCCCTCGAGAAAATCCGCACCCGCCGGTACGGATCGATCCTCCTCGATCTCCGGATGCCGCAGTACGACGGGTTCGCGGTGCTGGAGTATCTCAAAGAGTCGCAGCCTGACGTCCTGAGCAGGGTGATCATCCTGACCGCTCTCGTGAGCGAGCGCGACATGGCCCGCGCGCGCGCCTACAACGTCTGCGGCATCGTGTCGAAACCCTTCGATGTCGAGACGCTTCACGCGGCGGTCAAGGAGTGTGTGGGCACCGAAGGCGGAACAATCAGCGGAGTGTTCTGCTCGTCGCCCGTGATTCTGATGCTCGCGGACCTGCTCCGGCACCGATTGATGTAACTGCGCGGCTCACGCCGCGCGTTGTCGGTTGTCGGTGCTCGGTTGTCCACGCCCGCCCCCGCTCCTGACAACCGACAACTGAACCGACAACGCGATGTAACGGTTGCAGCGTGTGTCATCCCGAGCGTAGCGAGGGACCGGTGTGGGTGGGCGGCGCGCAACACGATCATCGAGCCGCCCACCCACACCGCTCCCTCGCTACGCTCGGGATGACAGCAGATGCCGCTATCTCGCCAGCCGGTTCAACAACTCGAGAATCGATCCGCCGGCGAGCATCGTGGCGATCGCCATCGTGCCGAAGGATCCACGGCTCTTGATGTCGGCGCACGCTTCCACCAGGGCGACGAGGTCGAGCGGATCGAACGGCTTGCGGACGACGCCGTGGATGCGGCTCGGATCGAGTCGATCGATCTTCTCCCGATCGGCTCCCGTCACCACGAGAACCACCGGCGACGACATGCCCGGCTGGTTGAGCCGCTCGAGCAGTTCGAAACCGTCGATGCCCGGCATCAGCAGATCGAGCAGCACGACCGCGTAATTGCGCTGCTGGAGAAGTTCGAGCGCCTCGCTGCCGTCAGCGGCAAAATCGACCGCCAGACCCTGACGCGTGAGCAGCGAGCCGAGGAGAGAGCGCGTGTCAGCGTCGTCATCGACGACGAGAACATTCTTCCGAGCCGCTTCCATCACCATTCGGGCGCGCGAGTGTCCGATGTTGAGCGGATTCTTGTCAACCTCAACCGGTTGACGGTTGACCGCGCTCCGCGCTTCGATCCCGTCAACCGTCAACTGTCAACCGTCAACCATTTCAAGATCAGCGCACGCCCTCGCGGAAGGGAACATACGGGTCGAAGTCGACGGGCACATCCTTCGCCGCTTCGAGCGCCGCATGCAGATCCGCGGGCATCTTGTCGTAGCGGCTGAACCACGCTTCGGCGCGCGCGCGGTCGCCTGTGGCCTCGATCTCCAGCAGTTCCTTTGCCAGCGCGGCGATCGCGTCTGGCATCTTCGTGTAGTCGATCGCGTAGCGGCCGTCGGCGTCGCGGGTGATCGCGCCCTTCTCGCTCAGGACGTTGAACTCCATCATCTCCGCGCGACCGTGCGCTTCACCGGTTCCGAACCGCGCCGTGCGGAAAATCCCCGCCACATACGACGCGTAATACTCCTCGGTCCTCTCCTTCGGGAGCGCGCCGTGATCGACGAGCCACTTCATGCCGAACATCCCCGTGACGTCGGCCTTGGCCTCCTCCAACCCGGAGAACGCCGGACCGATGGCCTCTCGAATGTCAACCTGTTGACCATTGCGCCGCGAGAACGCGGGACCGAGGCCGTGACAGATCTCGTGCATGAGCGTGGTGGTCAGATACCCTGCGGCCGATGCCTGCGCGCCCTGGCTGGAGCGCATGATCCGTTTCGCCAGCGGCAGCACGACATGCTCCACGCGCGCGTCCATGAAGTTCTTGAAGAAGATCTTCTTGCTGCCGACCTTCTCGTGAATGCGAGGGTCGTTCGGAAGATTGTCGGCCACCGCCTGATATCCGTGGCGCAGGTCGCCGGCACGGAACGGTGTGTCCATCACCTCCATCGGCGTCACGTGTCCCTTCTTCGACGGCCGGTCCGCGGCGTCGAGCGGCAGCGCGTCCTGCATGTCGGGGACGTACTTCTGAAACACGGCCAGCTTCGCGCTCTCCGCCTCGTTGCGGATCATCACCGCGGCGCCGTACGAGGTCTTGATGCCCAGGAGGTCGTCGAGGTACGTCTCATAAGGGGCGAAGATGATGTCGAACTTCGGATTCTGCAGCCCGACCCATTCGAGATCGCTCGCGTAATAGTCGTCCGTCGTCAACGCCGTGGCGCGCGAGCGAAGGAACTTTGCGAATGCTTTGTCATCGCTGACTGCTGCCGCGCTGCGAAGATGCACCGCCGCCGACGCAAGCCACTTCGCATACTTCACGTGATACGGCGTGGTCTTGAGCTTCAGCGGATTGCGGCTCACCAGCCCGACGACCGTGCGCTCGTCGTAGATCGCCTTCTTCTCCCCCGGATGCGCCTTCACGTAGGCCTCGATGTCCGCCCGCGTCACTCCGCGCGGAAACAGATTGCGGCCCGGCGGCATCGGCTCGCTGCCGATGAACGGACGGTTCTCCTCGATCTGGTCGTAACGGCTGCCCTGGATCCAGAGGTAATGCCGCAGGGCCTGCGCGCGCGGATCGGTGTTGGATGCCAGACCGTTGTAGATCGCCATGTCGTCCGGACTGTTCTGGCGCCAGTAGATGTCTTCCAGATCGCGCGACGCGGCGATGAGCTCATCGACCAGTTTGTGCTCGCGCGCGCTCAACCCTTCGTAGGTGAAGGGCATCTCCACGCGTTTGAATCGCGAGAGGCGCTGGTCGATGTCGGGAGCGACTGTCGACCAGTTGACGGGAGTGGCGGCGAGCATGGTTGTAAGGGCGAGTGCGGCGAATGGCATCGCCTCGAATTCTAAGCGCTGGGGACGGGGAATGTTGAATGTTAAATGTTGAATGTCAAATGTTGAATGGTCGGTTTCCCATTCAACATTCAACGTTTAACATTCAACATTCCCCGTTCAAACTCCTCCGCAGCAACGGGAACTCCGCAAAGGAAGCCCTGCACGAACTCGCAGTCGTGGCGCTTCAGAAACGCCATCTGCTCCTCCGTCTCCACGCCTTCGGCGACCACCCTCAGCTTCAGCGCACGCGCCATCGAGATGATTGCCGAGACGATCGCGGCGTCGTTGTTGTCGGTCGCCACATCGCGAACGAAGTCGTGATCGATCTTCACGGTGTCGATCGGAAAACGCTTTAGATAGCTGAGCGACGAATAGCCGGTTCCGAAGTCGTCGATCGAGATGCGGACGCCCATCGTCTTCAGCCTGTTCAGTGTGGCCAGCGTGAGGTCGGCGTTCTGCATCGCCGTCGACTCGGTGATCTCGATGTCGAGCGCGCCGGCGGGAAGACCGGTGTCCGTAAGCACGCGCTCGATGATCTCGGACAGGTCGCGCTGCTGGAACTGGCGGGCGGACAGATTGACGGCGACGCGAAGCGCGTCATTCCCCGACGCGTGCCAGCGCTGCATCTGATCGCACGCGCTGCGCAGCACCCACTCGCCGACCGGCAGGATCAATCCCGATTGCTCGGCGATCGGAATGAACTCGCCCGGCTCCATCATCCCCCGCACCGGATGGTTCCATCGGATGAGCGCCTCGGCTCCGACGATGCGTCGCGACGCCGTTTCGAAAATCGGCTGATAGTGCACGACGAATTCGTCGCGGCGCGACGCGTAGTGCATGCTGCGCTCGATGGACAGCCGCTCGACGCCGGTCTCTTCCCCACCCTGCGCCGCGATCTGATAGTTGTTGCGGCCCACTTCCTTCGCCCGGTACATCGCACGGTCCGAGCTCTTCAACAGCGCTTCGGCATCCTCCCCATCTTCGGGAAAGATCGCGATGCCGATGCTCACCGTGATGAAGAGCTCGTGGTGCTCGACGACGATCGGTTCGGCGATCGCTTCCAGCACTTTCTGCGCCACCGTCGTCGCCGCCTGCCGGTCGTTGAGATCGGCGAGCAGGATCGTGAACTCATCGCCGCCCATGCGCGCGACGGTGTCCTCGGCGCGCACGCATTTCACCAGGCGCCGAGCCACCGCGTGCAGCAGCCCGTCGCCGATCGTGTGGCCGAGGGTGTCGTTGACGAGCTTGAACTGGTCGAGGTCGAGGAACATGACGGCGACCGTGCGCCGTGCGCGCCGGCCGTGCGCCAGCGCCACTCCGATGCGATCGCGGAATAGCGACCGGTTCGGCAGGTCGGTCAGAACATCGTGATAAGCCTGGTACTCGACACGTTCCTGCGCCACTTTTCGATCGGTGATGTCGATGATCGTTCCTTCGACCACCGCTCCGCCGGCGCCTTCGAGGAGTGTTGCATTCTCGAGAACCCAGATCGCCCGGCCGTCGCGCCGCTTCATCCGCACCTCGATGTTCGAGAGCGTCTTCTGGTGCCGCAGGCGGGCCATGAGGAACTTGCGGTCTTCCGGGTCGAAGTAGGTGGAGAACGCGCTGGTGGCGAGCAGCTCCTCACGCTCGTAGCCAAACATGTGGGCCAGCGCCTCATTCACGTCGAGCACCCGCCCATCCTCGGTCGTCCTGAAAACGCCCGCGAGGTTCCGCTCGAACAGGAGCCGGTATCGCTCTTCGCTTTCGCGCAGCCGCAGTTCCGCGCGCTGGCGATCGGTGATGTCCGCGGCGATGACCAGACGCGCGCGGCGGCCTCCGGACACGAACTCGTACGACGAGATCTCGACGTCGATCACCGTGCCGTCTTTCTTGCGGTGACGATAGTGGCCGCCGATGTTCTGATCGCGCAGCGACTCCAGGGCCGCACGCATCCGTGGCAACTCCTCGGCCGGACGTACGTCGGCGATCGTCATCTTCTGGAACTCGTCCTTCGAGAAGCCGTAGTGCCTGACGGCGGCGTCGTTCACTGCAAGAAAGCGCAGCGACTCGAAGTCGTAGATCCACATCGGCATCGGATTGCCTTCGAAGAGCGTGCGATAGCGATGCTCGCTCTCGCGAAGGGCCTGATCGGCGCGGCGGCGCTCGGTGATGTCGGTCGCCGCGTACACCACTCCGACCGGCACACCGTCGGCAGCGCGGACAAATGAGGAGGCCACGGTAACGTCGACCCTCTCCGCGGCCTTCGTGCGCCACGCCATCTGCATGTCGAGCGTGCCGCTGCTCTGCATCAGGCGATCGGACTGAATCGCATCTTCCGGATCGATGATCGTGCGGATGTGGCTGCCGACGATCTCCGATTCCTCTTTGTAGCCCAGCATCTTGCAGGCCGCGCGGTTGATCACGCGGATCTTCGATGCGAGATCGACGACCACCACGGCGCCCTTCAGCGTCGCCAGGATCTGCGCCGCCGCATACTCGGGAGTCAGCTGCACGAGCTGGTAGCGCCAGATCGCGTCGGCGGCCGCCGCGGTGAAGGCAAGGATTGCAAGAAAACCGAGCGGATAGGCGGGAAACCCGATCGATGGGAGAAAGTCGACGAACGCCAGAGAGCCGACGGCGAACGCTCGCACCAGCGCCGCCGCGCGATTGATGGAGTCCCCGTCCTGCGAGCGTGCGGCTCCACTCATGAGGCGCACCGAGATCACGAACAGCACTCCGAACACCAGCACCCACGTAATATTGTAGAGATGCCCCGATGGATAGTAGCCCCACGAAAAGTGCTGCACGCCCGGGGTGAAGATCGAGCTCACCGCGCCCGTGATAGCAATGGCCAGTGAGAAAAGCCACGCGACGATGACCGCGGGGCGCAGCACCGCGCCGCGACCCGCATACACCGTGCTGAAATGAAAGATCGCCGGCGGAATCAGGCACGCGAACAGCGAGGCGACGCGCGCCCAGAACAACGCGTGGGAGTCATCCGCGCTGTCGTACATCATCGCGAAACCCACCAGCCACAACGATGCGAGGAGCGCGACCGTCGAGAAGCGGAGGCTGAGGATGGACGCGTGCTCCCGCACTACGACCGCGACACCCAGAGCCAGGATGACTCCCGCGGTGAAGAGGGTCGCCAGCGCGAGCCCGTTCGAGCTGTGACTCGCCGAGAAAAAGAGAATGTTCAACGAGGCCGTGCGAGAAGTTTAGCCCAATTTTCGCGACCCGGTACCTGGTCCTTCTTCTGCTCCGGCGAGACCTTCCCGCCCTGCTCGGGCCCGTTCTCTTCGTTCTCGCGCCGCGGCGCATAAAAGTCGCTGTGCTGCGGGTTCGTGTTGCCCTTCTGAGGGTTCACTTCCTGGCTCGTGTTCCCGGTGACCCAGTCCTTGCCGCTGCCGTAACTTTGAGGTTCTTTGTCGTTGGCCATGAGGTTGGATATGTGCAGCGACTGAACCAAAGAAGAGCTGGGAACCCGGGCAACTGGGAAGCTGGGAAGGAGTCAGATTTCGCGCACCGGTGACAGCAGAAGCGAACGCCGCGGTCTAACAGTCCATGTCATCCCGAGCGTAGCGAGGGACCGGTGTGGCCGGGCGGCACGATAAACTTGCCGCCCAACCCACACCGGTTCCTCGCTACGCTCGGAATGACAAAGCTTTGCGCGAGCAACTGTTTTACCGCCGCGCGATCAGTCGTAATCTATTAAGAAGATGCCGTGGCCGTTCGGCGACGAGCTGCCACTTCCCCAGCTTCCCCAGCAAACAGCTTCCCCCCTTCGGTTACCACCCCCGCACCGGCTTCCACTCATCGACGACCGCTTTGCCATCGATGACGTGGTAGGTCTCGAACAACGCGGCGGTGAGGCAGGAGTGATTCGGCATCACGCGCACGCGCGTCCCCACCGGCAGCGCAGACGAGAGCTTGCCGTGCTCCTGCGAGAGCGACACGAGCTTCGCATCGATCGGGCGCAGATCGAGATCGCAGACCCGGCCGTACCCGAACTGCGGATCAAGATGATCGGGACTGACATCCTTCGACATCGCCAGCGCCCCGGCGTCGATGATCGACTGCTTGCGATCGGGATACGACCCCACGACCGTCGCCAGCACCGATACCGCGACGTCTTCGGCGCGGCACGATCCGAGGGCGGCCTGGAACGCGTCGTAAAAGACGTAGTTGCCGGGACGCACTTCGTCGCAGTCGGAGAACGACTTGACGATCGACGCGGTCGGTGTCGAGCCGACGCTTCGAACCGTATTTCGCAGCTCTTCAGGCAGTAGAGCGCGGAAGCGCGACAAGGCCGCGGTCTCTTCCCCGGCGATTCGCAGGATCTCATCCGCCGTGCGCACGTTGTACGAGTGCCCCGCGTGTGTGAGCAGACCCTGGAACCGCACGTTCTGCGAATTCGCAATCGCGATCGCCAGCCGCACACTGTCCGGATCGTCGGGATTCACGCCCGCGCGGTGATAGCCGCAATCGACTTTGAGAAACACGTCGAACACTCCCCCATGCGCCTCGATCCCGCGCAAAGCCTCGGCATTGTCCATGAGGATGTGGCAGCGATCGATGCGTCGTGCCAGCGCCGCGACGCGATTCAGCTTGTCCGGGGCGATCGGAAACGCGTACGTGATGTCGCGGAATCCGGCGTTCGCATAGAACTCGGCTTCGGCCAGCGTCGACACGGTGATGGGACCGAAACCGCCGCCGTGCTGCAGGCGCGCGATCTCGATCGTCTTGTGCGTCTTGGCGTGCGGACGGAACGCGACACCGGACGCTCGCGCCTTTTCGCGCATGCGGTCGCAGTTCTGCCGCACAATATTTCGATCGACGAGGAACGCGGGCGTCGCCACATGCGCAAGATCATTCATATCGATATGGATGCATTTTATGCGTCCGTCGAGCAGCGCGACCGGCCGGAGCTGCGCGGCAAGCCCGTCATCGTCGGCTGGCCCGGTGAACGGAGCGTTGTGTGCGCCGCGTCGTACGAGGCCCGCAAGTTCGGCGTGCACTCGGCGATGCCGGCTCTTCGAGCCAAACGGATGTGTCCCGAGGCGGTGTTCATCCATCCGGATTTCACGAAGTATCGGGAAGCGTCGCAACAGATCCGTGCGATTTTCGAGCGGCACACTCCCCTCGTGGAGCCGCTGTCGCTCGACGAGGCCTACCTCGACGTCACGACTGAGATCACCGGCATCCCGACCGCGACCGAGACCGCGGAGGCGATCCGCAGCGAGATCCGCGAGGAGACACATCTCACCGCGTCGGCCGGAGTGGCGCCGAACAAGTTCCTGGCGAAGATCGCATCGGACTGGCGAAAACCGGACGGCTGCTTCGTCATCCGGCCGCACCAGGTCGAAGCGTTTCTCACCGATCTGCCGGTGCGCAAGATTCCGGGCGTGGGCAAAGCGACCGAGCGCGTGATGACGGACATCGGCGTCGCCACCGTCGGCGATCTCCGCCGCTTTACGGACGCAGAGCTCATCGCGCGTTTTGGCAAGTGGGGCACGCGCCTGTGGGAGCTGGCACGCGGGATCGACGACCATCCGGTCGAGCCGTCCCGGCCGCGCAAGTCGTGGTCGAGCGAGAACACGTTCGCACGCGACATCACGATGGACGAGGTCGCGGATCACATCCGCAAGGAAGCTCAAACGTTGTGGGACAAGCTCATGCAGCGCAATCTTGTCGGCAGAACGGTCACCATCAAGTTGCGCACGAAAGATTTTCAGACCGCGACGCGTCGCCTGACGCCTGAAGCGATGCCGGCGAGCGGCGACGACCTCGCGCGCATTGGCGTCGATCTCCTCGGCAAATTCGCGTTCCCGCCCGGCAGTCTGTTCCGCCTGGCCGGCATCGGCATCTCGAATTTCATCGGGGAAGAGGCGGAAGAGCAGCCGGTGCTTTTCGCTTAGAATCCGCGCCGCATGAGTCAGGAAACAATCACCGTTGCGCAGTACGGAATCGGTCCCATCGGTGCGGAGATCGCGCGCCTCCTCCTCACCAAGCCGTGGGTCAAGCTCGTCGCCGCAGTCGATATCGATCCCGCGAAAATCGGCAAAGATGTCGGTGAAGTCATCGGACTCGGTCGCGAAGTCGGCGTGAAAGTGACCGGAACGCTCGACGCGAAGGCGGACGTGATCTGCCACTCGACGGGCTCGCGGCTCCGTGAGGTTTCCTCCCAGCTCAAAGATCTCCTCGGACGCGGCGCCCACGTGGTGTCGACGTGCGAGGAGCTTTCGTTCCCGATCGATCCGGCGATTCGCACCGAGCTCGATCAGGTCGCGCGGGCGAAGAACGTCACGCTGTTAGGCACCGGCGTCAACCCCGGCTTCGTGATGGACAAGCTTCCGCTGACCGTGACGTCGGTCTGCCAGAAGATCGACTCGGTGGACATCATCCGCATCCAGAACGCGTCGACGCGACGGGAGCCGCTGCAGCGCAAGGTCGGCGCGGGCATGACCACCGATGAGTTCCGCAAGGCCGTCGACGCTGGCAAGATCAAGCACATGGGTCTCCGCGAATCGCTGCTGATGGTCGGCAAAGGTCTGGGGGTCGAGTTCGAGACGGTCAGCGACGAGAAGATCGAACCGATCGTCGCCGAGCGCGAAGTCGTGACGCAGTATCTGAGGGTTGCGCCGGGACAGGTCGCGGGCGTTCACCAGACCATCGACGGCAAGGGCAAGATCAACGTGCGCCTCGAGCTGCGCATGTACGTGGGCGCGGAGGATGTGGCGGCGGACCGGGTGATCGTGAAGGGCGTTCCCGATGTCGACATGACGATCAAGGGCGGCGTCCACGGCGATCGCGCGACCGCGGCGATGGTGGTGAACTCGATCCCGCGCGTGATCGACGCCAGACCCGGCGTGCTGACGATGGACGACATTTCGATCAGCTACCGATGAAGTGCGGCTTCGCCGCGTTGTCGGTTGTCGGTGATCGGTTGTCAGAACCATGCTGCCGACAACTGACAACCGACAACCGACAACGCGCGCGCAGCGCGCACACTCAGCGGTACCGGACGTCGATGATCTTCCGCACGACGTCTTTCGCAATGTTCGGCAGATTCTGCACACTGGTCAGCACGTCGTTGAAGGCGTGCGACTCGCCGCCGTGCTTGAAGCACTCTGCGCAGCGCGGCAGGTTCGTGAAGTCGCGCTTGTCGAAGGCTTCCTGCATGGCGATCATGCGCGAGCCGCCGATGATGTCCGCCAGCGACTCGGTCTTGAGATCGCCTAACACCTGATCGCCGTGCGCGTCGTAGCAGCAGTGCGTGACGCGGCCGTCGGCGAAAATCACGATCCAGGTAAAAAACGCGCCCTGCACGCAGCCGAAGAATTTGCCGTGCAGGTCCGTCTCCTCGTTGACGTCGAGCGCCTCGCACGTTTTCTCGATGATGTGCGCGCCGGGGAACAGGCGGCGGAAGTCGTCCACCCTCTCATCGATCGTCAACCGCGATCGCATCTTCTGCACTTCGATGCGAATTGGATGACCATTCGCCCGCGCGATGAACGCGCGCGTCAGCGCGACGAGCCGGTCGAAATCGCCGCCGGTGCGCACCTGCGGATACACAGCAGGATTGATCGAGTCGACGCAGATCCTGATCCGCTTCAGCGGCGTGGCGAGCAGCTTCGCCCCCATCGCTTCGGTCAGCAGCAGCCCGTTCGTGCTGAGGCTCGCTTCGGGAAAAAGACGGATGGCGTCGTCGATGCGTGCGTAAAGCAACGGCTCACCCATCTCGTGCAGCCACTTGAGCCGCAGACCCGCGCCGTGGATCTCTTTTTCGGCGCGCTCGACGAGCGGCCACGGCATGTCTTCGTACGGACGACGAAGCACCGGCAGCGGACACATCCCGCAGCGCAGATTGCACTTCGAGGTCAGCTCCAGGCCGACTTTGATGCGCCGCGGATTGAACGTCATGGCCGTTCGAGTAAGCGCCTCATGATCGCACCGTATTCCGCCCACGAGAAACGCTTCGCCGACTCCGCCGCGGCGCTCTCCATCGCAGCGCGGTCGCGGGTGGTGAAGAACTCGTCGACCGCCCGCGCGAGCGCATCGGGGTCTTCGGGCGGGATCAGAATTCCGTTGCGGTCGTTGATGATCTCCGGCAGTCCGCCGACCCGCGTCGCGATGACCGGTTTGCCAAAATGAAATGCCGTCATCGCGACTCCGCTCTGCGCCTCGGCTCGATACGGAGCGATGACGACGTCGGCCTCCTCGAAG
>JBBRMQ010000025.1:0-26918 GCA_038230775.1 Thermoanaerobaculia bacterium
GAATGACGAGGCTGTGAACGTCTTTGAACGTGCCGTCGCTCTGGGGCTGCGCGACGCGCTGCCGCACCGCGATACGAAGGTTGAACCGGAAGGTGAACGGCTTGTTGTCGATCGAGACCGGCGCCGTCCACTTTCCGTCGTGGAAGGACGAGACGAGCAGTTCGCTCGACATCATGTTCGGCATCCGCAGCCAGAACACGAACAGGGTCTGCGACTCCGCGTCGTACGCCAGTGCCGGGGTGGACTTCATCCCGAAGTTCTTCGACTCCGGGAGAATGGTCTGACTGGAATACGTTCCGCGCTGAATGTTGAGAGCGATGAGGCTGCCGCTTCCGTCTTCGCCCTGCCGGACTTCCGCGGTGTAGACCGTGCCGTCTGGAATGAGGAGGACATCGCGCTCCGGAGCTTCCGCTGCGTGGAGCGACAGTGCAGCAAACAAGAGGGCGCACGCCAGAACGGTACGTTTCATAGTTTGAGATTCACCATCGATCGAAGGTCGATCGCAAAAAGTAACGGTTTGAGATGCTGAAAGTCGGGGTAGAACTTCGAAAGCTCGTCGAAGTGATGATGTGCGAGCTCGACGTCGTCCGCTTCGTAAGCCACTTCTCCCAACAGGTAGTGCGCGTTGCGAAGCTGACGGGGATCCGTCGCGAGCTCGAGTCCCGCTTCACCGAAACGCCGCGCTTCGTCGAGGTTCTTCAGATTCACGTGGCCGAAAGAGAGATCGATGAACGCTTCGGCGCGATGCGTCGGTGAGGTGATCGATGGCAACGCCTTCTCGATCAGCTCCAGACCCGCTGCGAACTGTCCGTCCAGAAGCATCGCGGCGCCTAGGTTCTCCAGCGTGATGCCGTAGGTCAGGCGATGCTCGTCGAGATCCGCGAGCTGCTCGATGAGACCGACAGCCTGTTCGAAGCACTCGATGGCGCGCGAGAATTTGGAGTCGATGTCGTAGATGCTTCCCAGCTCGTTCAGCGCACCAATCTTCCAGAACGGCTCGTTGGCTTCCTCGGCTGTCTGCAGCGCAAGCTGCCCGTAGAACGTGGCGCGTTTCAGCTCGTTTTCCGTGCGGTACTTGAACACCAGCGCGTAGGCGGCGAGATAAACATGGCGCAGATTGCGGCGTCGCATCACGATCGTCGGCAGGGCCTGCACTTCGGGGCCCGATCGCTCGATCGCGATCATCGCGTCCGCTTTGTTGATGGAGATCAGCTCGCGCGTTTCCTCATCGATGGCCAGCGCGATTGCCTGGTCGTAGATCGGCAACGCGTCTTCGATGTTGCCGGCTCGCACCGAGGCCAGCGCGAGTTGTCGCAGGCGTTCCACTTCCGCAAAGGTTCGTTCAGACATCGCCACCCTCTCCCTCACCGTTGTCCGAATCCGAACTTCCTTCCTGCGACCGCTTGAACTCGATGAAGCTCTCGACTTCCTTCTGCGCCGCGGGGCTCAGTGTCTTGAGCTTGTCGAAGACCGACTCGATGCGATTGCCTTCATCGAAGAAGTCGCCGATGCTGAGATCGAAGGTCTGCAGGACTTTGAGAAGCGTGTCGAGGCCAACCTTGTACTCGCCCTGTTCCATGCGCGAGAGATCGGACTGATGAATGCCGATTCGTTCGGCGAGCTCCACCTGCGTCAGCTTGCGCTGGCGACGGAGCTGTCGGATCTTCCGTCCGACGAGTTCGACTTGCCGCTTATGTACCTGCATTTCGTTGACTTTTATGCTATTGCAAAATAAAGTGAAGTTCAATCTACGGATTGACGCCCCTTCTGTCAAGCTCCCGAGGATGTCTAAGTCGAATCACTTTCATCTGTTGCGGGAGCTCGTCAAACGAGACTTTACCGCGCGGTTCACCGGTTCGGCTCTCGGCATCTTCTGGGCAGTCATCCAACCGTTGACGCTCGTTGTCCTCTATTGGTTCGTTTTCACGAAGATTTTTACCAGGGGAACCGGGACGCGCGACGCCGGCTACATCAGCTTCCTCATCACCGGTCTGCTGCCGTGGCTCGGATTCAACGAGGGGCTGATCCGATCCACGACGAGCATCGTCGACAACTCCAGCATGGTGCGAAGGCTCACGTTCCGGAGCGAGTTACTCATCGTCGTACCGAACGCGTCCGCACTGATGCTCGAGACGATCGGCCTCCTCCTCTTCGCCGGGTTCCGACTGCTGGGAGGGGAGGGATTGCGCGGGATCTGGGTCCTTCCCTTTGCTCTGCTCCTCCAATTTTCACTGCAGGTCGGCCTCGGCTGGTTCCTGGCGCCGGCCTACGTCTTTTTTCGCGACCTTCTGCCTATTCTCGGCTTCGGGCTCTCCGTGATGTTCTACCTGAGTCCGATCCTCTACGCCTCGTCCGGCCGCTTCGATGCGGTCCTGGCGTGGAATCCAATGACGCCCCTGCTCGGTTTGTTTCGCAGCGCGATCCTCTCCGCTGCGTTACCTGAGATCGGCTCACTCGTATTTCTACTGGTCGTCTCAGTCGCGTTCTTCACGGGAGGTCTTGCGTACTTCCGGCGCGCGCAGGGCACGCTCGCAGACGTAATCTGACACGGCGACTCGCCCATTTCATCAGGAGATCGAATTCATGAAGAAGTTTTTTTTGTCGATGTGCGCGGCACTCATGTTGTCGGCGATTGCCGCGATCGGTGCTGCGCAGACGAACCCGCAGGCCGGCATGGGACCGACGCCGACGTACCTCAAGGCGGAGACCGCTGAGCAGCGGAAGACGCGCCTCGGCACCGCGGAGGATCCCGGACTGGATCCCGATCCAGATAAGCACTTCTACCGGTTCGGCAAGTCGTTTCACATCGAAAAGACGTTGCGGAGATACGCGGTGTGGGATCAGCCGGAGGGCTTCGTCCGGCCGATGGGAAACACGCCGGCGGAGTTCGAGCTGTATCAGCTCAACAATGAATTCATCTGGGCCTGGATCCCCGACCTCCCGCCACCGACGCCGATCGAGCAGAACACCGAACCACCGGCGGACAAGTACGACGACCGGACGTACGCCTTTCTCAAAGACGTACGGTCGCAGTTCACGAGGATGATGCCCGAGGCGAGCGGCAAGACCGTTCATTTCCGCGAGTCATCGTCCGGTTTACCAACGGGCGGCTCGTGGCGCAACTCGCTCGCGGTCGCCGACATGAATGAGGATGGCTGTCCCGATCTCATCACGCCGCCCGAGCGCAAGGGAAGCAACATTCCGGTGATTTTTCTCGGCGACTGCAAGGGCAACTGGAAATACTGGGCCGAAGCAAAGTTCCCGCAGGCCCTGGACTACGGCAGCGTTGCCACTGCGGATTTCAACAAGGACGGGCACGTCGATCTCGTCTTCGCCGTTCATCTCCGTGGCCTCTTCGTTTTTCTCGGCGATGGCAAGGGACATTTCACCGACGCTAGCGAAGGACTGCCGCGCGACTTCCCGACGCGTCGGGTGGTCGTTGCCGATCTCGATCACGATGGCTATCCCGACATCGCCGCGGCGAGTGAGGGTCCCTCGCAGCAGCAGCCCGAGGGATTCGCGCCGTTGCGCGGATATCTGAATCGGAAGAAGGGCAGGAGCTGGACCGGAGTGGCGATCTCGGCCCTCGATGCAAAGTTAGGCGGCGACTGGCTGTCGACGGGCAACTTCAACGAGGACGCGTATCCTGACTTCGTCGCGTCGAGCGTGATCTACGGCTCGATGGATGTGGCGTTCGTCAGCACGAAACCGAAGATGTGGAAGAAGGTGGATTCGAACGGCACCCTTCTTCCGTCGCTCTCGTACTACCTCGCGAGTACGGCGGGACACTTCTCGTCGAAGACGCACGATGACGCGATCATCTCGTACGTTCGCTACTGGCCCGCGGACGTCAATACGTCTCGCGTGCCCCGCCCCGAGCTGTACGAAGTCTCGAGCATCGATCGCCTGGTCTTCTCGAAAGACGAGGTGCGGCGCGAGTCGGTAGCGCGTTTCGAGGGTCACGGCGGAGTGAGTGGTCTCGCCTCCGCGGATTTCGACGGCGACAAGAATCTCGACCTCGTGTACATCGTGGAGAATCCGCGAGCGATCGGCATCCTGCTCGGCGACGGGCATGGTGGATTCCGCACTGCGGCGATCGACGGCATCACGATGGCGACGCACCGGATCTACGACGTGAAAGTCGCGGACGTGAACAACGACAAGAGGCCGGACATCATCGTGATGTACGAGGCGGAGGGGCCGCGGACGGTCACCGATCGTGGAGGTTCGATCCGGGTGTATCTGAATGAAGGAACGGACAGGGTTCCGCCGCCAGCTGCGGCGCAGTAAGGGCCGGAGGTATGAGTCGTGCACCCCGCGGCTCGCGTGCCGTCCGAGAGATTCTTACTTGTTGCGGAATGGCGTTTCGCTATAATGCCGGCGAATTTGAACGCGCCTTCGTATGGGGTAACATCATAAAAATGCCACGAAGGGCTTGACTTCGTTCGCCTGTGACAATACTGTTTAGCAAAACAGAAAGAAAAAATCCGACGCGGGAGGTGATGATATCGTCGCAAGAGGGTGACCGCGGTTCAAACATGAAGTCATCAATCAACTGATGTGTAGGAGAAAAAAATGAAGAAATTTACGGTACTGGCCCTCTTGGCCGCCGTTGTGATGGCCGCGCCGGTTTTCGCGGTTCAGCGCAACGTGATCCCGAATCCGGCATTCATCGTGCCGGGCGCGTCCGCCGGTCCGGCGGGTGCATTGGGACCTGCAACATCGAACAACAATGATTCGTGCGACATCGGCGTCACGCCGGCCGCGACGCTTCTTCTGCCGTACTTCGAAGTGGAAACGGCGGGAGCGGCGGGCACTGGCCCGACGACTCTGTTCACGATCACCAACACGAGCCGCTTCGCGCAGATCGCCCACGTTACGCTGTGGACCGACCTGTCGGCGCCGGTTCTCGACTTCAACATCTTCCTGACGGGCTATGACGTGCAGTCGATCAATCTGTACGACGTCATCGTTCGCGGGGCGGTGGGTTCGGGCACCAGCTCGAGCACGGTCCCGGGCGTTGCCTCGGGCGTCACGGGCGTGAATTCTACGCCGGCGGCGAATAACGCCAACACGAACATCCAGGCGACCGTTTTCACCGCAGGCGTTTCGAACAGCTGCGTTGGCCTTCCGGGCCAGCTCCCGCCGTCGAACGTCACCTTCGAGCTGAACGCACTCACGACGGGAACGTCGGGTGGCAGCTGCGCGACCGCCATCGGCCTCAACCATGGCACGCGTGCAATCGGTTACGTCACGGTCGACCTCGTTGCGAACTGCAACACGTCGCTCCCGACGGATCCGGGCTACCTCAACACGTTGCTCTATGACAACGTTCTCATCGGCGACTACCAGCAGCTCGGACCGAGCCCCACGGGCTCCACGGCTGGCTCCGGTTTTGACGCCGGTGGCAGCGAAATGGTCCACATCCGTGCAGTGCCGGAAGGCGGACCCTCCATCGTCGCCGGTGGCGCAGTCGCCCCGACGAACCTGCCGTTCACGTTCTACAACCGCTACGAGAACACCGTCGGTTACACCATCAACCAGGATCGTCGCCAGCCGCTGCCGTCGCAGTGGGCAGCTCGCTGGATCGGTGGCACGCTGACGAACAGCGGTGTGACCGTTACCTTCAACACCGATTACAAGATCTGGCGCGAAGGCTTCACTGGCGCCACGGCTTGCCCGGTGACCACGAACTCGACGATGCCGGCCACCGCGGTCCGCTTCGACGAGGCGGAAAATTCATTCGGCATCACCCAGGGCTGCCCGGTTTCGCCGTGCCCGACCGTTTCCGGTTCGACTCTCCCTGAGACGTCCCGCGTTGCAGTCGGTACCACCGCTGGCACCGCTACCTCTGGTACTCCGGCAGCGAATGCTCTGTTCCCGCCGCTCGTCAGCACCAACCTCAGCGTCGGTGGTTGGACGTACCTGAACCTCTCGAGCGGTGGCAGTGGCACCGTTCTCACGGCTTCGCGCGCAGGCTTCGGCGGCGCCGCGACCGTTCCGGCTGGCAGCAACGCAGCTGGTACGGCAGCAACGTTCACTCGTACGACGAGCCAGAACTGGGTCATCGTCTCGATGTTCGGCAACCTCGGCACTCAGCGCCTGGCTGTCGACTTCAACGCCGCATGGCTTGGCAACGGCTGCACGCCGGCTCCGGCCCCGGGCGCTGCGATCGGACCTCAGATGTTTGCTGAGCCGACCGGCACGCTCGTTTGCAACACCACCGCCGGACCCTGCGTCGTTGGTGTTACGGCCATCCCGGTTCCCAATCCATAAGCTTATATTCCAAGCAGTTTGCCGTTCAGGCGGGCCGGTTTTCCGGCCCGCCTTTTTTTGACATTCGGCAGTTTCATGTCATAAAATAACTACGCGTCCACGAGGGCGCAATCACTCAAAACCGTCCATGATTTCTGGCGAGGGGGATCTGCCTTGAGGGCTAATCGGTTCTTCACTTTTCTACTGCTTGTAGGTGCAGCTCTGCCTACCCTCGGTCAGGGTTTCCCTGTGCCGGCCAAGACGGCCAATACCTCGATCACTTGTAATCCCGCTCTCTATCCCGCATGCGAGAACTACAAGGGCGTCGTTTATCCAGGATGGGATCAGCCGATCGGCACCTTCACCGGCCGCTGGTTTGATTCGATTCTGCAGCGCGAAAACCAGTCCGGATTCCGCACCGCGCACGGCTTCGGAGTCCGCGTTTCGCCGAAGCGCGTGTACTGGATGTCGACCGGCACCATCGTGGCGTACGACATCGATCGCTTCTTCTCGCGACTCTCGACCGGCGTGGGCGAGTCACAGCTCATCTCGGCGTTGGCGTTCTCGAGTTTCGTTCCCGGCACCATGCGTCAGGGTTCCGTGACTGACGTTCTGCTTCAGTGGGACGCGTTCTTCAATCCGGAAGGCAGCAGCTGGACGACGCCGCTCATCGACGGGCAGCGCCGCATGTGGGACTTCGACTGGGATGATCGCGGCTACGTCTACATGGCCTGCGGTGAATTCGGGTGGGGCGTCGTCAAGGACGATTACGCGATCGGCGCGAATCAGATGACGTCGGCGTTTCAGCAATTGGACAATTCCATCTCCCCGAAAACGATCATTTCCATCGCCGCGAATGGTCAGTACTACGCACTCGTCGGCGGCAGTGAATCCACCAAGATGCAGGTGTGGAACATCGGCGATCGCAACAACATCGCGCGCACGCGCCAGCAGGACCTGAACTTCACCATCCACTCGTACGCAAAATCGGCGGATGGAACCCGCATTGCCATCACGCGCACCGACGGCGGGTTCGGTATTTACACCACGTCGTCCATCGCCGGCGGCGGCCATCCGCAGCCGATCTTGACCGTTCCTTCGTCCGATGGCGTCTTCGTCGGCGTGACGACGGACGGTACGAACTTCTTCGGAAGCTTGAGCGCTTCGACGCCTCAGATCACGGTCGTCGCGGCGGACGGTGGTGGCGGTTATTCCGTGCGGCCCAGCATCCCAGTGTCGCTCGCCGGGAACATGCAATACGCATCGGGAGTCATTGCAATCACCGGCTCGGATCCTGCTGCACTCAGAGCGAACACGAAGCTCTTCACCGTCTCGAATCTCGCCGTCAGAGAAATGGCGACGGCAACCGGAACTCCTTTCCGGTACCTGGCGGATTTTTACGGCGCTGCCGGGTCGCAGATCTACGAGGCAGCTCCGTACACGTATCAGGGGAAGTCCTACCTCCTGATGTCCACCTACACTCTCGGTGACGTCTACGAGCTTGCGTCAGCAGCGAACTCCATCAACGTCAAACTCACACCGACGGCGCCGGTTTATGGTGATGCCGTCAAGTTCACCACCACCAGCAGCCAGCCAGTCAAGCCAGTCGTCAACTTCTCATTCGGGGACGGTACGAGCACACAGATTCTGCCAAGAGCGCTCACGCCTCCTGATTACGACGACTTCACGCACACCTACGGCGGCCAAACCAGCACGACACTGCCGAAGACCATCACCGCGGTTGCGACGTCCGCGGCCGATTCGTCGATCAGCACGAACGTGACTGTCCCGTTGAACGCTCCGGCGAAAGTCGGATTCGCAATCACCGGCCGTCCGGACCTCCTGTTCACGCAGCCGAACGCCAGCTCCACCGCGGCGATCGTTTCCGGCGATTCGTTCTTCGACGTTTCCGACGGCACCGCGGCGGGACACTACTCCGACTGGACCATCACGACGGCCGGCGGAGCGCCGGTGCTCTCGCAGTCCGCGGCTCCGTCCACGCCGATTCCTGCCGGAGATTGCGGCACCTACAACCTGACCTTCCGCGCGCACTACGGCCCGAACGCCTCGGCGTTCGCGATCCCCGCTGGAAGCGACGCCTCGTACTACCTCGGCGGCACATCGCCGTCGAGCCTCGGATATACCGTCGCTCCCTTCGCACTCGAGATCAAGAAAGATCCTACGGATGCCACGGGACTGAGGATGCTCGCTTCGGCGCGCGTCTCCTCGCGCGCGGCGGACGTCACCGCCGGAAGCACCACTGCCTGCACGTATCACTGGTCATTGCTTGGCCAGGGCAACGGACAGGCGGCATTGCAGGAAAGCTCCGGCGCCTGCACGCTTGGTGCGATCCCAGCGTTCGCTGTTCTGCAGTCCAACATGGTCGGTTCGAGCATGTCGGTCAATCTGACCTTGACCGTTGCGACGGCTGCAATCGCGACGTCCTGCGCGGGTCGCGAGAGCGCGACGGTATCCACCGCGTTCAGCGCGACACCGACATGCCCGGCAATCGGTACCAACGATTTCTACGCCGTCTACGCCGGCGGTCAGTGCAGCGCGTATCAGCCTGGCGTTTCCTGCACCGCGGGTGAGCTGCTGCGCTTCACCGCCCGTCCGTCGCCGGGAACAGCAACAATCTGTACGCCGTACACCGTTGCCTGGGACTTTGGCGACGGTATTACTTTCACGACCACGGACTTGTACGCCGACAACGTCACGCATACGTACGCGTCGGGCGGTTCCTTCGCCGCGTCGGTCACGATCAGGGATGCTTCGAATCATTCGCTGAGGATCCCCATGACGGTACCGGTCGGTGGCGTCGTTCAGCCGCAGCCGACACCGCAGCCCTCGTGCGGCGCAGCACCTTCGAGCCTCGGCCTCGAGATCGTCTTCAGCGGGTCGGCGAGCGGTTGCACCTCGAGCTTCGGTTCGTGCACCTCGCAGGACATCATCACGTTCTCCGTCACTCCGTCGAACGTGCTCTCCTGCACGCCCTACACATTCACCTGGAACTTCGGTGATGGCGGAACGGCAACCAGCTCGACGTTCAACGGTTCGGCGTCGCATCAGTTCGCGGGAAGCAGCCTGCCGTACTCCGTGACCGTCAACGTCCGCGATGGAAATGGCCAACAGGGCAATTTCACGCGAACCGTTCCGGTCGGCGGCTCGTCCACCAGCTGCACGCCGCCGACTCCGCAGAACCTCGAGATCACGTTCGGCGGATCGGCAAGCGGCTGCACATCGAGCTTCGGAACGTGCACCGCGGCGGATCAGATCACCTTCAACGTCGCGCCGAAGAACGGCTACGCGCTGAGCTGCACCCCGTACACCTTCAGCTGGAGCTTCGGCGACGGCCAGTTCGCCTCATCGCAGGCGGCCACGCATCAGTTCGCGGGCAGCGCACAGCCTTACACCGTCGCTCTGAACGTTACTGATCGAACCGGACAGACGGCGACCCTCACCCGAGCGCTGACCGTGAGCGGTGGTACCGCCAGCTGCACGCCTCCTTCGGTGAACAACATGGAGATCGTCTTCTCCGGATCGGTGAGCGGCTGTACGTCGAGCGCCGGCACCTGCAGCGACAAGGATGTCATCACCTTCTCGCTCGCGCCGAAGAACGGCTTCGCATTCAGCTGCACCCCGTACTCGTTCTCGTGGAACTTCGACGGCATTCTCGCTGCCGGTTCGGCCGACAACCGGGGCCAGATCGCCCACACGTTCGTTTCCGGGTCGCATAGCATCAGCGTCCAGGTCACGGACAACAACAACCAGACCGCAACGATCACGCGACCCCAGATGAACATCTCCGGCATCTTCGGTGGCGGTCCTCCTCCGTGCTCGCCGACATCGCTCTGTCTCAACAGCAACGGTCGTTACGAAGTGACTCTCACGGCCAAGGATTCCAGCGGCAAGCCGGTCACCGGTGCGTCGGTGGCGCAGAGCGGGCCATTCGGCTTCTTCAGCTTCCCGACGCTCACGGGTGACGCTACGAATCCCGAGGTGCTGGTGAAGGTCCTGGAGCCGGCGGCAGGAAAGCCGTGGGTGTTCTACGCTGGCCTCACGAATCTCGATTACACGCTCAACGTGCAGGATAAGAACGGCACGTTCAAGAAGTCGTACCACGTGGATGCGCCGCCCTCCGGATCGTTCCAGTCGTACGGCGACTTCGACGTCGACGGCAACAAGAGCCCCACCTGTCTGCCGGTGCTCATCGATAAGTCGGTCATGGTGCCCGCTCCGACCTGCACCTCCGACTCGACATCTCTCTGTCTGCTCGATCGCTTCAAAGTGACGCTTGAGGCACGCGACAATCCGTCGCGCAGCAACAAGGTCGGCACCGGCCTCACCATCCCGGTAAACAAGGTCTTCGGATTCTTCTCGGTGCCGGGCATCTCGCTCGACCCTGCGAACATCGAGACATTCATCAAGATGGTGGACGCCACCAAATTCAACGGCCACTTCTGGGTGTTCCTCGGTGGCCTGACCGACATGCAGTTGTCGATCAGCGTGACCGACAGCGTCACAGGCGCCCGCAACATCTATACGAAGCCGGTCAGCAGCACTTGCGGCTGGAACGACGTCAACGCCTTCTAGTCCGTATCTTCATCGCAGTCGTAATCCAGTGGCGGGCTGCGGCCCGCCACTTTGTTTTTGCCTACAATGACGACGATGGATGCCGCAATTCGCGCCGTAGAGCTGACGAAGCACTACGACATCTACCCGCGCCCGATCGATCGCGTCATCGAGTCGATCACCCGCCGCGCGCGCCACACGGTTTTTCCCGCACTTCAGGACGTCTCGTTCGTAATCGAGCGCGGCGAGACGGTCGGTGTGATCGGACAGAACGGCGCCGGCAAGAGCACGCTTCTCAAACTGCTCTGCGGCGTGACTCGGCCGAGCAGGGGATCGATCGAGTCGCACGGCACGATCGCGTCGATCCTCGAGCTCGGCACCGGCTTTCATCCCGAGTTCACCGGCCGCGACAACGCCGCCCTCAACGCCGCGATCCTCGGACTCTCGGCAGAAGAGGTGAGGCAGCGCCTTCCGCTGATCCTCGAGTTCTCCGAGCTCGGCGATTTTCTCGGTCGCCCGGTAAAGACCTACTCGTCGGGCATGTACATGCGGCTGGCGTTCTCGGTCGCCGTGAACGTGAATCCCGACATCCTGGTGATCGACGAAGCGCTCGCCGTGGGCGACGGTCACTTCCAGAAAAAATGCATCGACAAGATCCGCGAGTTTCAGCAGGAGGGGAAGACGATCCTCTTCTGTTCGCACGCGCTGTATCTCGTCTCCTCGATCTGCCGGCGGACGCTGTGGCTCGATCGCGGTTCCGTGATGCGGTGGGGCCCGACACTCGACGTCGTGCACCAGTACGAGTCCTTCCTCCTGCAGCAGGATCGCGAGCATCCGGCAACCGAAACGGAAGTGCGTGAAAGAGCGGCGACACCAGTCCGCATCAGCGACATCACCGTTTGCGATGCGAAAGGAAGCGCGCGCGACCGGTTCCAGCGCGGCGAAGACATCACGGTCAAGCTGTGGATTCATTCCGAGGTGGCTTCGCAGCCGATTCATGTGATCGTCGGCGTGCATCGCGCCGCGGATGACCTGCAGTGCTTCGCGGTCGGAACGCACGCGGACGGAGTCCCGCCGCTGTCGGGACACCAGGACTATGAGCTCTCCGTGCACCTCCGCGAAGTTCCACTGAATCGCGGCGAGTACACGATCATCGCCTTCGCGGGGGACGAGAATGCGCTGGCGCTCTTCGATCGCCGGGACGTCGCGCCGGCGTTTTCGATCAGCGCCGATCGATACGATGTCGGGGTCATGACAGTGAAGCACCGCTGGACGAGCGAGCGTCTCGAGCGCGAGATGGCGAAGCTCTGATGCCCACAGCTGCGCTGATCGTCGTCAATTACCGGACCGCGCCCCTGGCCATCAATGCGATCCGCAGCGCGCGCAACGGTACGAACGTTCCGTTGCAAGTCATCGTCGTCGATAACAGTCTCGATCCTTACGAAGCGGAAGCCCTGCGTCCGCACGCCGATCTGCTGGTCGTCAGCGAGACGAACCTCGGCTACGCGGCGGCGATCAACGGCGCGCGCAAGCACTGCGATGCGGAATCGCTGATCGTCTCGAATCCAGATGTCGTCTTCGAAAAGGGCGCCATCGACCGGCTCGCAACGGCGGACGCCGCTGTCGCAGGGCCCGCGTTGTACTGGGACGACGGCGGACAGTGGCTTCTACCTCCGAGCGAATTGCACACCACCCGCGAGCTCCTCGATCGCGCGGTCGCCGTGCGCATGCCTGCGTGGGCGCGAGCGCGCGACCGGCGCCGGACGCTCGCCCGCATTGCGTTCTGGTCGCTAGAAGGCGCGACACGCGTGCGCGCGCTCTCCGGCGCGGTGCTCGCGATCCGCACCACCGCATTCGATGCCGCCGGCGGATTCGACGAGCGTTTTCGCCTGTACTTCGAGGAGGATGATTTCCTTCGCCGGGTCCGGGGTGATGTGGTCTACGTTCCCCTGGCGCGCTGCCGGCATATCTACAATCAGAGCGCGGCGGGATCGGCCGAGGCGGCGGCGTTGTACGCGCAGTCGGAGCGGGCGTATCTCGCGAAGTGGGGCGGCGGGTGGGCCGCGTCGCTGGCGAAGAACATCAAGGCGAAAGCGAATCCGGCATTCACGCCCGTGGGCGACGAGCCGCTGACCCTGCCTCCCGGCACTTGGATCGAAGCGTCGCCCCTGCCGGACTTCGATCGCGCGGCAGGGCATCGCGCGGGAAGCGCATCCGTGCAGCTGCCTGCTGCCGTTTGGGAGTCGTACCGCGGTACGACCCTCTACCTGCGCGCGGTCGACCCGGCGACCGGGAACGTTCTCGCCAGGTACGTGAGGACTAAAATAGGCTCATGACACCGGCGAGCGTCACCGTCGTCATCACCACTCCGGTTGCGGCGGACGTGCGCGCGACGACAGATGCGGTCGAGCGGTATCTGCACACCACGGGCTTCGAGTTTCGTGTCGTGGTCGTCGATGAGAAGCAACTGCAGCGCTCCGTGATGGAGGCATCGACCGGCATCGTCGTCATCGTCGACGGCGCCTTGCCGTATCCAGTCACTGCGATCGGCGACGCGGTTGCGATGATTCAATCGGGTGCGGCAGAAGTCGTCTTCGGCGCGCGGTCTGTTTCGGCGCGCGCCAGCTTCATCCTGCGCTCGCTCCTGGTCGACGAATTGCCCGACCCCACGGTCCGGCTGCAGGCGCTGTCCCCCGATGCGGCGCGCCTTCTGTTCGGGGAGATGAAGCTCGATGCCCGCTGGTCTGACCTCGAGCTCGCGTATCTCGCCAACAAGTACGGATTGCGTCTCGAACGTCTGCTGGTGCTCTGCCCGCGCGCAACAAGAATGACAGAGGGACTGCGTGCGATCTCCGCCGCGATCTCCATTCGCATGATCGACAGGAAGAACGGCTACCGAGCGCCCCGGCGATGCCCCGTGTGTTTCTCGACCGAGGTGTGGAGCTGCGCGCAGATCGATGGGAATGTCGTGCGAGCTTGCGGTCGCTGCAAATGCCGCTACCTGAATCGCGTGGTCGATGCCGGCGATCCGCCGGTTCGCCGGGTCTTGCGCGCCTATCCCTCGGCCGAAGAACGCGCCGCATCGGATGCGCTGGACGAGACCGCCCACGGGCGCAGCGCGCGCGAGAAGACGAGCCGCCGTCGGTTGAAGACGCTGCGCAAACACCTGCCGCCTCGAGCGCGCGTTCTGGAAGTCGGCGTCCGCGACGGAAGTTTCGGGCTGGCTGCGTCGCGGGAGTACGAGTACGTCGGGATCGATCGCAGCGCGGCGCCCGCACGCGCGGCGCGCGCCCGGGGCATCGAGGTCTACTGCTCCTCGCTGCTCGAGTTCGTAAACACCGGTCCGGCCTTCGACGCCGTGACGCTGTATCACGTCTTCGAGAGCATGCGCGATCCGCACGACGCGCTCAGCCGGGTCAAAGAGCTGCTGAAACCGGGCGGCATTCTGCTTGTTTCGGCGATCGACACGGAGTCCTTGACGTATCTCCTCTCGGAGCGAAAGCGCGCGGCGCAGAATTTCCGCACGCGGGCGATTCTCTATTCGCGCTCGGCGCTGATCGAGCTCCTGGAACGGTCGGGCTTCGAGATCGCTAGCGTTGGTCCGGAGCTCGAGTATCACGATCACAAGTTCATCCGATATCGCCTCGCCTCGCGCTGGCCGGCGATCGCGTCCGTGGCTCCGGCCCTCTTCCAGTTCCTGCCCGATCCGCTGCTTGTCAGTTCCGGTTCCATCCGCATCGTCGCGCAGCGACGCGCGGGCGCGCCGCTGGATCTGCGCGCCATCCGCTCCGTCGAAACGACGCATGCCCGCTGACGAGCGAATCGTCTTCCGTCCGTACACTCCCGGCGACGAAGCCTCGATTCTCGATCTGTTCGCGCGCTCGTTCGGTGTGTCGCGAACGCTCGCGCATTGGCGTTGGAAGTATCAGCAAGATCCCTTCGGCAACGAACGCATCGGACTGGGAGTCGAAGGAGATCGCGTCGTCTCGCAGTACGCGGGCTATGTCGTTCCGTTCTGGAAAGACGGACGCGAGCTCGAGGCGCATCACATCGCCGACATCATGAGTGATGCGTCGGCGCGCCACATCGGGCGAGGGCCGACGAGCGTGTTTGCTCGGACGGCTGCGCGTTTCTACGAGCAGTTCTGTGAAGGAAAGGTGGCCTTCAACTACGGCTTCAGCGCGGCGACCAGTCGCGCGTTCGGCAATCGATTTCTTGGCGTTCAGACTGTCGAACCGGTCGTGGTTCGAGTACGTGACAACGTGCAGCCGATTGGCCGGCTGCGGCGATGGATGTCAGGCTACGACCTCGAGTTGCTGCGCGAGGCCGGCCCCGAGTTCGACGAATTCTTCCGGCGCGTTGCGCCGTCGTACGACTTCCTCGTCCGCCGCGATGCGGCATACATTCGCTGGCGTTATCTGCACTTCAGCGAGCCCGGATATTTCGTCGTCGCCATTCGCAAGCGAGGCCGCCTCGCCGGCTGGTCCGCGTTTCGCGTTCGGGACGACAAACTCGTCTGGGGAGACGCGTTGTTCGACGAAGGCCATCCCGACGCCGTGGAGGTTCTCCTGCGTCACGTTGCGCCGAGCTACCCCGTAACGTCGATCGAGGGATGGTTTCCCCGGCGTCCGTCGTGGTTCGACAACGTGCTCAACCGGCTCCAGTTCCGGGTGCAGCAGGAGCCGAACGACCTCGCGCTCGGCTGCGCACCGTTTACTTTTCCCGACGCGGTGAACGTCATGCGCGCCTCGCTCTACTACGCGATGGGCGATTCCGATCTGTTCTGAGCGGGCTGGCGAGGCTCCTGCATCGGTCTCAGCAGTGACGTGGATAGAATGGCGGCGGCGATGAGCGAAGTGCGGCCGGAGTCTTCAGGAAGCCGTAAGCACGTCAAAGACGTCGATCGCAAGCGCGTGTTGGTCATCGACGACGACATGCCGCTGCGCGGAATGCTCGCCGCCGCGCTCCGGCAGGCCGGCTTTCAGGTGCTGCTCGCCGGTGATGGCGCCGAAGGTCAGCGCGCGTTGAATCTTCACCATCCGCACGTGATCCTGCTCGACCTGGCCATGCCGAACGTCAACGGCTGGGACTTTCTGCAGCGATTGAAGGAGACGGGACACATCGGCTCCGTCCCGATCATCGTCGTCTCGGCGCATCTGCGCGTCGGGCCGCAGGCCGTGCTGCAGATGGGAGTCTCTGCAATCCTGCCCAAGCCGTTCAATCTCGACGAGCTCATTGATCTGATTGAACACCTGACGCCGTGAGCTAGTGAGAGCTGGGAAGCGGCACGGGAATGTTGAATGTTAAATGTTGAATGTTGAATGAATTGATGACGCGCTGTGGCGTCATTCAACATTGAACACTCAACATTCAACATTCCTCGATCCCCACCCTCCCACCTTCGCAGCTCTATCTCTTAATGATGTCCCCCAGCTTCCTCTCGACGCTTGGCAGCTTCGGCATCAGCAGGCGGAACACGGAGCTCTTCATCAGTTCTTCGTCGCCGGGATAGGTGGGCACGATCTGCAGTGGGAAGCGGCGAAGGATATCCGCGTCGCTCCGCTTTCGTTGTTTCTGCACCAGCTCCCTCTTTTTCGTGATGCGGTCGTTGTGCTCGACGATCCATTCGAACGCGCGGAACTGCATCGCCGTGAGCGGATCGTCGATCGTCGCCAGCGGCTTGCGTCCGCGTAACCGCCGCGCGATTCTCGTCCGCAGGCTTGCGCGCCGCGACGACGCGGCCGAATAGGGGGCGCGGGTGAGCTCGCGCGTGTTCTCGTTGCGCTCGGTCGCGTAGTGATGCAGGCGATGGAGATAGGTGTAGAACACCGCGCCGGAAATCTCGCGCAGCGTCGATTCCTCGAAATTCTTCAATACTGTTTGCAGCGCGTTGCGTTCGAACAGCACGCCGCGCTCGAAGTCTCCCAGCCGGTTGCTCGTCGAGGAAGACGCATGCTTCACGACTGCGTCCGGCTCGTAGAGCACGCGATGGCCCCCGATCCACGAGCGCCACCCGAAATCGACGTCTTCGAGATAGGCAAAGTAGTCGTCGTCGAACCCCCCGCTCGCAACGAATGGTTCGCGGCGAACGATCATGTTGCCGCCGCACGGAAACAGCAGTTCTTCACCGCGCTTCGGCTCGGGCCGCGATCCGATGGCGTAGCGGAACCCGTTCTGGAACGCGTGTCCGTCGAAGGTCATCGCGCCGCCGATGAAGTCGATCAGCGTTCCGGTGGGGTCAACGATCTTGCCGCCGACTGCGATCACATCGGCGGGCGCATCTTCGATGGCGCGCAAGAGCGTCGGCAGCCAGCCCGTGGTGGGAATCGCATCGTTGTTCAGGAAGATGACGTTCGCGCCGGGCGACCGTTCGACCGCCGCCGCGATCCCGCCGGTGAAGCCGCGGTTGCTGCCGAGCGGCAGCATGCGAACGGCGGGGAAGCGCGAGGCGATCGCCCCGATGCTGCCGTCGGTCGACCCGTTGTCGACGACGGTAACCATCGCGTTTCCCGCTTCGGGTAGTTGTGCGATGACGGCGTCGAGACAGGCCAGCGTGTCGTCGCGCCGATTCCAGTTGACGATGACGATGTCGACGGCAACGTTCAGGCGCCGCCTCCGATGCGCCGCTTCAGACGGTCGAGAATCGAGTCCGTACGTTCCGGCGTCTGCATCCGGACGGCGAACGTTTCCTTCGTCTGATCGAACTTCGGCGCCCGGCAGAATTCGCGAAGAGGAGTGAGAACGTTGGCCCATTGGTGTTCAGAGGCAAACTGTGCGGTGCCAGCGGTCATCGTCGCGTGGTCGTCACGAATGATGCGCAACAGCGCGTTCGCGAAATCGCTCGGAGACTCCGAACGAACGATCGTCCCGGCGCCGTAGCGTGTGAGGATCTCGTCCGTTCCGGGCGCGGAGCTGCTCACGATCGGCAGGCCGGCCCATAGGTAGTCGTAGACACGCGTCCGCATGGAGAGATCCGTCTCGAGCGATTGGGGAAACGTCATCAGCGCCGCTGCAAAGCGATCGAGAAATTCTCCCCGGCGCTCGTACTCGGCCCACGGTTCGAATCGGATGAACGACGCGAAGCCGTGATTCTTGACATGCTCCATCGCCAGCGCGGTCTTCCCCTGGGGCGTCATCGATGGATTCGGATGCGTCGAGAACGTCAACGTGAGGCCTGGGAGGTGTTCGCGCGCCAGTGCGATTGCGTCAATTGCAAGGATCGGATCGTACCAATCATAGATCCCGCCGAAGAGGATTTGCGGATTCTGCAAATCAGGCGCGCTGTGGAGGCGAGGAGTCTGGACCCCGAACGGCGCCAATGCGATGAGGGATCGCATGTCCGGATCGGTCTCGAACAGGACCGGATTGAGCCGCCCTGCCGCGAGAAAAACGCCGAGGTAAAAAAGGCGCTGAGCTTCGGAGGCGCAGAGGAAAAAATCACCGCGGGCGATCGCGTTCATCAACGTCGCGTGATCGTGCGCAAACACCGCGGCACCGTGGGACGGGAAGTAGTGCAGATTCTCGACGATGAACGGGTCGTAGAGATCGATCACGGTCGGAATCGTGCGGGCGTGAACGAAGAAGTCGTTGGCCACATGTCCCTGCACTACGGCAACGTCGGCGCTCTCGCTGTTGCGTGCGAGGTTCTCGGCCGTGTTGTCGTCGCGTGACATCAGAGTGACGTGATGGCCGTCCTGGCGAAGAACGTTCGCGATCTCGAGGAATCGGATTCCGATCCCAGCCGGCTGGCCGTGGCCGAGCGGCTCGGGACAGACGAGAAGGATGCGGGTCATCCGCGTCCTTTCATCTTCTCGACCATCGAGTGCAGCTTCCAGGTCCGCGACTCGTAAATCATGTCCAGCAGGCTCTGCAATCTCGCCACTTCTGTGTACAGCGCCGCGGTGGTGCGATTGGCCTCTTCGGACGCTGCGACGAGATCGTCGTACTCGGCCTGCAGGTCGTTGAGTTTGACGTTCTTTTCGAAGCGGTCGGCGTTGGACAGGTGGATGGCGCTGCGGAGCTCCGTGTTGGCGCCGTCGAGATGAGCGGCGCGGGCGTGCAAAGCGCCAACATCGCTGATCAGCAACGCCTTCTCGCGTTCCAACCGGGCGATTTCGGTGGCCAGCAGATCGCGCTCGCCGCGCACTTCGACCGTGTCATGCTTCATCTGCTGATGGCGGCGCTTCTGGCGCTCGAGAACGTTTGCGATCACGTCGTTGTCGATGAGCGCGGCGTGCTTTTTCCAGATCCGCAGCTTCGCCTCGCGGAATCGCATGGAGCCTTCGGGTGAGTCGAGCGTGATCGAGCCGGTGCCCTCAATGTGGCGGATCTCGCAGGTGACGGACGGGATGTGGGCGAACGATCCGCGTTGCGACAGCCGGATCAGGAAGTCCCAATCCTCGAAGAGATCGAAGGTGTTGTCGAAGCCGCCGAGATCCAGAAAATCGTTTCTGGAGACCAGCAGAGTAACGATCGGGATGTAGTTGTCGAGAAGCAGCTCATCGGCATCGAACTCGTGCGCGAAGATCCGCATGCGCGAGCTCTCGCGGCCGTCGCGGACGAAGACCGAGACAGCGTCCGTGTAGCGGGCGACGTTCGACGAATCGCGCGCGGCAGCCGCCAGGGTCGGGAGATGTTCGGGATAGTAGAGGTCGTCGTCGTCGAGAAACGCGATGTAGGGTGACTTCGCTGCGCGGACGCCGGCGTTCATCGCTTCGGAGCGGCCGCGCGACGTCTCGTGATGGATCACCGTCGCATTGGCGACCTGTGGCGCCGAGCCTCCGTCATTCACGATCACGATCTCGGCGGGGTAACCGCCTTTTCGTACGGAGTCGATCGCCTCGCTGAGCAGGGCGTGGCGATCCTTCGTACGCACGATGACGCTGATCGGAATCGGCTCGGCGGTGATCTCGATCGCCTTCGGGGCGCCCACGGCGTCGCGAAGCGCGCTGAACGCCATCGTGCGGATCGCTGGAAGTGGAGTGAGCCAATAGGCCTCCGCGAATTTCACGTCCGGCGGCAGCGTCATGCCTCGATACGCGTTGAGCCCTTCCATGTAACCGCGATAGTCGCGCGCAGCGGCCTGCGATGCATGGGCGGCGATCGCTTTCGATTTGAGAGCGGCCACCGCGGAGATGTCGACGAGGGCATTCGGCCGGATCGGCGTCCCGACCTCGTAGAACGCGACGCGCGCCACGGCGTGGTCGGCGAAGAAGGTCTCGTCCCGTTGAACGAGCTCGCAGAATGCGCGTGACAGCGCGAGGTGGTCGGGATGAATCTCGATCGGGCTGGGAACGGCGATGAGGTCCGGCTTGAAGTCGTCGATGCGGGCGCGCAGCTTCGCACGCAGGTCATGGAGCTCGGTTTCAAGATGGCGATCGCGATAGCGCAGAAACTCGACGGTGGCGTTGCCGAGGAGGGCGAGGCCGTCGCGGGACTCCCGTTCCCTTGCGTCCGCATCGCCCGCTCGAGCGCCGTCGGTCACGACGATCACGTGAACGGCACGATTCTCGCGAAGGTGGAGTGCGACGAGGCCGCCGCAGCCGATGACTTCATCGTCCGGATGCGGCGCCAGCACGAGCAGCCGCTCGCCGCGTAAGTTGTTCGCCTCGTAAGGAATCGATGCCGATTCCGGAATCCCCATCGGCTCGATTATAGGGTCTCCCGCAGTTCCGTATAATTCATGGAAGACTTGTGAGCACAGCCGATCAGGAACAGATCCGCAGCGTGCTCTCCTTGATCCGGGAGCTTTCCGGACAGGCGATGCGCGCGGACTCGGCTGCCGAGTTGTTCTCGCTGTCCTTCGAGGTCGTCCACCGCACTCTGCCATTCGACGTGGCAGCGGCGGTGATGCTGGAATCGAACCTCGATCTCCACATCGTGACGCGCGACGGCTTGGAACCGTTGATCAACGACCGTTTCATCGGGAAGGTTCGCGAGCTTCTCCAGACTCTCATTCCGGCGCAGTTCACCGTTGGCGACGTCGTCGTGAAGGGTCAGCGCCATACGCTTCCGTCGCGAACGGGCGAGGGCGACTCCCTTCGCAACGAAGCGCACGCGGTGGTGAAGGTCAACAACCGCACCGCCGGCCTGCTCATCCTGTTCCGCGCGGAGGAGTTCACCCCCGCCGAATGCGACATCATCGAGATCTTCGCGGCAACGCTCTCGATCGTCCTGGCGCACATGGTGGCGCAGGAGCGCGTCCTGAACCTGGCCGAGACGGACGACCTCACCGGCATCTGGAACAAGCGCTCCTTCCGCCGCCATCTGCCGCAGGAGATCGAACGCGCGCGCATCTACGGTCTGCCATTATCGTTGTTCATGTTCGATGTCGATGACTTCAAGGACATCAATGACAATTACGGCCATACCGCCGGAGACGTCGTCCTTTCCGAGTTGTGCGGCGCCGTTCGCGAGTCGCTTCGGCCCCCGGACCTCTTCGCCCGGTTCGGCGGCGACGAGTTTGCGGTCATCCTGCCGCACACCGACTTTGCGGGGGCCTGCGCCGTCGCCGATCGCGTCCTGAGCAAGGTCCGAAGCCTCGAGATTGCGGGCATCGACGACGACGTCATGCATTGCTCCATTTCCATCGGCGTGGCGGTATTCGAAGAGGGCGACGACGCGGCCTCGCTGATCCGCCGCGCCGACGAACGCCTCTACGTCTCGAAACGGCATGGCAAGAATCAGTACACTGCGCTGGCGTGAAGCGTTTCGCGGTCGCCAACTGGAAGATGAACGTGCCTGCCGAGGGCATCGAGACGTATGTCCAGGCGATCGGCCGTCGCGACGACGTCGTCATCGCGCCGCCGTTTCCCTACTTGAAAGAAGTGGCGGCGCTCACGACCGCGGCGGGACAGAACTGCGCCGATCAGAGGTCGGGCGCGTTCACCGGCGAGGTCGCACCGGACATGCTTCGCGACTGTGGCGCGTCGTTCGTCATCGTCGGCCATTCCGAGCGGCGCCGTCTGTTTGGCGAATCGGACGACCTGGTCGCGCGCAAGGTCAGCAAGGCGATCGACGCCGGACTGACTCCGATCTTCTGTGTCGGCGAGGACCAGCTGATCCGCGAGCGCGGCGGCGCGGTGCGGTTCGTCTCCAATCAGATTCGCGCGGTTGGCTCATCGCTGGAGAAGGTCGGTGAGATCGTCGTGGCATACGAGCCGATCTGGGCCATCGGCACCGGACGGAACGCAACCGGGTCGATCCTGGCCGAGATGGTTTACGAGATTCGAGGCGCACTGCAGCGCTTCTGGCCGGCGCACGTGGCGTCGACGGCGCCGATCCTCTACGGAGGCAGCGTGACGCCGGAGAACATCGATGATCTCGGCGGAAACGGGCGCGTGGCCGGCTATCTCGTTGGCGGCGCTTGTCTTGAGTCCAGGCGCTTCCTTGCGATCTGCAGCGGACTCGAGCGCCTGGACCCCGCTTGACGCCACCTTCATTTAAGGGAAGAATTCGCCGCCTCGGCCCGTTTGCAGCACTGCTCCGGAGCATAAATGACAATTCTTTTCGTAATCCTCCACGTCCTCATCAGCCTCTTCCTCATCCTCGTGATCCTCGTGCAGCAGGGGAAGGGCGCGGACCTGGCGGGCGCATTCGGTGGTGGCGGCTCTCAGACGGCGTTCGGCGCGCGCGGCGCGACGACCCTTCTCCATAAGCTGACCACGATCTTTTTTGCCTTGTTCATCCTGACCTCGATGTCGCTCGCCATCCTTCAGGGACGGCCGCGTGCATCCGTCATGAGCAGCCGGCCGGCGGCAGCAGCGCCGACCGCGCCGAAGAAGTAATCGTTCCTTCAACGCCAGCCCAAGTGGCGGAATTGGTAGACGCGCACGTTTGAGGGGCGTGTGGAGTAATCCGTGCCGGTTCGAGTCCGGCCTTGGGCACCATTGAACTGCAACAAAAAAGGCTCGCGATGCGAGCCTTTTTTTGTTGCGTTGTCGGTTGTCGGTGATCGGTTGTCAGAATCGGCGCGGGGTCGGGTGGTCGTGGACAACCGACAACCGAGCACCGACAACGCGCCGCGTGAGCGGCGCCTACTTGTCGGCGATGCGCCGGTCGTAATCGCTGGCGCGATCGAGAAACGACTCGATGTTCCTGCCTAACACGAGCTTCTCGGTCAGGTCCGTGGCCTTCTCGAAATCGGCGCGTAGCCGGGTCGCCTCGGCCAGGTAGTAATCGCGCAGGCCGACCTCGATCTTGAACTCGGGATACTTCTCGGCCAGCGTGCGCATCCATTCTTCGACCTGACGGCGCCGGTCCTTGTCCCCGTTGCCCTCCTTCAGGTCGCGCAGCAGCGCGTCGACGACACCCGAGAGAATCTGATGACGCTGCTCCGAAACTGCTTCACTCATGCCGCGCATCTTAATCCAATACAATGGCCCGCCGTGAAGGTGCTCATCGCGAATCGCGGCGAGATTGCGGTGCGCGTCATTCGCGCCTGTCGTGAGCTCGGCTACCCGACGGTGGCTGTCTACTCCGAACCGGATCGCGCGGCGCTGCACGTTCTTTACGCCGATGAGGCGATGCCGATCGGTCCCGCGCCGTCGCGTGAGAGCTACCTGCGCATCGATCGCATCATTGACGCCGCAAAAAAGACCGGCGCCGAGGCCATTCATCCGGGCTATGGGTTTCTGGCGGAGAACGCCGGCTTCGCCCGGGCCTGCCGCGACGCCGGCATCATCTTCATCGGCCCTTCTCCCGACTCCATCGAGGCTATGGGATCCAAGACCGAATCGCGCCGGCGGATGCAGGCCGCGGGAGTCCCCGTCGTGCCCGGCCTGACCGAGGCCGTGAAGTCCTACGACGAGATCGCGGCGTTCGCGAAGAGCACCGGCTTCCCGATCATGGTCAAAGCCAGCGCGGGTGGTGGTGGCAAGGGCCTGCGGTTTGTCGATCGAGAAGCGGACCTGCGATCCGCGTTCGATCGCGTGACGAGCGAGGCGCAATCATTCTTCGGCGACAGCGCGGTGTACGCCGAGAAGTTCATCCCCTCGCCGCGTCACATCGAGGTTCAGGTTCTCGGCGACCAGCACGGAAACATCGTTCACGTCGGCGAACGTGAGTGCACCCTGCAGCGACGCCACCAGAAGGTCGTCGAGGAATGCCCGTCTCCCGTCGTCGACGCCGACCTGCGGCAACGCCTCGGCGAAATGGCCGTGCGCGCGGCGGCGGCCGTCGGCTACTACTCGGCCGGGACGATCGAGTGCCTGATGGGCCCCGGCAAGGAGTTCTATTTCCTCGAGATGAACACGCGGCTGCAGGTCGAACATCCGGTCACCGAGATGGTCTGGAACGTCGATCTCGTCAAGGAACAGCTGCGCGTCGCGAGAGGCGAGAAGTTGCAGCTGCGACAGGACGATCTGCGGCCGAACGGACACGCCGTGGAATGCCGGATCTACGCCGAAGATCCCTCGCGTAAATTCGCTCCGTCACCGGGACTGATCCGCTATCTGAATCTGCCCGAGGGGCCGGGAGTGCGCAACGAGAACGGGGTGTATGCGGGATACACCGTGCCCGTGTACTACGACCCGATGTTGTCGAAGCTCGTGTGTCACGCGGCGACGCGGCAGGAGGCGATCGCACGGATGAAGCGTGCGCTGAGCGAGTATCGCGTCGAAGGCATCGATACGACGATTCCGTTCTTCACTTTCATCATGAATCATCCCGATTTCCAGGCCGGAAACTTCGATACCGGCTTCATCGATCGCATCCTTCCCGAGCTGACGTTCGAGCGCGACAAAATGCATCTCGATGCCGCAATCGCTGCCGCCGCCATTCTCGCGTTCGAGGAGTCGCAGCAGGTGCGGCTGCCCGAAGGTGACGACTCGCCGTGGAAACGGGCCGGCCGGAACGAGGCGATGCGAGGGCGCTCGTGAGGCTCGTCGCACAGCACGGCGGCGACGAGATTCCGATCGAGGTCGAGCGTGCCGGCACCGGCTATCGGGTCAAGATCGGCGAGCGATGGCTGGTCGCCGATATGGTCAATGCCGGCCCGTTCGTCCGCTCGCTTCGACTCGAGGACGGCACACAGCTCGCGTTGATTCACCATCGCGAAGGCAACACGCACGAGATCACGTTCGCCGACTCCACGATCCACGTGGACATCACCGACCCGTTGTCGCTCAAGCGGAAGCGCGGCGAGGACGAGATGGGTGGCGCCGGAATGGTCAAGGCACTGATGCCTGGCCGTATCGTCCGTGTTGCGGTCGCCAAGGGGCAACAGGTGAAGAAAGGCGAGAGCCTGCTGGTCCTCGAAGCGATGAAGATGGAGAACGACATTCAGGCCGCGGCGGACGGCACGATCGACGAAATCTTCGTCGAGGCGGGGCAGACCGTCGAGGGCGGCGCGGATCTGATCCACATCACGCCGCTATAATCGACGTATGTCCACAATCGATCCCGGCTCCACCGGGACGATCCTGCAGAATTTCCGGCTGATCGAGCGCGTGAGCGCTTCGGTCTGGCGAGCCGAGGACACACGCACGGGCAAGCCGGTCGCGGTCAAGATTCTGTCCAGGGGACTGCCGAAAGACGCGGCGAAACGCGAGGCGCTGGTTCGCGAGGTCCGCCAGAGCGCCGCGCTGTACCACTCGTTCCTGGTCGGAATTCAGGAAGTCGTCGCCGCCGGTGACTCTCTTCTTCTAGTCATGGAGTGGCTCGCCGGCCAGCCAATCGCTGCGCGCGTGAAGGCAAAGCCCCTCGAGCGGAAGGAACTCTTCCGACTGGTCTATCAGGTCGCCGACGCGCTGAAGCTGCTCCACGGGCGGAACATTACGCACGGCAACGTCGGCGGCGACTCGATCATCGTCCTCCCCTCCGGCCAGGCCAAACTCGCTGGTCTGAACCTCGGCAACATCCTTCCGCGGCAGGGTCAGCCGTCGCAGTTTCAGCAGAAGGGCAACGATCTCCGCGCGGTGTCGTACATGGCGCCGGAGCAGATCACGAATCAGGCGGTGGGTCCGCAGACGGATGTGTTCTCGCTTGGTCTCGTGATGTACGAAGCGGCGACGGGACGGATGCCGTACCAGGCGACGACCGCGGCGGACGTCGCGCACAAGATCGTCGAGGAGCAGCCGCCATCGCCGAAGGCCGTCAATCCCAACGTCGACAACGGCGTGTTGGCGGTGATGGGCGGCTGCCTCTTCAAGGACTCCTTCAAGCGGCTCAAAGATGCGAAAGCCATTCAGGATGCGATCAACAAGGTCGATCCGGAGGCTTCGAAGTTTGCCGCGGAGATTGCGAAGGCGGCCGCTGCGCCGCCGCAGGGTGCGCAACAGAAGGCCGCCTCTGCGAAGAACTCGATCCTTTTCCTCGCCGATGTGGCGAACTACGACGAATTGAACAAGACCGATCCGTCGACTGCCGCCAAATCCGCCGCGCGCATGCAGCAGATCCTCGGTGAAGCGGTCTATCTGTTCGACGGAAAAGTTCTCGATCCCTTCGGACCGCGGATGGTCGCCGAGCTGAAAGACGTCGACAGCGCGGTCGAGGCGGCACGGAAAGGGGAGTTCGACTTCTCCGCCGAGCAACAAGGCCCCGAGATCATTCCGGTGCGCATGCTGCTGCATGCGGGCGAAGTTCAGGAGGCCGACGGCAGCGTCACCGGCGCAGGTGTCGCCAAAGGGATCGAAGTCCTGAAACAGCTTCCCCCGCTCGTGCTGCACGTTTCTGAGGACTTCGCGCGCCGAGGCAAATCGCAGGTGCGCTATCGCGACGCGGGCGCCAAAGCGGGCGTGAAGGTCGCCACGATCGTGCCTCCTGAACCGAAAGAGGAGCCCGAGACAGCGATCGACACCGCGGCGGAAGAAGCGGCCGCGGCAGCCGAGGCGCTCGCTGCGGAACAGGCACTCGCGGCGGCCGCGGCGAAGAAAAAGAAAACACGCCTGGCGATGGCGGTCGCAGCGGCGGCGGTTGTGGTGATCGGAGGCGGCGCCGCGCTCATGATGCGTCCAAAGCCGCAGGTCGTGGCCGCACCGATGGCGACTGCCCCGAAAGGACCTCCGCCCGCGAGCGCGGCGAACCCGCGCAAAGTTCTGGTCGAAGTCGTCGGTGCGGACCCCGCACTCGCCGACCGCGCGAACGCGATCCGC
>JBBRMQ010000026.1:0-26225 GCA_038230775.1 Thermoanaerobaculia bacterium
CGCTCCTGTTTCGTCGAAGCGTTGTTGCACTTACTTCTTGAATTCGCGCCATCTAACTCGTCGCTGCACCGGACGTGGACCCGCAACTCGGCTCGTCGCCAGTGCTACCATCGTTCGCGTGCGGGTCCGCGCCGGTTAGCTCAGATCCGTTAGGCCGCAACGTTTCGAAAAAGCTGCGAGGCGCGCGATCATCGTATTCATTCTCTGTTTCCGTCGCCCAGCGCATGTGTGATCTGCCGGACTGGCCGCGGAGCGTCCCCATCACAACAAGCGCAGCAATCATCCTCATAAACGGAGGATCATTGGGTCGGAACGCGGCGGCTGTGACCGGGCGCACTGTCGAGATCGGCTGGGCGCGTGCCGCCGTAGCGGTGTTCTCCGAATCAGCGGCAGCCGTCGGAAACTGTAACCCGCAGTGGTGAGGCCCGTCATAAGGGGAGATCCGCCGACGAAGCGTTCGCCTGAATGCACCGGTCCGAAGACCGGTCTTGTTCTACCGCCAAGCCGGGACTCACGGTTCCTATGGATCGCGATGGTCGCGCTCCGAAGAGTGGAGGGAATGTCGATGTGCCGAACCCTCGCGATGACGATTCTGGCGTTGTGTTGCGCCACGCAGGTTGTTGCGCAAGCGGGTGCCGGCCCGCCATCTCACTTCCTGCTCTTTGGCGGGCAGTCGGCCAACATTGACTATGTCCCTGACCGCGGCACCTTGGTCATTACGGACCGGAAAGTCTCACCATTCTTCAGTCACGGCAGCGGGCCGATCGGCTTCGAGCTTTCAGTCACGCGCCTAAAGAGGAGGCATCTCGCTTTCACGGCGGACCTGTCGGGCTATTTCGACCGCTTCACCGGCGCCGCAACCTACTGCCAGCCCACTGGCTGCGGAACCGGATTGCGTTTCGAGACCAAGACGCAGACGTTCTATCTCCTCGCCGGCCCTGAGCTCCGAGGATCAGAGTGGGGGCGAGTAACACCCTTTGTGCATAGCCTCATTGGAGCGGTGTATAGCAACTCGAAGTACACGATGGCGGGCTCGGGTGTGCAGTACTTTAATCCATATATGGGTACAGGACTCATCGTCGTCTCGTCATCGGCCTTTCCAAAGGACTCAACGGTCCACTATGCGGACTCGAACACAGATGCTGGATTGACTCTGACCCTCGGCGGCGGACTGGACGTACGAATGAGCGAGGCGGTCAGCGGCCGCGTACTCATGGACTACGCTCCCACATTCCTCGCGCGGCCCGATCTCCGGAACACAGCGCTAGCGCAATCGGTCGGCATGACCCACATCCAGAAGCATGCGCGCCTCTCCTTCGGCATCGTGTGGCATTTTCGCTGATAGGCACGCGCGACCGCCCAAGCGGACAGCGGTTACATTCGAGCCCGCATTCACTCGCGCGCAACGCCTCACCGATCTCTCGCTCGCGTCAGCGGCCTAACTCGCGCTTGCAGCGGACTCCGTGCCGCTCGCTGCTGTGTCGAAAGTCTGCTACTCTTTCGCGTGCGGCACTGCGCCGCTGAAGCGCAGGTGCGTTAGGCCGACCAGAGATCATGCACGCGATCAGAGCGTCATTCCTCGCTGTGGCAATCACGTACTGCGGCCAAGTCGCCGCTTGCGAGTGTCAAAGGATGCCGCCTGCGCGTCACTTTGCGAACGCAGTCGCCGTGTTCGCTGGAACGGTTGAATCGGTCGACGACCAATTCACGTGGTGGAATCGACTGCAGCTTCGCGTGCATCGGTGGTTGGATGAGTCGTACTCGCCTCCCTATCGTCCGAACACCTATTGCACCGACTTCGGCGTCCGAGTACGAATGCGCGTCGAGAACCGCTGGAAAGGCGCGGTTGCCTCGCGGGAAGACTTTCTAACGGGGCACGGCGCCGGCGACTGCGGCGTCGAGTTTCAACGGGGGCAGGCTTATCTCATTTACCTCACGTCCGCAAACTCTACGATGTGCCAGACGTCGATCTGCAGTGGCACCACACCGCTCAACACAGCAACGGAAGATCTTCGCTTCCTGTCGAGCGTAAAGCCGAAGTAGCTCCGGCCGCCATCCCAACTCCACGCGCTCAACCGGACGTGAACCCGCAACTCGGCTCGTCGCCAGTGCTACCATCGTTCGCGTGCGGGTCCACGCCGGTTAGCTTGGATCCGTTAGGCGGCAATGACCCGCAGGTAACCATCCTAAATAAATATGGATCAATAACTCACGTCGTTCAGGGGACCGCCGGAGAGTCCGACCGCGGGGCCGGCGGGGGCTTGCGGGGTCGGCTTGTATTGTCTATAGGCAGCGCAAAGGAGGTCACGCCCGATCTTGAGGCTGACCAAAGAGATGACTCCGGTGCATTACTCCACGGAATCGCGTACAGGAGGCGGCCGAGTTCGGGGCGCTGGCCGACGCTGGGGTGCGAAAATGGAGGCTGCCCCTCCAGGGATACGACTCGGTATCGCGATCGCGCTCGTGGGCGTGGTGGGAGCTCTCGATGCCGCTACCGGATCCGAAGTCAGCTTCTCCATCTTCTACCTCATGCCCGTCGCGTTCGCAGGCAGAGTCCTGACGAGCCGCGCGGGTGCGTTCGTGGCACTCCTTGCCGCCGCGCTCTGGGGCTATCTAGATATCACGATGGGGCGGCCCTACTCCGCAGCTTGGATCCCGTACTGGAACAGCGCCGTCCGACTCGGATTCTTTCTGATCGTGAACGCAACTCTCGCCTCAGCGCTGCGCGCCCACGCGCGCGAGAGGGCTATGTCCCGCATCGATTCGCTTACCGGGCTTGCCAACGCCCGTTCGTTCGAAGAGCTCGGCACTCGGGTCATTGCGGAGAGCCGCCGCAGCGGGCGACCGTTCACATTGGCATACGTCGACCTGGACAGGTTCAAAGAGGTCAACGACCAGCTGGGCCATTCGGAGGGCGATCGCGTCCTGAGATCGGTAGCCGAGCACATCGCCGATAGCGCGCGCGCCACCGACGTAGTGGCCCGTCTGGGCGGTGATGAATTCGTCATTCTCATGGCGGAAACAGGAGTTATACAGGCACACACGGCGCTTGAGCGTATAGCGGCTGCCGTCGCGGCGGGAACGAGCGGTCAGTGGAACGTCGGTGCGACTTTCGGCGCTGTAACATTCACAGAGGCGCCGCATAGTATCGATTCAGCGGTACGCCAGGCCGATGCTCTCATGTACCAAGGCAAAGCCGAAGGCCGCGGTCGTATCCTGCAAACGACATGGCCTACACCAAGTACAGCCGACCGCACATCGGCTTGCTCCCCAACCACGCCATCGACTTGACGTTCTAACCGCGCGCCTAACTCCGGGTTGCAGCCGACGTGGCCCGCTGCGTTCACGCCTTTCAAGCTGCGCTACCATGGTGTCGCGGGCCACGCGGCTGAACCCTGATCCGTTGGGCGGCTGAACGAGGCGTGCCCGTTGTTTTGTCGTCAGGCGGCATCGGGGGTGACATATGAGGCGTGTTTGGCTTGCGCTGTGCGTAGTAGGCACCATCCTCCCCTATGCCGTATTCGCCCCTTGGCTTATCAAACACGGTCTCGACATTCAGCTCCTGCTCCAGCAGGCTTCGCAGTCTGCCATCGCCGCGTTCGCGTGGCTCGATGTTCTCGTGTCTGCCGTCGTGGTCCTTGTCCTCGCGGGCAGGCAAATAGCCGCTGGCAAGCGTACTCACTGGCTTGTGGTCGCGGGGATGTGCACGGTCGGCGTCTCGCTCGGCCTGCCGCTCTACCTCTACCTGATTGAGGGCTCTGGGTAGTGCGCTTTATGGGTTCGCGCGCCGCTAGCACGCCCAACTAGCGCTTGCAGCCGACGTGGCCCGCTACGCTGCCGCGCCCCCGAGCGCGTTACCATCTCGCGTCGCGGGCCACGCCGCTGAAGCGCGGGTCCGTTAGGCGGACGTCAGTCGGGCGCTCGCGATTGAGTTCCGGGTGGTGCCCGAGACTTTGACGGCACCACACCGGCAGAACATACGATAAGCTTCCATCGAAAGGAGTCTCTCATGCGAATTACCCGAGTGACCCGGTATGCTCTCGGCAGCGGTTTCGTGATCTTGCTCGTTGCGGTTTTCGCGACCATGGCGCAAAGCCCCGCGCCGATGCATTCGGGACCGACTCAAGCGACGGCGGCAAGCGATCTCCGGAGCTTTCTGAATCTGCGCACCGGCCGATGGTCGATAAATAACGTAACGCAGGTGGCGAGGCGGGAAACGTACCAGGTGGACGCGGACGTTGAGGTCACGGTCGAAGCGGGAGGACAGCCGCGCAAAGCCGACCTGGCAAATGACCCCTGGCTGTCGCAGTTCAGCGGCAAAGCTGGGGAGAAGAAAACTGTGCCTGTAACCTTGACGTGGGTAAGAAGTGGTGACAGTTGGAAGCTTCGCACTCTTGCAATAAGAACGAAGTAACCGCCGCCTAACTTTTCGCTTCCAACCGACGCGGACCCGCGACCTGCTGGGTCCCGAACGCGTTACAATTCGGCGCGCGGTCCGCGCAGCTGAAGCGCGGTCCGTTGGGCGGCGCGCGGCCTGGTACACGGTGGGATGCCACTGTCGAAATGCATTCGACGAAGGGCGCGGATAGCGAACGTTAACCTTGGCCGATCGAAGAACGTAATAGGGTCGAAGTTTCTAGGAGGCTGCGATGCTCCGACGACGTTCGATGCTTCGGCGTTGGCTTAGCGCGATTACTGCCGTTCTCGCACTGGCCCTCGTTGTTCTGCTTTGGCTGCGCTACCGCCCGCGGACGATTACGGTAACAGAGGGGAAATTCCCCGAAGAACTCGTCTATGTTCGTTCCAAGGACGACATCGTCAACGGCGGCGCGATGTTCACGCCCTCGAGCAAGTCTGCCAAACCAATTGCCGTCATCTGGATCCATGGCTGGGGCACGAACTTTTACGATCCGTCGTACACGATGATCGGTCGAGCTCTCGCGGCGCGCGGCTACACGTGCATTACTCCCAACACGCGGATGCATGATCTCGGAACTGTTGCCGGATACCGGCATGGAAAGCGGATCCGCGGCGGGGGTTATTGGGGCGTAGCGAGTGAGCAAGTACGCGATCTCGCTGCGTGGGTCGACTTCGCCGAGGACCGAGGCTTCAAGAAGGTGGTGCTGGTCGGACACAGCGCTGGGTGGGCAGCGGTTCGCGTCTACCAAGCACAAGAACAGGACCCGCGCGTCATTGGTCTGATCTCCGCTTCCGGACAGATTTACCCAAACGAGGCACCCGATCCGAAGATGTCCGCGGATGCCGCTCGCCTGGTCACCAGCGATCGCGGCGATGAGTTGCTGCAGTTCCCGGCTCTGCGCCGATCGTATCCCTCCTACGTCAGTGCGGCCACGTATCTCGATAGCGCGAAGGTTCCTCCGGACGTCATGGATTTCTACGGCATTCGAACGCGAAACCCAGCCGTAACGCGCATCCGCTGCGCACTCCTCGCCTGGTTCGGCACGCGAGACGATGTTGGCGGTGCGAAGGATCTGGACGTACTCAAAGCGCACATCCAACGGCAGTCGAGCGGCCCCAGTCGCGTCGATACGGTAATGATCGAACATGCAGACCACATGTATACGGGCGAAGAAGCGCAGGTAGCCGAGATCATCGCTGGCTGGGCTAATGGCCTGCTCGCGCGCTCATCTGCGCCGCCTGACTAGCGCTTGCACCGGACACGGCCCGCCGCGTCGCTGCCTCGCAAGCTGCTACGATTCCGCGGGCGGGCCGTGCCGGTGAAGCGCAGGTTAGACGTCCTAGGAAACAGAATGCCTGACAAGCCGCTGCCACCCATCGCCGTACAGCGTCGTACCGGTCAAGAGGCGTTCCACACGGACGGTCGGGTCCTTCCTCACAGTCTCCGCAACTTCTGGCAATGGAGCGTCTCGGATCTCGTCAGCAACGTGACCCGAGGTCGCCTGGCCGAATTCATCGTGGCCACAGCCGTCGGAATCGATGTCACGGGAGTAAGGAGCGAGTGGGACGCCTTCGACCTCACCACTCCTTCAGGACTCAAGATCGAAGTCAAATCGGCAGCTCACATCCAAAGCTGGTATCAGGCGCGACTCTCCAACATAGTGTGGAGCACGCCCACCACCCGCGCTTGGGATGCCGCCACCAATCGTCTAAGTACGGAATCGAAGCGACAAGCGGACGTCTACGTCCTTGCACTACTCCACCATCAGGACAAGTCTAGTGTCGATCCTCTCAACACGGCACAGTGGTCCTTCTTCGTGCTACCCACTCGCGTACTGGATGCCCGAACACGCAGCCAACGTTCAATCGCGCTGCGGTCGCTGAAAGCCCTCGCAGGGGATCCGGCCGACTGGTCGCAACTCTCGGTCGCCGTAGAGCGTGCAGGTCAAGAGCAACGCGGGGCCGTCTAACTTTTGCTTGCAGCCGACGCGGCCCCGCAACCTGCTGGTCGCCAGTGCGCTGCCATTCGGCGTGCGGGTCCGCACGGCTGAAGCGCGGATCGTTAGACCGTCTGCTCGCGCAACAACGGAGGCCACTCCACGCGAAGCGCACGGTCGTGCCCGACATCCACGTCGCACGAATCGTAATTCGCAGCAGCCCGTACCCAGCCGGAGCGCCGTCATAGGAGCGAGAGAGCAACTTTCATCTTGCGACCTCCTACTGACCGGCCGCGCGCAAGCGGCTAGAATGCACCGGGGCTACCTGACGCCAATCCGTCAGGCACATCGAAGATGCTTTGGCTGCTTGTCGCGATCTGCCTTGCGGCCCTGATCTATATCGGAGCCGTCGCCGGCATCCTCCATCGGCTTGCGTCCGCGCCGGTATCGTGGCGTCTCCTCGGCTGGTCAGGCGTGCCGTTGGCCTTTAGCGGTTTTGGCTTTGCTACTCGCTTCTGGAATCCAACCGCTGGGCCTTACCTGGCGAACAAGGCGTATCCGTTCGGCGGTCACCTTCAGGCCTGGGCAGTCTCCTTCGGTTTTACGTGGGTGGCTTTCGGCCTTCTGTTCACTGCCGCTGCGCTGTTCGTCTCACGGAATCCCACTCGCCAGGGCTGGTTCGTTCTACTCGCAAGCTGGCTGCTCTGCGTGTTTCCACACGCGATCATCGCGATCGCATTCGCGTGGAACGGTGCGAACCGCGAGAGCATCGAGTTTTACAACAGGTGGTCGAAGAGCAACCCTGTTGGTTCCAAAGTTCTCGTCAGTGGCGCTCTCATGACGCTCTGGCACTTCAGCTTTTGCATCGCTGGCTTCCTGACCACTGCTCGGAATGTTTTCAAAGGCAAGCAGGCATCGGCGGGCTAACTTCTGCGCAGCAGCCGACCACGCGCCTTTTGCTGGCCCGGCGCTTCTGCGTCGTGCTTCGGGTGTCCACGTGTCAGTTTGGCGGGCACGTGAAGGCACGTAGCGGCTGAGCGAAAGGACGTTGGGCCGAGCCGCGAGCTACAATCGCGCGTAATCTCGCGACGTTTGGATTCTTTCGCGACATCGATGCCGCTTGGTATCGTTTAGGCGTGACCAGTCGAACTTTGCTTCATCGGCGGACCTATCGGCGAGTGGGAGATTCGGTCGATGGCTCCAGTCATCGGTGATCCGCTGCCTCGGGTTCAGAGGCTTACCATCGTGAACGAACACGTCAATTCGTTGCCGTATGACGCGAGGTGGTGTCTTCGCGGTGTGACAAGCTTCGAACGGTACGTTACCGCCGCCGAGCGGCAGGCACTCGAAGCGCGCCAGCCGCCTTCGGGTCGAGCCGAGGCCACGCTGGCCGCTCTGATCCCAGTCAAGAAGTCAGCGGCATGGTGGCTGCTCACCCAGGAAGAGCGACGGGCGATATTCGAAGAGCGCTCAGCACACATCGCTACCGGGTTGAAATATCTGCCGGCAGTCGCTCGTCGGCTACATCACAGTTATGATCTCGGGGAACCCTTCGACTTTCTGACGTGGTTCGAGTATTCGCCGGCGAATGCCGCAGGATTCGAGGAACTGGTCGCTACGCTCCGCGCAACAGAAGAATGGCAATATGTCGAGCGAGAAATCGACATTCGCGTGCTTCGTAAACCAGGCTAATTGACATCTAAGTTTGTCGCAAGGGCCAACGCTCCGCCCTGGCCGGCCTAACTTTTCGCTGCAGCCGACGTGCGGCCGTCCGCGGGCCCGGTCCTGAAGGCCCTCGCGCTTTGCAAGCTTCCGCGCGTCAGGTACTCTGGCGCGTGGAGGCCGCTCGCGGCTGAGCGAAAGCTCCGTTAGGCGCCGGGAGTAACGCCAGCGATGGCGAGACATCCAGAGAAGTGGGATTGCGCTTTTTCGTTCAACATCCATGGAGAGAACCATGGTCAAAATGATCGCCTACGTCGTCGCCTTGCACGCGACGCTGATCGCGAGTTGTTCCGCGGAATCCCCCTGGCGTGAACGTCGCTTCGCTGTTGGAGACGGGCCGGGCATCGTGGCGATCGTCGATGTCAACGGCGACGGGAAGATGGACATGGTGGTGGCGAACGAAAGGAGCGGCGATGCTTCGGTGCTACTAGGCGATGGCAAGGGAGGCTTCTCGCCCGCGCCCGGCTCGCCGGTACCCGCCGGCCATAGTCCGAACGACGTCGCCGTTGGCGACTTCAATCGCGACGGTCGGCTCGATCTAGCATTCGCGAATCATGAGACCCAGCATCTGACCGTGTTACTCGGCGACGGTCGTGGCGGATTCGCACCCGCTCCGGCCTCGCCTGTGAGTGTGGCTGTCAAACCGCATCCACACGGCATCGCGACCGGGGACTTTAACGGCGACGGCTTTCTGGATCTGGCGACGGATAGCTGGGCGGAGGACCGGTTGGAGATCCTGCTCAACGACGGCAAGGGGAGCTTTCAGACGCCCGGCACCTATGTCTCGGTGGGCAAGCACCCATATCAGCGAATCCGCGTCGCCGATCTCAATGGAGACGGCAAGGCGGACATCGTGAGCCCGAATCTCGACGGAGACAACGTCACCATCCTCCTCGGCGATGGCAAGGGCGCGTTTAGGCAACCCGCGGGCTCACCGTTTCCTTGTGGTGATTCTCCCTTCAACGTCGCCGTGGGTGACGTCAACGGGGACGGTCTCGCCGACCTGGCCATCGTGAATTCTCCGAGCAGCACGGCGGATCGCTCGGGTCGAGATGGTCTGACAGTCCTGCTCGGCGATGGCCGCGGCAGATTCCGGGCGATGACGGGCTCGCCGTTCCCCATGGATAGGCTTCCCAACATCGTCGCGATCGGCGACCTCGATGGCAATGGCGTTGGGGACGTGGTGGTCTCGAACCCGGATGGCGACCACATCACAGTCTTCACGATGACACGGAACGGGACTGTCAAATCCCGCAAAGACCTGCCGGTGCACGGGCATCCCAAGGGCCTGGCCATCCGCGACCTCAATGGCGACGGCAAGGGCGACATCGCGGTCACTAACAACTCGGAGAACACGGTGACGGTGATCTTCGGCAAGTAGTCAGGCGAGCTTGAGCGGCTGAGTTGGGCGACCGGCGCGATGACACTCGCGGGACGCGACGGATCCTTGCCAGCTCCTGAATCCCCCGCGCCTCGCCATGCCCGCCGACACGACCCAGCTTGACATTGATGATGCGGCACGCCTCGAGCTCGAGAGCGTGCGCCGCGTTGGTGAGGCTGACGATCGACTCGTCCAGGCAGATCGCCGTCCGCAGCGCGCGTTGCAGTTTGGCGTGATCCAGAACGTCCCCTGCTGCGAGCGGCTGCTCGATCTTCAGTACGTCGTTCCCCGATCTGCTTTCGAGCGGGAGGTAAGCGTTGTTGCGTCATCCGGCTCGCCCCCTTCCCGGCGCTATACTCGCCGGCAGAACGAGCCAGGAGGAGCGGCTCATGCCGGAACAGAAGACCAAGATGACCAATGCGAGCGTGCCCGCCTACCTGGCCGCCATCGAAGACGTTCAGCGCCGGGAGGACTGCAAGGTCCTCATCACACTGATGAGCAAGGTCACCGGGCAGAAGCCAAAGATGTGGGGAACCAGCATCGTCGGCTTCGGAAGCTATCATTACAAATACGAGAGCGGTCGCGAAGGTGATTCATGTCTTGTCGGCCTCTCCTCGCGCAAGGGTGACATCAGCCTCTACTTCGTCGGTGAGTTCGAAGGTCGCGAAAGTCTCCTTGCACAATTGGGAAAGCATAAGACGGCCAAAGCATGTCTCTACGTCAAACGAGTTGCAGACATCAAGCTGCCCGTGCTCGAGAAACTCGTCGGCGCCTCGGTCGCGGAAAGAAAGCGGCGCCATCCCGCCGCGTGACGAATGAGTCCGACAAAGAAGGTTAAGAGCGCGGCTGCCGACGCTGAGGCGCAACTCAAGGCGTTCATCGGGAAGTTCGCGCCGGCGGATCAACGGCTGATTCGCGCCGTGCGAACGGCAGTGCGCAAGAGGTTTCCGACCGCCAACGAGCTGGTGTATGACAACTACAACTTCTTCGTGATCGGCTACTCCCCGACGGAACGGCCGTCCGATGCCATTGTGTCGATCGCCGCCCGCGCGAACGGAGTCGGGTTGTGCTTCATTCAGGGGGCGAGTCTTCCCGATCCAAAGAAGCTGCTACTCGGATCGGGCAATCAGACTCGATTCATTCGCCTCGAATCCGCCAGCGAACTGGCGCGCCCGGAGGTCGAGGCGCTCGTCGCTGCTGCGATTGCCCGGGCGAAGACGGCGCTGCCAGCGACAGGGCGAGGGAAGCTGATCATCCGATCGGTTTCAGCAAAGCAGCGGCCGCGGAAAAAGCCGGCGAAGTAACCGGTCCGTGACGCAGTAGCAATACCCCGACATTCCTGGACGGGCCATGTTGGAGGTTGGGACCTAGGTTGTCGTTCATGACTGCGACCCACCCAGCAACCTCGGTGCTCTTCGCGATCGCGATTGCCGCGAGTCTCCAACTGTCCGCTGACGCTCAACCAGCTCGTCCTCCCGGCGTTGCGCTCTTTCTGACACCGCGTGGCATCGCGGTCGATCCCGCCGGAAATGTGTACGTGGCCGAGGATGATGCGCACATCATCGCGAGGATTACGCCGGCCGGAGTCGTGACGACCTTCGCCGGATCGCCCCTCGTCGCCGGCAGCAGCGATGGACCTGGGAGTGAAGCGCGCTTCAATCATCCGGCCGGCCTCGCGAGCGACGCCGCGGGCAATGTCTATGTGGCCGACGCCGGCAATCACACCATTCGAAAGATCACGGCGCAGGGCATCGTGACGACGGTCGCCGGCGAAGCGGGCCACACCGGCTCCTCGGATGGAACCGGCACCGCTGCGCACTTCAACATGCCGGAGGGCGTGGCCATCGATCCCGCGGGCAACGTCTATGTCGCCGACATGGTCAATCGAACCATCCGGAAGATCACGTCTGATGGAGTCGTCACGACGCTCGCAGGTTCGGCGGGGCAGAAGGCGCATCGCGACGGCACTGGCGGCGGCGCGCGATTCAGCGATCCGTGGGGCGTCGCCACCGATGGCGACGGAAACGTCTACGTCGCCGAGACCTTCAACAACGTGATCCGGAAGATCACACCCGCCGGCGCGGTAACCACCTTCGCTGGGCATCCCGGTTTCTGGAAGTTCGGCAACGCGGATGGCGCTGGCAGCACAGCGCGCTTCGACAATCCCGCGGGTCTCGCGGTCGATGGCAGCGGCAACGTCTACGTCGCGGACTGGATGAGCGCGACGATCCGCAGGATCACGCCGGCCGGACTCGTCACCACGCTGGCGGGCGCGCCGTCACCGCCGAAGAAACGCAACGGCGGGAAATGTTGCGCCGTGGACGGCCCAGCCGCGGTCGCGCGCTTTGCGGGTCCATACAGCGTGGCCACGGACAGAATGGGGAACGTCTACATCGCCGACACCTTCAACAGCACGATCCGCAAGATCACGCCCGATGGTGACGTCTCGACCGTGGCCGGCGTAGCGGGAATGGCCGGCATCGCGAACGGAACCACGCATCGATAAGGCCGAACACGCGTGGTAACGTCCCTCGGGTGTTGATCAAGATCGCGCTGAACGGCAGCGCGGCTGGAGCGCCGGCAACACCAGCGGAAATCGCGAACGACGTGGCCGTGTGCGCGGCAGCCGGAGCCACGACGTTTCATGTGCATCCACGCGACGTTCATGGCGCCGAGAGTCTGATGCCCGCGAATGTCGACAGGACCGTCGCCGCCATTCGCGCAAGAGTCCCGAACGCACGCCTCGGACTGACCACCGGCGCCTGGATTCTGCCCGACGTTCGAATGCGTCTCGCCGCGATCGCGCACTGGCAAGAGCTGCCTGATTCCGCGTCGGTCAACTTCGACGAAGACGGTTGCGAGAGTGTCGCACGCCTGCTGATTGCGCGAGGGATCGGTGTGGAGGCCGGCATTCTCGACGAGGCGAGCACCAGGCGGTTTCTCGCCGCAGCCATTCCGGTCGAGCGCGTGCTCATCGAGCTGCAGGAACAACAGCTCGATGACGCCCTTCGCGCGATCGAGGTGATCGTGGAGAGGCTGGGGCAGAACGCGTCGCCACGCCTGCTCCACGGGCATGGGACGATTGCGTGGGATCTCTTCGACGAAGCCGTGCGCCACGGATACGACAGCCGGATCGGTCTCGAAGACGTCTCCACTCTTCCCGACGGCAGCCCGGCGAACAACGTTGAGCTCTTCTCGACCGCGATGGAACGCCGGCACCGGCGACGATGAACGAACCAGAACTCTCGGCCGGATCAGGCGCGTAGCGCCAAGTGTGGGGCCAGTCCTCTGACTGGCCGGCCAGCCAGAGGGCTGGCCCCACACCTCTTACGACATCGGCGAAAGTGATCGCCAGCGCGCATTCCTGCTCCTGCAATCTTTGGCGAAGGAAGGCAGGCTCACTGGAACCCATTCGAGATGCCGGAGGCGTGAACTCCGGATCATGAGCAGATTCCAGAGCTGAAAAAAACGGGCAGCCTTTCGGCTGCCCGCGCTACGTCCGCCTCGGAACCAGTCTCTCTATTACCGGTCAATGCTGCATGCGGAGGATTTCTGCCAGAGAATCTGCGGGAAGCGGCCTGCCAAGGAAGAAACCCTGCATCTCCGTGCAGCGGCGGTTCAGCAGATACGCCAGCTGCTCCTTGGTCTCCACGCCCTCGGCCACGACGCGCATGTCGAAGCCTTTCGCCATCGTGATCATCGCCTGCACGATAGCGGCGTCGTCATTGCGGCGAATCATGTTGTGCACAAACATCGGTGCAATCTTGATCGTGTCGACGGGCATCTGCTTCAAGTCGGCAAACGAGCAACCGCCGCTGCCGAAATCGTCGATGGCCAGCAGGACGCCGACTTCCTTCAGCGCCTGCAGGATCTCGGTGGAGCGTCCGCAATCCGCGAGCGAGCCATGCGCAATCTCGAGCTCGAGGCCGCGCGACTCGAGACCGCTGCGGCGAACCGCGCGATCGATGCTGCGCACCAGCTCGTTCGCCTGGAACTCCCGGGAGGAGAGGTTCACGGCGACGCGAGTCTGCATTCCGTCCTCCGACCACTGCTTGGCCTGCTGACAGGCGGACGACAGCACCCACTCGGTGATGCGCGGTCCGAGGCCGGCTTCCTCGGCGACGCTGAAGAACTCGTTCGGGCCGATGATGCCGAGGTCGGGGTGTTTCCAGCGGAGGAAGGCTTCGACGCAATCGATGCGGCCGGTCTGCACGTCGACCTCGGGCTGGAAGTGCAATTCGAATTCGCCGTGGTCGAGCGCGCGGCGGACGCTGGACACGAGCGCCAGGCGCTCGAGCGTGCGCGCGTTGAGCGCGTCGTCGTAGAACTGGTAGAGATTGCGGCCGAACTCTTTCGCGCGATACATCGCCGAGCTGGCGTAGCGGATCAGAGTGTCGGCGTCATTCGCATCGTGGCCGGAGAGCGCGATGCCGATGCTGGCCGTCAGATCGATGTTGCGGCCGCCGACATTGAACGGCTCCGCCATCGAATCGAGCGTGCGCTGCGCGACGAGCGCCGCTTCGGTGCCGCCGCCGTTGTCGGCGATGAAGAACACGAATTCATCCGCGTTGAAGTGCGCCAGCGAATCCTCTTCCCGCAGCGCTGCATTGAGACGGTCGGCGATGGCGCGCAGAAGACGGTCCGCCATGCCGCGTCCCAACGCGTTGTTGAGGATCTCGAAGCGGTCGATGTCGAGCATGAAGACCCCGACCTGGCGCTTGCGACGGCGCGTTTGCGCCAGCGCGACGTTCAGGCGATCCATGAACAGCATGCGGTTCGGCAGCAGCGTCAGGACGTCGTGGTAGGCCTGGAACTCCAGGCGCTGGGTCGCGACGCGCTGCTCCGTGACGTCGAACATCGCGCCTTCAATCCAGACCTTCTCCGCCGCATCGACGGAGACGAGCTTCAGGTTCTGGAGGACCCACGCAATGCTGCCGTCCTTCTTCCGGAGCGCGATCTCCACATTGGTGAGGTTCCCGAGGTCGCGGAGTGCCATGGCGATCGAGATGATGTCCGAGGCGTTCTGGTATTCGAGGCCACCGTTGTTGAGAAGCTCCTCGCGGGACGCGAATCCGAGCATGTGCGCACACACGTCGTTGCAGTCGAGGAGATGGCCTTCCGGAGTCTGCCGGAAGACTGCCACCATCTCAGTTGCCATGGGTTCGGAGCTTTGCATTTGTCAACCTCGCTAATTCGCGATAGTCGACAGGGTAAGTTCCGTTAGGACGGATGAATATCTATCAATGGATGGTCACTTCTATATCGAACGATAGATCACACGATTCCGCGCTCGTAGGCGTACATCGTGAGCTCGACCCGGCCGTGGACGCCGAGCTTCTCGTAAATGCTGTGAAGATGAGACTTGACCGTACCTTCGCCGATGGAGAGCTTGTCTGCGATCTCCTTGTTACGCAAGCCGACCGCGACCATTTTGACGATCTCCATCTCCCGCTTGGAGAGAACTTCCACGATTTTTCGCGCTTCCTCTCGCTGCGCGAGGCGATCGAGCGCGCGAGAGACCAGCTGTGGCTCGAGCGCCCGCTCCCCGCGGTGAACGCGTCGTACCGTGTCGACGAGCGTCACCGCGGCCGATTCCTTGAGGACCAGACCGGAGACGCCGGACTGCATCGCGTCCAGAACGCCGTCTTCATCCAGCGAGGCGGTGAGGAGAATCACTCGCGTGGGCAACTTCTCGACGTGAATCTGCTTGAGGACGGACAGACCGTCGCCGCGCGGCATCTGGATGTCGAGCACCAGGACGTCGGGTTTGCGGGTGCGGACGGCAGTCAGCGCGTCCTCGCCGTTCGTCGCGGTTGCCAGGACCTCGAAATCCTTCTCGCGTCCGAAGAGCTGCTCGAGGCCTTCGAGGATGATGCGGTGATCGTCGGCGAGCACGATGCGGATCATCGATCAAGCACCTGAGAATCCCAACGGAATCGAGATCTGCACCCGCGCGCCACTGCCGGTCGACTCCAGCTCCAGATCGCCGTTCAACGCGGCCACGCGTTCGGCGAGCATGGAGGGACCAACTCCGCTCTCGCGCACTTCGGCCAGCGACAGCTTGCCGTGGAACGGGAAGCCGTGTCCGTCGTCGACGACGAGAATCCAGATGCGGTTGTCGTGTGTCGAGAGGGCGACCGTGATGTGCGACGCGGAGCCATGCTTGGCGGCGTTGGTCACCGCCTCCTGAATCAGGCGAAACGTCTCCGGTCCGAGCGATTGAGCGACGAGCGGGTCGATGCTCTCGTTCTCGACCGTGACCTGGATTCCCCATTGCGTCACGAACCGCGATCGCAACTCGGTGAGTCTGGACAGGAAATCGAACGGCACATCGATGCGTCGCCGGGGACGCAGCTGCTCGACGTACGAACGCAGGTCGCGCTGGTCCGCCATGATGAGGCCCTGGACGTTCGTGATCATCCGCTGCGCGTCGGCCGGCTTGTTCTCGATCATGTCGTGCACCGTCTCGAGCTGCAGAACCACACCGGTGAACGACTGCAGCAGGCCGTCGTGCAGATCGCGCGCGACACGGAGGCGCTCCTCGTGCACCGCTTCACGGCTGGCCACGCGGTTCGAGATCAGGTAGTCCATGTCTCTGGCGATCAGCGTTCCGACGATGTCCGCGAGAATCACCATCCATTCGGGAGGGTCCGGTGCGGTTCCGATGAACATGCAGCCGTGAATCGACTCGCCGTCGACCGCGACCTCAATCCGCGTCGCCTCACGCAGAGAGGAACACACGGTGTCGAGTACCCCCGGTTCCTCGCGCCACGAAAACACGCCGTCCTGCCGCGAGGCGATGACCACCCATGGCTCTTCCGGATCTTCCCACGCGAGCATGGCCGCGGTGGAGCCGAACATCGCGCATGTGGCCTCGAGAGCGGATTCGGCGAACGGGCGCGGCTCCGCGCCGATGCCTCGCGGCCAACGCTTCAGTCGCGTCCGGATCTCGTCGGCGGCCGCCTGCATTGGAGTTGATGGTAACGCCGCCAGTCAGAGATTGGAAAAGAGCGCTGCGAATACTTCGATGCCGTCCCACAGATTCTGGATGCGGATGTTCTCGTTCGCCGCGTGCTGGTTGTTGTCGTGGTTCGCGATCGGGAGTCCGATGGCCGCGGTCCCGCCGCGTTGAAAGAGATACATCGGGACGCTGCCGCCAAGCGAGGGAAGTTTGAGAACAGGCGTGCCGGTGGCGGCGCCCACGATGGCAGCGACTCGAACGGAAAGCGGCAGATCCATCGCGGTGCGCGCTGCCGGATAGCCGCTGCCCCACGTGAGCTTCACGACGTTCGCGTGCGCCAGACGAGTCGCAGCGTCGGGCGTGTCGTGCACGATGAAGAAGCCCTGATCCGCGACATGTTGTTCGACGCGGCGGCGCACGCCGTCGGGCGTCTGCGCCGGCACCAGCCGGAAATCGATCGACGCCTTCGCCTCGGTCGAGATCGCGTTTGCCGCCTGCTCGCCCACGTGACCGCCGGAGATTCCGCGCAGGTTGAGCGCCGGCATCAGGATCTGCTCGTTGAGCGGCTTGCCCGCGCCTTCGGTGCGTCCGATCGCCAGCTCTCGTTTCAGCTCTTCGTCGATGGGAGGGATCGCCGCCAGTGCCGCACGCTCGGCGTCGGTGAGCGGCTTCACGTCGTCGTAGAAGCCTTTGATCAGGATGTGTGCGTCGGTATCGCGCATGCTGTCGATGAGGTGCGTGAGCGTGACGATGGGATTCGGCGCCCAGTTGCCGTAATGGCCGCTGTGCAACGGCCGCGATGGACCGTAGACCGTCATCTCCACGTCGGTCACGCCGCGCGCGCCGAAGAAGAGTTGCATCCGGCGGCTCTGATGAACGGGGCCGTCGCAGATCATGTACGCGTCCGCCGCCAGATCGGCAGGGAAGCGATCGAAGTATTGGCCGAGGTGTGGAGAGCCCGCTTCTTCCTCCCCTTCGAAGACCAGCTTGAGGTTGGCGGCCGGCCTGGTGTTGGCGCCGCGAAGCGCATCGAGTGCCGCCGCCATCGCGATGATCGGCGCCTTGTCGTCGCTGGCGGACCGCGCATAGATGCGCCCGTCGCGGGTCACCGGCTGCCAGGGCGGCGTGCTCCACTGCGACGGATCGACGGGTTGTCCGTCGTAGTGCGCGTAGAACGCGATGGTGCTTTTCGCCGCGGGATTCGGAATTGTCACCGAAACGACGGGCGGCGCGCCCTCGATGCGCAACAGCTTCGCAGAAGCACCGCGCCGGGTGAACATCGCAACGATGGCCGCGGCGTTGCGCTCGATATTCGGCAAGTCGGAGGCGAGGTTGGGAATGGCGAGAAGCTGGTTGAACTCCGCGAGGATCGCAGCTTCGTGCTTCGTCCGGTAATCACGCGCGCTGCGGGCGGCATCGGCGGGCGAGAGCCCGAACGCGGGGACACAGACCAGCAGCAGAAATGCGATTCGTTTCATACCCTTAAAGTATCGCAGTGATGGCGTGACTTCCGCCTCGCCATCATGGTAATCAGTGGCCCATGATGAAGAAATCGATCGCTCTGCTTCTGCTGTGCGCTGCAACGGCCGCCTTTGCGCAGGATCGCCGCCAGGAGCAGCCTCCGGCGCCCGCGCAGGCCGCACATGAGACGCCGGCGACCAAAACGCCCGAGCCTCCGCAGCACGACCAGATCTCGACGACGCAGCACACGATCACGATCAACGGTCAGCCGGTCGCGTACACCGCGCGCGCCGGCACGATGATCCTGCGCGATGAGGAAGGCAATCCGCGAGCGAGTTTCTTCTTCACGTCGTACACGAAAGACGGCGCGGATTCGAATCGCCGCCCGGTTACGTACACGTTCAACGGCGGGCCGGGCTCGTCATCGGTATGGTTGCACATGGGCGCGTTCGGGCCGCGCCGCGTGGCGTACCGCGACGACGAAGGACACGCCGCCATGCCGCCGTATCACCTCGTCGACAACGACAACAGCCTGCTCGACGTGACCGATCTCGTGTTCGTCGATCCGGTGACGACGGGCTTCAGCCGCGCGATTCCGTTCAAGGATGCCGGAAAGTTTCACGGCGTCGACTCGGACATCGAGTCCGTGGGCCAGTTCATTCGGTTGTGGACGACGCGCTACGGCCGATGGACGTCGCCGAAGTTTCTCGCAGGCGAGAGCTACGGCACGACGCGCGCCGCGGGCCTGTCCGGCTGGCTCCAGGGCGAGGGCTTCTATCTCAACGGGATCGTGCTGATCTCGTCCATCCTCAACTTCGGCACCACGGCGTTCGATAGCGCAAATGATCAGGCCTACGCGCTCTTCCTGCCGACCTACAGCGCGATCGCGTGGTATCACAAGCGCCTCCCCGCCGATCTGCAGGCGCGTCCGGTCGCGGACGTCGCTCGCGAGGCCGAGCAGTTCGCCCTCAACGAATACACGCATGCGCTCATGCAGGGCGATCAGATCTCCGACGCCGAGCGGCGCGCCACCATCCAGAAACTCGCGCACTACAGCGGGCTGTCTCCCGAGTATCTCGATCGCGCGAACCTGCGCATCCGCATCGATCGTTTCGACAAGGAGCTGATGCGCTCCGAGCGGCGATCGGTGGGACGCCTCGACGGCCGCTTCATCGGCATCGACAAGGACGCTGCGGGCGAGTCGCCGGACTTCGATCCGTCGTACGCAGCGATCTTTGGCGAGTACACCGCCGTCTTCAACGACTACATCCGCCGCGAGCTCAAATACGAATCCGACTCCGCGTACGAAATCCTCACCGGCAAGGTCCGCCCGTGGAGCTACGACCGCGCATCGAACCGCTACGTCGACGTCGCCGAGACTCTACGCGGCGCCATGGCTCAGAACCCGTATCTCAAAGTCCTGGTGGCCAACGGCTACTACGATCTCGCGACGCCATTCGCTGCGACGCGCTACACCTTCGCGCGCATGCAGATCGATCCCGAGATCCGCAAGAACGTCTCGATGACGTTCTACGAGGGCGGTCACATGATGTACATCGATCGCAAGGCGCACGCGAAGTTGAAAGAGGATGTGTCGAACTTCATCCGCGGCGCGAGCAACGTGCAGTGACGCCGGCGGGATCGTCAGCGGCTCGCTGGCGTTTTTCGAGTGGCCGGCGAGCCGCCGGCGCTCCGACAGTCCTGCTAGTATCCAGCGATGCCCCGGATTCTGGTCACCAACGACGACGGCATCTACAGCGAAGGCATCAAGAAGCTCGCTGCATCGCTGCGCGCAATCGGCGAGGTCATCGTGGTGGCGCCCGACCGCGAGCAGAGCGCGGCGTCGCACGCGCTCACGCTGAACCGCCCGCTGCGCCTCATCAAGCTGCAGGAAAATGAGTGGATCGTCGACGGTACGCCGACCGATTGCGTGAACCTGGCAGTTCTCCGTTTGCTGAAGGAGACACGGCCTGACATCGTCGTCTCCGGCATCAACTTCGGCCCCAACCTCGGCGACGACGTCACCTACTCCGGCACGATCTCCGCGGCGTTCGAGGGGGCGCTGCTGAACATCCCGTCGATCGCACTCTCCGCGCTCGTCGGCGAGAACTTCTCGTTCGACGCGCCTGCCCGGTTCGCCGCGAAGCTCACGCAGATCGTTCTCGATGGCAACCGCGATCCGAGCATCATCCTCAACGTGAACTTCCCCGTCGGCGCCTTTCAAGGCGTGAAGGTGACCAAGCTCGGAAAACGGGTGTATTCCGAAGGCGTCATCGAGCGCCTCGACCCGCGCGGCCGCAAGTACTACTGGATCGGTGGTGACCCACCGACGTGGCATCCCGGCGAGGGAACGGACTTCGAAGCGATTCAGGCCGGCTACGTCTCGATCACGCCCCTGCACCTCGATCTCACGCACCACGAATCGATCGCCCGGCTTCGGTTCCTCGAGGAGAAACTTGCCGACGTCGCGCCCGGAAGATAATTTCGCCCACCAGCGCGCGCTGATGGTCGACCGCTATGTCGCCGCACGCGGCATTCGCGACGAACGGATCCTGCAGGCGATGCGCGAGGTGCCCCGCCACCTGTTCGTGCCCACCACCGTGCTCTCGAAAGCCTACGGCGACGGCGCGTTACCCATCGGCTCCCGACAGACAATTTCGCAGCCCTACATCGTCGCGCGGATGATCGAGCTCCTCGACCTCCACGGCACCGAGAAAGTGCTGGAGATTGGCACGGGAACGGGATACCAGGCCATCGTGCTGTCCAAACTCTGCGCGCGCGTTTTCTCCATCGAGCGGATCAACGAGCTCGCCGCACGCGCGTCGCAGATCATCCGCGACCTGAAGATTCACAACGTGTCGGTGAAGGTCTTCGATGGGACGTACGGCTGGTCCGATCAGGCGCCGTTCGACCGCATCATCGTCGCCGCGGCCGCTCCGGAAGTGCCCGAACCGCTCGTGCAGCAACTGGCGCGCACGGGAAAGATGGTCATCCCCGTTGGACAGGGCAACGGCCAGCGCCTGGCGCGGATCACTCGCGTCGGAACGCGGACGCAGATCGAGGACTGCGGCGGCGCCGAGTTCGTTCCGCTCGTCGGCCGCTTCGGTTTTCCCGAGTGAGAGTCCGCAACGTTCTCGTCGGCACCGCCCTCCTCTCCGCGATCCTCGGCGCCGTCGTCGCGTATCTCGTCCTCACCGTCCCGAACGACATCCAGGCCTCAGCCCTGATGAAAGCGGCGAAGGAGCAGATGGCCGATGGCGACAACGACAAGGCGCGCCAGTCGCTCGCGCGCATCGTGCAGCAGTATCCGCGCACGGACGCCGCCGCCGCCGCGACGGTCGCGCTCGTCACCCTCGCCGACAACGAACGGCACAAGCTGATGACGGAGCTCAACGCGCTGCGTCGCGAGCAGGCCGCGCTGCAGAAGCAGATCACCGCCCAGAGCAATCGCGTGCAGACGATCGAGAACCGGCCGGCACCGGCGCCGGTCGTCATTCGTGAGGTGGTGAAGGCGCCACCCGCGCCACCGAAAAACGCACCCGCGAAGAAGCGCAAACACCGATAGGTGTGTGGACCGGCTTCAGCCGGTCATCGGCCGACTGAAGTCGGCCCTCACACCGAACCGCATCCATGTAGAATCTCGCGTTCAATGGCTAAGGAACTGCGGCACATCCACATCCACGGGAAAGTGCAGGGTGTCGGCTACCGCTTTTTCGCCACCCGCGTCGCGCGCCGACTGGGGCTGAAGGGTTGGATCCAGAACAATCGCGACGGCGTCGTCGAAGCGGCGGTCGAAGGCGAGAAGAGCGCAATCGACGAGTGGATCGAAGAGCTGAAAGAGGGCCCTCGATACGCCGAGGTGACGAAGATCGATCAGGAGACCAAGGACTTCAGCGGCAAGCTGCCGGACTTCGACGTGAAGTTCTGATGGATCTCAAGAAGCTCATTCGCGACGTTCCCGATTTCCCGAAGCCGGGCATCCTCTTCAAGGACATCACACCACTTCTGAAGTCTGCGGGCGCTCTCGAATTTGCCTGCAGCGGCCTCGCCGAGCCGTTTCGCAACGACGGCATCACGGCGATCGCCGCCATCGAGTCGCGAGGCTTCATCTTCGGCAGCTGCGTCGCACAACTCCTCCGCGTCGGCTTCGTGCCGATCCGCAAGCCGGGAAAGTTGCCATGGACGACGCGCCGGAACGAGTACCAGCTCGAATACGGCAGCGATGCTCTCGAGATCCATCACGACGCGGTCGACCAGTCCGATCGCGTGCTGCTGATCGATGACCTGCTGGCCACGGGCGGCACGGCTGCCGCGGCCTCGCAGCTCCTGCGCGAGTGCGGCGCGACCGTCGCCGGGGTCGCCGTGGTCATCGAGTTGTCTTTTCTCGACGGACGAAAGAAACTGGGCGGCACAACAGTCCATTCGCTGATCCACTACTGACGCTCGTGAACACCTACGACCTGATCGTCATCGGCTCCGGCCCTGCCGGCGAGAAGGGAGCGGCCCAGGCCGCTTACTTCGGAAAACGCGTTGCGCTCATCGAACGCGAGCCCGTGCCCGGCGGCGCATGTGTCAACACCGGGACGATTCCGTCCAAGACGCTCCGGGAGTCGGCGCTTCATCTGTCGGGATTCCGCCAGCGCGGCTTCCGCGACGCCGTCGAAGTCACCATCAAAGGCATCACGATCTCCGACTTCATGTACCGCAAGCAACTGGTGCTGGAGAAAGAGTGGGCGCGCATCGATGAGAACCTGCGGCGTCACTCCGTCGACCGCTATCAGGGAAACGCGCGCTTCCTTTCGCCGAACGAGATCGCGATCAAGAACGCTCTCGGCGAAGAGGTGATCGAAGGCAACATCATCCTGGTCGCGACCGGATCATCACCGTACAGGCCGGCAGACGTGCCCTTCGACGACGAGATGGTCTGCGACAGCGACACGATTCTGCAGATCGACAACATTCCGGCCAGCTTGGCGGTGGTCGGGGCAGGCGTCATCGGTTGCGAATACGCGTCGATCTTCGCCGCCCTCGGCTGCGATGTACATCTCACCGATGCGAGATCGACGCTGCTTCCTCACATGGATCGCGAGATCGTCCGCATCCTCCTCGGCGAGATGCAGAATCGCCTCGGCGTCACGCTCCACCTCGCCTGTGAGGTCCGCGAGATCACGAAGATGGGCGACAAGGTCTCGCTTGCTCTCCGCAACGGGCAGTGCATCGTCGTCGACAAAGTGCTCTACGCCGCGGGCCGGAATAGCAATACCGGCGACCTCAGCCTCGAAGCGGCCGGAGTGCAGACCGGCAAACGCGGGCTGATCGTGGTCAACGACGCGTACCAGACCAACATCCCGAACATTTACGCTGCCGGCGATGTGATCGGCTTCCCGGCGTTGGCGTCCACGTCGATGGAGCAGGCGCGCGTTGCCATGGTTCATGCCTTCGATCTCAAGTACAAGACCCGAGTGGCGGCGACGCTCCCGTACGGCATCTACACCATTCCCGAGCTCTCGACGATCGGCCTGACGGAAGAGGAATGCAAGGAAAAGGAGATCCCGCACGAGGTTGGGCGGGCGTACTACCGCAGCAATGCGCGCGGGCAGATCATCGGCGACTCCAAAGGGATGATCAAGCTGGTGTTCGATCCGGAGTCCCTGAAGATCCACGGCGTGCACATCGTCGGCGAGAACGCCTCGGAATTGCTGCACGTGGGGATGATGGTGATGCAGTTCGGCGGTACGATCAACGCGTTCATTGAGGCCGTGTTCAACTTCCCCACCCTGGGCGAAGCCTACAAATATGCAGCGTATGACGGACTCGGCAACGTCGCCCGCAAGCGCGCCGCCGCCGTGGCCGAACAGGAGACCGCATGAGGCACATCGCTGAGATCATCGAAGGCCGTCCACTGATTCACGCCGATCAATCGGAGACCGTCCGCGACGTCGCGCGCAAGATGAGCGAGAAGAACGTGGGCGCCGTCGCGGTTCTGAGCTCCGGCAAACTCGTCGGCGTGTTCTCGGAGCGCGATCTGATGAAACGCGTCGTCGCCGAAGGGCTGAACCCCGAGAAGACGTTTGTGGAGTCGGTGATGACAAAGGACATCCTGGTCGCAAAGCCGCTCGACGATCTCGACGATGCGCTGCAGAAGATGCATTCGATCGGCTGCCGGCATCTTCCGGTGGTCGAAGGCGGCAACCTCGTCGGCATGATCTCCCTGCGCGATCTCCTGGAGATCGACGACGACACGCAGCGCAAGCGCGCGAGCTTCCTCAGCGAGCTGGTGACGTACAGCCCGGATTACGATTCTTGATTTTCGCGGTTGTCGGCCCGCCCCTCATCCGCGCTTCGCGCACCTTCTCCCCGCACGCGGGAAGAAGCGCTACTAATTAGACTTCTCGAAAGGCCTGGCGTCCTGTTGCCTTCGCCCCGCGCAGCGGGGAGAGGGTGGCCGAAGGCCGGGTGAGGGGCGACCTGGCGCAGCGGAAGTTGCAGCGGCAACTCGCACATCACGTGCACGCCTGCTTCAGTGTGCGGGCCACACACAGAAGCGCGACCTACCGCGGCAGAAGCCGCAGCAGTGGCGATCCGCGCGTCACGTGCACGCCCGGCTGCAGCTCGAACGCGTCCTCGCTCTCGCCGCCGCCGATGAGAAGGCACAGCCGCGCGAGCTCCTTGAATGATGCGGGCGCGCCGGCGATGACGATCTCTCCGTTCTCCATCGTCACCGACAGTGGCGCGCGGCCCAGGCCTTCGAGGGCCATGATGGCGAGGTCGTAGTTCATTTACTCGTCCTCCCCGCGATAGATCACGGAGTTCTTTTCCGTCTCCTGCAGCGCGATCTCGTGCAGTTCTCCGCAGTCGATCGCCGGCGCGATCTGCTGCCAGAACGCGCGCGCCAGATTCTCCGCCGTGGGGATGACGCCGCGAAGAAAGTCGACGTCTTCATTCAGATTGGTGTGATCGACTCGATCGATGACCCTCTCGCGGACGATGTCCTTCAGACGCTTGAGATCGATCACCATCCCCGTCTCCGGATCGATCGAGCCCTTGACGCTCACCTCGACCGCATAGTTGTGGCCGTGGCCGCCCGGGTTGTCGCACTTGTCGTACATCTTGCGATTCCAGGCCGCGTCATATTTCGGATTGTGAAGGCGGTGCGCCGCGGAGAACGTGAGGCGTGCGGTGACGATCATGGCCAGACGTTACAGCGAGACCGCTGCCAGCGCGCTGCGAATCTCGTTCTGCTCGGCGAGCAGCGACTCCTTGATCTTCTCGAATCGCGCGTCGTTCGCCAGGAAGGCGAAGAGCGGATCGTTGAGGATATAGCTGGCGGTCGGCTCCTTGCGGAGAGCGGCGCGCTCGAGGGCATCGAGAACACCGGCCGCGTCCCCGGCGATCGCAGCCACTTCAGCGGAGGCCGTGTAGTAATCATCGCCCGGCGTCGACGCGCTCAACGCAATCTTCAACTCGCTCGCCGCATCCGCTTTGTTGCCACTCGACGCTGCGAGATAGGCCTTCAGGATGTGCAAGCCGTAGAGCGGATCGCTGTCCGTGAGTTTCTTGAGCTCGAGCTCCGCGATCGGGGCCGAGTGCCGCAGCACCGCAATGCGTCCGATCTTGAGTGCGAGCGACGGGTTGCCCGGTACCCGCTCTTCGACGGCGTAGTACTTCTCGACCGCCTGATCGACGCGGCCGGCCGCCATCAACACGTCCGGCTGGTGCACTTCCGCGTTGTTCGGTGATCCCGCAAGGTTGCGCAGCACCGCGCTCAGCTTCTGAAGATCGCTCACCGCCACCGCATACTTCCCCACCGCATTCAGCGCCTCGGTGTCGTTGGGCTGATTACGGAGAATGGCCGCATAGCCCGTGAATGCCGAGGCGAGATCGCCGGTGCTCAAACTGGTGCGGGCGACCATCCGCGCGGCGTCGAGGTTGTCGCGCTGCGCGGCGAGGACGTGCTTCGCCGCCTCGACGGCGTCGACGGGCTTCTTCTGCGCGGTGAAAAACTGCATCGCCATCAGCTGCGCCGCAAGAAAGTTCGGATCCGCCTTCGTCGCCGCACGAAGCGAGGCGTCGGTCTTCACAACGTCGTTCGCGGTCTGCGCTGCGAGGGCATCGGCGAACGCGTTGTACGCCTCGGGCGACGCTGCTCCGTGCATCGGGATGTGCAGGGTGGACGTTACCTGCTGCAACAGAGGCTGCAACGCGCTTGCGACATCGACGGCCGGCGTCGCCGCCGTGCCCACGACCATCTCCGGCCCTGCGGTCCCGGTCCGCACCTGTGCGCTGAACGCGCTGACATCGGGCGCCGCCGCCGGTGCGATGCGCACCTCGGGAAATGAGCGAA